>QIHI01000071.1 GCA_003230915.1 Kiritimatiellales bacterium | reverse complement strand
GAAGTGGAACAGCGCATCGGGAGCATTGCCGAGCGCGGCGTGGTCATCCAATCCAGCATGACATCGGGTCAGATTCTGACCGAGATTCGTACTGCAGTATAGTTCAACGCAAAGATGCCGTGTTATTTAAGACTTTGCGTCGAATATTTTAGGCTGCAAAGATGCAGTTTATCCCTTCCGTAAATCCGCGCTGCTTCAGGAAATCGCGAATCTCCTCGCGCGCACCTCGATTTCCAACCATGGAAAGAACGAAGCAGTCGGTGGGGGCGGGGATCTCGCTGGGCAAGATGACCGAGGTGCCACAGTTGAGGGCACGAGGTTTTATGTCTACGTAATAGGTAATTCGTAATCCGTACTTTTCAAGACCAGCGACTCTTTTTCGGGTGACTCGCCCGGCTCCCCATACCATCACTTCAGGATGGTGGGGATTGTTTTTCTCCAGCCAATGGAAAAGATATTTGGCTTTTGTTTCGTAGAAAGCATCGACGCTATAGCGTTCGTCGGTGCGGGATAGCCGATCCGACGGGTCGTTCCATGTTACCAATTCCTCGTCCACCTTACCTGCCTTAACCCCGTTGGCCATCCAACGTAGCCATAGTTCATAATCCTCAGGGAAGGGGCCGTCGCGGTACGCGCCGAATTGTTTGACCAGCTCGCGGCGGAACATCACCGAAGGATGGGCGAAGGGCGATTCGATGAAACGGTTGAGGGCGATGTCGTCCGGTTTGACCAGCTCGTTGATCCAATCGACGTGGGTCGAATATCCGGCTTGCTTTTCGCGGTCGCCACCAAACTTGACACGGCAGCCAACGATTCCGATATCCGGAAATGCATCGAGGAACGAGGCCTGCTGTTCGATGCGTTCCGGGAGGCAGAGATCGTCGGCATCCATGCGCGCAATGTAGTCGCCCCCGGCGGCGGCGAGGCCGACATTGAGCGCGGGTACAATGCCACGATGCGAATGATCGAGTAGCTTGATATCTTTCTGCCTATGGAGAATCTCCAACGTCCCGTCGGTCGAACCATCGTTGACAACAATGATTTCGAGCGGTTGGAAGCTTTGCGTCAGCAGGCTTTCCAGTGCCTGGAGCACAGTGACTTCGGCGTTGTAGACCGGCATGACGACGGAAACTTTCATAAGGAGAAGCTAACTACGAAAGGCACTAAATATACGAAAAATAGGGTTTAAATTCGGGCGGGAGATCATGGAAGTCTATGCCGGAAATCTCTGCCGAAAAGTCGCGGGAGTTCAGGGTGTTCCAGTAGAGAACAATTTGACCATCGAGCTTGCCGGAGCGGAGGTCGTGGAGCAGGGCGGCGGCGGTTTTTCCGGTGTAGGTGTTTTCGAGAGAAACGTTTTCTTGTGACTGGAATAGTTCGACGGCTTCTTGTCCTTCAGGGGTAGGGATGCCGTAGCCTTCACCGTAGAACTCATCACGGATGGTGATGTCGGATTCCGCAATGACGGGGATTTTTTTGTCCTCAGCACCCGTGCGAGGAATAATGTTTTCCAGCGTAGTGCACAACTCGTCGCACAGTTTTTTGATGTGGGTTTTATTGCGGAAGGCGGGGTCGACGACTCGGATGGCTTCGATACGGGTATCGAGCCCGGCAAGTCTGAGGCCGGTGAGTAGACCGGCGAGCGTTCCACCGGTGCCCATCGGCAGGTAGATCACGTTGGGCTGCATCTGTTCTGCCAGCTCGAAGGCGGCGTTGACGAAACCGAGCGCACCGGTGGCATTGGTTCCACCGGAGGGTATAATGTAGGGTTCAATCCCGTTTTCCTGCTTGCAGCGTTCGGACAGCTTTTTAGTGAGTGCCGGGAAATGGGTGTAGTCGGGGCAGAGGTGCAGTTCGGTGCCGGCGGCATACTGCGCAAGGATATTTTTGCGGACGTGGTCGCTCGTTTTTTGCGGCGCGAGGATGGAGATGGCGCGGAGGCCGAGTTGTCGGCAACATATGGCGGTGGCAAGAGCGTGGTTGGAACCGACGGCACCGTAGGTGATGACGCTTTTGCATCCTTCGGCCATGGCTTCGCCGAGCAGGAATTCAAGTTTGCGGATTTTGTTACCCCCGTAGACCGCTCCGGTGAGGTTGTCTTGTTTCATGAACAACCCGTCGCCGAGGGCGACGAGAGGGCGGATGGGGGTGGGTAGCGTGGCGAGAGCCTGTCTGGGGAATGGGGTCAATAGGGGGTTCATGGCCAGGAATCGTAGCAAATCGTCCCCTCCCGAGCGACTGATCTTTAGCGCCGTAATAACCTTCTAAATAAAGGGTTTTTAGATCGAGGAACGGAATTCTGGTTTTTTTTCTGTTACCCGTTAAATCATCTATATATTGTGCGGTTTCTTTAGAGGGGTACTACATATTGTGTATAACAGGACTCATGTATTGCGATAAAGTGGTCGAAAACCCAATGTTTACACATGTTCAAAGAGGGGTAAGAGATGGAAATAAAAGTGAAAAAGCGGGACGCCGAAAGCGTCGAATATGACGAAGTAAAAATCTATACCGCCATTGAAAAGGCGGTCAAGAGCGTCGCCAAGCATGGCGAGGGTGAAATGGAACCTCACATGCAGACGATCATCACGAATATCACGTCTTCGCTCGACAACATTATCAAAGGGTATGTCCGCCGCGGCGACGAGCAAATCGACGTGGAAATGATTCAAGATTTGGTGGAACAGCAGCTGATGGGCGCGGGGCTCTATGATGTCGCCCGCGCATACATTCTCTATCGCGAAGAACACAAGAAGGCCCGCAACCAGCGCCTGCGCCCCGACGCATCGGCCATACAAGACTACATGCTCGTGAGCCGCTACGCCCGCTACCTTCCCGAACTAGGTCGCCGTGAAACCTATGCCGAAGCGGTTGGCCGTGTGCGCGATATGCACCTGCGTCGCTATCCCAAGGCCGAGGAAGATATTCGCTGGGCATTCGACCAAGTACTCGATAAGCGCTGTCTGCCATCGATGCGTTCCATGCAGTTTGCCGGCCCTGCCATCGAAAAAAACCATGCCCGGATGTACAACTGCACCTTTGGTATTTGCGACCGTGTTGAATTTTTTCGCGACGGCCTCTTCCTGTTGCTATGCGGCACGGGAGTAGGTTTCAGTGTCGAGTTTGAGCACGTCGAAAAGCTTCCAGTGCTTGCGCAGTCGGTCGATGAAGGCACGGTGCGTCACTTCAATGTGCCCGACACGATCGAAGGATGGGCGGATGCCATGCAAGAGCTGGTTCTCAGTTATGTGGAAGGTTACCTCGTCGAATTCAACTATTCGGAAATCCGTCACCGCGGCCGCTTCCTGAAAACTTCCGGTGGCCGTGCCCCCGGCCATGTACCGCTACGGCGTGCGCTCGAGCGCGCTCGTAATATTTTTGACGGCGCACTCGGCCGCAAGCTCAAGCCGATCGAAGCCTACGATATCATGATGCACGCGGCCGATGCTGTGATTGCCGGCGGCGTCCGCCGTTCCGCCACCATCTGCCTCTTCTCGCCGGACGATGGCGAAATGATGAATGCCAAGCGCGGAAACTGGTTTAATGAAAACCCGCAGCGCGGCCGCTCCAACAACTCCGTAAAGCTCATCCGCAACGAAACCTCCAAGGCGCAGTTCCTGCGTATCTTCACCAAGCAGAAGGAGTGGGGCGAACCGGGCTTCTACTTCGCCAGCGATCTATCGCACGGTTGCAACCCGTGCTGCGAAATTGGCCTCAACCCGCATCTTGAAGTGAAGGATGCCGATGGCAACGTTACGGTCGAATCCGGCTGGCAGTTCTGCAATCTAACCGAGATCAACGGTGCGAAGCTGCACTCCGAAGAGGATTTCCGTATTGCCGTTCGCGCGGCCACCATCATTGGAACCTGCCAGGCGGGCTATTCCGACTTCCCATATCTCGGAAAAACGACCGAAATACTCTGTCGCCGCGAGGCGTTGCTGGGGGTTTCAATTACTGGAATGATGGACTCGCCGGCGGTTACACTTGATCCGGTGATGCAGCAAAAAATGGCCAAATATGCCATCGAAGTCAACCGCGAGATTTCGCTGAAGATCGAGACTGAACCCGCCGCACGCCTGACTTGCGTTAAGCCCGCCGGATCGACCTCGCTACTGTTGGGCACCGCGTCCGGCATCCACCCGCGCCATGCCCGCCGCTACTTCCGCCGTGTGCAGGCCAACAAGACCGACCCAGTCTACAGTTTCTTCAACGAACAGAATCCACACATGTGCGAGGAGTCCGTTTGGAGTGCCAATAAGACCGATGATGTCATAACCTTCTGCGTCGAAGCACCGGAAGAGGCCATTCTGCGCAGCGAGATGTCCGCGATGGATCTACTCAAGCATGTCCACTCTACCCAGCAAAACTGGGTTGTGCCGGGTACCGCGCGACCGGAAATGAATCCCGGTCTCTACCACAACGTCTCCAACACCCTCACGGTGCGTGATGGCGAGTGGGACAATGTTGCAGAATATATCTGGGAGAACCGTGCCGACTTTACCGGCATCAGCATGCTATCTGCTTCGGGCGATAAACTCTATCAGCAGGCACCGCACGAAGAGGTGATCACCGCCCAGGACGAAACACTCTGGAACGAGCTCATCGCCAACTTCCGCGCAATCGACTATACCGAAATGCAGGAACACGAAGATGCCACCAACCTGCAGGGTGAAGTCGCCTGCGCAGGTGGTGCCTGCGAATTGGTGTAGGTTCAGGATTCCGAGGCGGTTGAAGGACATGGACATAGGCGGCGTGCGCAGGTCGATCACGCTTCGCCTCTATCTAAAAAGAACAGAGCTCGTCGCAATCGATTAACCATTCCCATCTCGACGAGTGTGTCGTGAGATCCCTTAAGCGTGGTATTCCTGAATCGCCTGGACATCCCAGTCGTGATTGGCGATATAGCGGATGGCTTTGGCCGTGGCTCGTGCGCCGGACTCGGTGGTGACGATGGGGAGGCCGCGAAGGATGGCCTCGGAACGAATCTTGATTTCGTCGACACGGGCGACGGGGCCGCTCGGTGTATTGACGAGCAACTGCACCCCGTTATCTTTCATTAGGTCGATAACGTTCCTTCCATCATCGGCCAGTTTATGGGTCAGCGTAACTTCCAGACCGGCATTGTGCAGAGCCTGCGCGGTCCCTTCGGTGGCGACGAGCTTGAAGCCAAGTTCCGCAAACTCCTTGCCGACCTCCACGACCCAATCCTTGTCGCGATCCTTGGCGCTAATAAATACCGCACCCTCGGTGGGTAACACCTGTCCTGCCGCGACCTGGGCTTTCCAGAAGGCGAGTTCGAAGGTTTTATCGATGCCCATCACCTCGCCAGTGGATTTCATTTCCGGTCCAAGGATCGGGTCGACACCCGCAAAGCGATTGAAGGGGAAGACCGCTTCTTTGATGGCGAACCATTCGAGTTTTGGTTCGAAACCAACTAGACCAAGCTCCTTCAACGTTTTGCCCATGATAATCTGCGTGGCAATATTGGCGAGTGGAACGTTAGTGGCCTTGGAGACATAGGGAACCGTGCGCGAGGCGCGTGGGTTGACTTCGATAATATAGATTTCGTCGTCTTTCACCGCGATTTGCGTATTCATCAGGCCTTTCACGTTAAGTTCAAGAGCCATGGCCGTGCAGGTGGTTTTGATACGATCAACGATTTCATCGGAGAGGGTGTAGGGCGGAATGGAACAGGCGGAGTCGCCGGAGTGGATACCGGCTTCTTCGACGTGTTCCATTACACCGCCGACATAGACGTCTTTTCCGTCGCAGATAACATCAATATCGACTTCGATGGCGTGTTCGAGGAAGCGGTCGATCAGAACCGGATGTTCCGGGCTGGCTGCGAAGGCTGCGTTAACGAAGGGTGCCAATTCCTCTTCTTCGTAGGCGACCATCATGGCGCGGCCGCCGAGTACGAATGATGGACGGATCATGACGGGAAGTCCGATGCGTTTCGCAATGGTTTTTGCTTCCTCGAGTGTGCGTGCGGTGGCGGACTCGGGTTGTTTGAGTTCCAGCTTGTCAAGCAATTGGCGGAAGAGTTCGCGATCTTCAGCGGCGGCAATACTTTTGGGCGAAGTTCCAAGGATAGGAACCCCGGCTTCAAGCAGGCGGTTGGCGAGGTTGAGCGGGGTTTGTCCGCCCATCTGGACAATCATGCCCAGCGGCTTTTCCGCTTCATAGATGTTCATAACATCTTCGAAGGTGAGCGGTTCGAAGTAGAGCTTGTCGGAGGTGTCGTAGTCGGTCGAAACCGTCTCTGGATTGGAGTTGATCATGATGGCCTCGTAGCCCATTTCGCGAAGTGCCATGACGGTGTGGACGCAGGAATAGTCGAACTCGATGCCTTGGCCGATGCGGTTGGGGCCGGAGCCGAGCACGATCACGCTCTGCTTGTCCGTCTCGCGGGTTTCATCGAGGTCGCCGTAGCAGGAGTAGAAGTAGGGCGTCGAGGCCGCGAATTCACCGGCGCAGGTGTCGACCAAGCTATAGACGGGAATAATGCCTAATTCTTTGCGAAGCGCGCGGATTTCGTTGCCGCTACATCCACGTAGCACACCGATTTGTTCGTCAGAAAAACCATTTTTCTTGGCCTGTTTAAGTAGGTCATAATCGAGTTCGTCGGTATCAACGATCTGTTTTTCAATTTCAATAATTTGAAGAATTTGGTCGATGAACCACGGATCAAGAAAAGTCATCTCGTGGACTTTTTCAATGGAGTATCCTTTTTTAAGCGCAATTTTAATGGCGATGGTGCGTTCGGGGCAGGTGGTCAAAAGATAGTTATCAAGTTTTGTTTCGTCGATTTTGGCTTCGGCTTTTAGATCGAGGCCGTCGACTTCGATTTCCAACGATCGGAATGCTTTCTGCAACGACTCTTTGAAATTGCGGCCAATGGCCATGGTTTCGCCAACAGATTTCATGCTAACGCCGAGCTTATTGTCGGCTGTCGGGAACTTTTCAAAGGTGAAGCGTGGAAGCTTGGTAACGACGTAGTCGATCGATGGCTCGAAGCAGGCCGGGGTTTTCTTGGTAATGTCGTTAGGCAGCTCGTCGAGCGTGTAGCCAACAGCGAGCTTGGCGGCGAGCTTGGCAATGGGGAACCCCGTTGCTTTAGAGGCGAGGGCGGAGGAGCGCGATACACGGGGATTCATCTCGATGATGGCCAATTTTCCGCTTTTAGGGTCAATGCAGAATTGAACGTTGGAGCCTCCGGTTTCAACACCGACCACGCGGAGCACTTTCAACGAAGCATCGCGCATGATCTGATATTCACGGTCGGTCAGCGTTTGTGCAGGAGCAACGGTAATGGAATCGCCGGTATGGATGCCCATTGGATCCATGTTCTCAATGGCGCAGATGATGACAGCATTATCATTTTTATCGCGCATCACCTCCATTTCATATTCCTTCCAGCCAAAGACGGACTCTTCGAGCAGGACTTCGGTGGTCAGACTGGCTTGGAGCCCGCCCGCAGCGATTTCCATAAGCTCGTCCATATCGGCGGCAATACCGCCGCCTGTGCCGCCGAGGGTGAAGGAGGGGCGGATGATGATGGGGAAATCGAGTACCGTTTCAGCAATGTTACGGGCTTCGTCGAGGTTATGAACTTCGTAGCTACGTAGGGTTTCGATCCCAGCCTCGGTCATCACCTTTTTGAAGAGATCACGCTCCTCTCCACGCATGATGGCGTCGTAGGTGGCGCCGATCATTTCGACACCGTGTTTTTCGAGAATGCCTTGATCGACAAGTTTCATGGCGGTATTGAGTGCGGTTTGGCCACCAAGGGTGGAAAGAAGAGCATCGGGCTTTTCCTTGATGATGATCTTTTCAACCGCCTCGGGCGTAATCGGCTCAATATAGGTGCGGTCGGCGGTGGCCGGATCGGTCATGATCGTCGCCGGGTTGCTGTTGATCAGCGAGACCTTATATCCTTCCTCGCGTAATGCCTTGCAGGCTTGGGTTCCCGAGTAATCAAATTCACATGCTTGACCAATAACAATCGGTCCGGAGCCAATGATTAGAATGTGGTGAATATCTTCTCTTTTGGGCATAATATTTTTCCTCAACACAAAGGCGCAACGAGCGCCGAGTTTCGCAAATTTAATTATAAATTATTTACTATCTAGGTCATTCTATCTTTCAAGCGTGGTTCATGGAAATTGATGATTACGGCTAGTTTGATTTCGCTTAAACAAAGATACATCAGGAGTTGTGCCTTACCGATTCGTGATGCGGTTTCTCCCCCTTAATTTCCACAATCACTTTCTATTCAACTAGCAGATCGATCCGGTAATCTGTTCTTGATGCTTCTCCGTTTGTGCTCTTAGCCCCTTTGCGTTGAATTTATTCCCACTCGATGGTGCTGGGTGGCTTGGAGCTGATGTCGTAGCAGACGCGGTTGACGCCTTTGACTTCATTGATAATCCGGCTGGAGATGGACTCCATCACTTCGTAGGGCAGCCTGTACCAGTCGGCGGTCATGCCGTCGCGGCTTTCGACGGCACGAACGGCGACGACGTTTTCGTAGGTACGATCATCGCCCATGACACCGACGGTTTGGATCGGTAGAAGCACGGCGAAGTATTGCCACACGTCGAGGTGGTTCGGCATCTTCATAATCTCTTCGCGCACGCGCAGATCGGCCTGCTGGAGCACATCGATACGCTCGGGCGTAATGTCGCCGATGATGCGCACGGCGAGGCCGGGGCCAGGGAAAGGTTGGCGGTCGACGACGTAGCTCGGCAGGCCGAGTTCGCGGCCGACTTCACGAACCTCGTCTTTAAAGAGTTCGCGCAGGGGTTCGACGAGATCAAATTGGAGATCGTCTGGCAGGCCGCCGACGTTATGGTGGCTCTTGATCGTGGCGGAGGGACCGCCGATGGGGGAGACCGATTCAATGACGTCGGGGTAAAGCGTGCCCTGTGCAAGATATTTAACCTTGTGGCTCAAGCCGCGTGCCTTGTCTGCAAATACATCGATGAAGATACTGCCGATAATCTTGCGTTTCTTTTCAGGATCGGAGACCCCTGCAAGTTTATCGAGGAAGAGGTCGCCTTCGTGTGCAACGGTGAGGTCGAAGCCAAAGGCATTCCCGAAGAGATCCTCAATCTCTTCGGTTTCCCGGTAGCGCATGAGCCCGTTATCGACATAAACGCAGTGTAGCTGATTACCGATTGCTTTATGGAGCAGGGCGGCCACGACGGAGGAGTCTACCCCGCCGGAAAGACCGAGCAAGACGTGGTCGTCGCCCACCTGTTCGCGAACCTGTTTGATGGTGTTTTCGACAAACTTCGACATGGCCCAGTCGCCGGAACATTTGCAAATTTTATGGGCAAAATTCCAGAACATCTCCTTGCCCTGAGGGGTATGAACAACCTCGGGGTGGAACTGGAGGCCGAATAGGTTCCGGTCAAGATTCTGGATGGCGGCATAAGGGCAGTTATCGGATTGGGCAACGACCTCGAAGCCTTTGGGCATGGACTCGACTTTATCGCCATGGCTCATCCAAACCTGCAGGTCGGGGTCGAGCCCTTTGAACAGCGGTGAGTCCTTGGTGATTTGCATCATGGCCTTGCCATACTCCCGCTTCAGCCCCGGTTTGACCGAACCACCGAGCGTCTGGGCGGTAAGCTGCATGCCGTAGCAGATTCCAAGAATTGGAATTCCGAGTTCAAAGAGAGCAGGGTCGCACTGGGGAGAGTCGTTGTCCTGCACGCTGCACGGTCCACCGGAGAGGATGATGCCTTTCGGCGCGCGTTTTTTGAGTTCTTCAGCGGAAGTGTCGAAGCGGATGATTTCGCAATAGACTTTCTGTTCACGGATGCGGCGGGCAATCAGTTGCGTGACTTGTGAGCCATAGTCGAGAATGGCAATCCATTCAGGATGAGTCATTATTTATTTTCCTTCATTAAGTCGATGAACTCCTCGAAGAGATAGAACGGGTCGTGTGGGCCGGGGGCTGCTTCGGGATGGTATTGCACACAGAAAAGCGGTTGTTGCTTATGTTTGAGTCCAGCGACGGTATTGTCGTTGAGATTGATGTGCGTGATTTCGGCGATATCGGAGTTAACGGAGTCGGCGTCGATGCAAAAGCCGTGGTTATGAGAGGCGATCTCGACCTTGGCGGTTCGTAGATCCTGAATGGGCTGGTTCCCGCCGCGATGGCCAAACTTGAGCTTAAATGTTTCGGCGCCAAGCGCGCGGCCAAGCATCTGGTGGCCGAAGCAGATTCCAAACAGAGGGATTTTGGATTCGATCAGTTTGCCGACCAGTTTGGTAACTTGCGGTGCACCTGCCGGATCGCCGGGGCCGTTAGAGACAAAGATTCCGTCAGGGTGGGTGGCGAGGATTTCCTCGGCCGCCGTGGTGTTGGGGTAGACGGTGCATTCGCACTCGAGGTCATCGAGGATGCGTAGTTGGTTGAGTTTAATACCGCAGTCGATGACGGCTACCCGGTAGGAGGCATCGGCTTTTCCAGCTTCTGGCCAGGTATATTTCTTGTCGGTGGTGACTTCGGTGGCGAGGTCGCGGCCAACGAGTCCGGTGGAGGCCTTGGCTTTTGCAACGAGGCTCTCCTTGTCGAGATCCTCGGTGGAGATCACGCACTTCATAGCACCTTTGTCGCGGATGTGGAGAGTGATGGCACGGGTGTCGACATTATCGATGCCGATCTTTCCGTGTTCTTCGAGATATTCGGGCAGCGATTTGGTTGCACGCCAGTTGCTGTAGATTCGTGAGCATTCGCTAACGACTAGCCCCTGCGCAAAGATTCCGCGCGATTCGGCATCTTCGTCGTTGATGCCGTAGTTTCCAATCAGTGGATAGGTCATGGTGACGATTTGGCCATGGTAGGAGGGGTCGGTTAGAATCTCCTGATAGCCGGTCATCGAGGTATTGAAAACCAGCTCGCCATAGAATTCGCCAGCTCCGGCAAATGTCCGGCCTTCAAAGCAGGTTCCATCTTCTAGTGCAATAATCGCTTTTTTCATCCTTTTTCCTATAAAATAAGCTCATTACTGAGCCCAGTTTCTTCAAAATTCAAAGCATCATCTATGTCGTGCGCTCGCCTTGCAACCCTATAACTTGGAGAATTGTTTTTCAGACCGTGCTGGCGTGGTATTTTGGTGTAAAATCCTATACTTGACCTGATCGGGCAAGCCCCATACACTACGCCCTCATTTTTCAAATAATCAGGTGATACAAGGAGTATTTTTATGAGCGATGAGGTAAAAACGGACGAGAAACAGAAACGCGCAACGCATGCCCTGATTTTTGAACTGGAGTATGTGGCGGCCAAGAAACGGCAGGTGGAGTTTTCGGCAATTAAAACTGCAGCCAAGACCAAAGGTGTGGAACTCACGCAGGTCTCGTTTGCGCGTTCGGGCATGTCGCCGTTATCCCGCGCAGCGATTACGAGCGTGCTAAAGCAAGCCGGAAAAAAGGCTGACGCCATTGAAAAAGCGGTAGCATCGGTCGATAAAGAAGTTGCTGCTTATTGTGCCAACGACGCTGAACTGGACAAAGGACTAGAAAAACTGATCAAGGCGATTCAGGCCATGGACATTCCGGTATTGGCCTTTACCGCACTGCCCGAAACAGTTGCCGGTACATTGATGGCCAAGTTAGGACTCGATAAAATGGGCGTGGAGCTGGTCATTCCCGATGAGGTGAAGGATTCTTTCCCGCGTGCCGACAGTTGGCTGAAGATGCTTAAGAAATGTGATAAGGAAGATGCCACGCTGGTGGCAATCGTCTCCTCGCAGATTGCCTGCAAGGGCGGCCTGACTGCCGGTGCGGCCTGCATCGCCGTGCCGGATGAGTATACAGCCTTCCAAGACTATAGCGGCGCTAAGATGGTGCTCGACTCGCTGAGCGATGTGAAGCCGAAAGAAATTCTCAATCTAACCCTACGCATGTAGGCAACGGAAGTTTGAGTGATAGGCGTTCCGTTCGAGGGACGCCTTTTTTGTAGCAGGAGAGCGGCATGTCAAAAGCAGGCGAAGCAGTTGAACGATTGTTGGATGTGATGCGCAAGTTGCGCGGGCCGGGGGGCTGCCCGTGGGATCAAGAACAGACGCTCGATTCATTAAAGTCAGGGTTGATTGAAGAGACCTACGAAGTGATCGACGCCATCGAAAGCGGAAACTACTCCCACTTGGAAGAAGAACTAGGTGATCTATTGCTGCAAATCGTTTTTCAAAGCCAGATTAGCGAGGAAGAAGACCATTTTGAGTTTTCTGATGTAGCCACCGCCATTGCTGATAAACTGGAACGCCGCCATCCGCACGTCTTCGGCGGGCTGGAGGTCTCTGGCACGGATGAGGTACTGCAAAACTGGGATGCCATCAAAAAGGCAGAGAAAAAGGAAGACGGAAAACCGGCCTCCATCGTTGCAGGAATCCCGAAGTATTTGCCCGCGCTACAGAAGGCTCATCAAGTGCAAAAGCGTGCCGCCCGCGCTGGGTTCGACTGGAAGCACATCGACGAGGTCTTCGACAAACTGCACGAAGAGATCGAAGAGGTGAAGGAGGCAATTGCCCGCAACCACGAGGAAGATATCCGCGAGGAATTGGGCGATCTGCTCTTTTCCACGGTCAATATCAGCCGTTTTCTTGGCCACAATCCCGAGGAGCTACTGAACCATAATATAAAGAAATTTATCCGGCGCTTCCAGTCCGTGGAAGAAAAAGTCCATGCCGCCGGAAAGGATTTCAAGGCGTTTACTATCGAAGAGTTGGATGGGTTCTGGGATGAAGCAAAGGTAGAATGTTGATGGGAAAACAGGAAACACGCCGCCGTAACCTCATCGCGCGCATCACATTGGCTTTAGTGTTGCTACTGATAGGCTTCGAAGTACTCGTGATTTTTGGCGTGCTGGAGTTGCGGGCACAAACTGTGGCGAAGTATGCACCATGGGCATATGAGCCATTTCTGAGGTTCGTTGGGGAGCATCCCGAGTCGACCCCGCACTGGGCAACGGTTGAAGAACCGGAAGATGAAAGCGTTGAGTCGACGATTGTTGGAGTGACGGGGCTTGAGTCTTCGACGATCCCAGTATTGATTGAAACTAATGAAGCGGTACTGGCCACCAACCTCGTTCTTGAAGCAACCGTTCCGCTAGAAATCGATCCCGATCCTATTCCGACCTCTGTGCCTACCAACGAAGTAGAAGTAATAGTTCCCGTCGGTTAAGTGCGTTCAAAGCGGGCGACGCTTTCGACGTGGTTGGTTTGCGGGAACATGTCGACCGGCTGGCAGGAGACGAGTTTGTATTGGCCTTCTTCGCAGAGCATCTGGCCATCGCGCGCGAGTGAGGCGGGGTTGCAACTGACGTAGATGATGGAGGACGGAGCTATCTTGATCAACATCTTGACGGCTCTGGGGTTCATGCCGGCGCGCGGGGGATCGGTGATCACGACATCGGGATGGCCGAAGTCGCGCATGTCATCTTCTATATGCTTGATATCCTTGAGGTCGAGCTGGATAAACTCGCAATTTTCAACGCCGTGCCGCTTGGCGTTTTCGCGGGCATCGCGTACAGAGCTTTCGACCAGCTCGACCCCCAAAATCTTTTGACAATGCCCAGATGCGAAGAGCGTGATGGAACCGGTGCCGCAGAAGAGGTCATAGACGATGTCGGTAGGTTTGAGTTTTGCAATATCCAGAATCTTGCGGTAGAGCATTTGGGCCTGTGCCGTGTTGGTCTGGAAGAAGGAATTGGCCGAGATGCGGTAGGTGTAGTCGTCCAGCCGGTCGGTAATGAAACCGGGGCCATGCAGCACAAATTCCTTTTCACCGAACGCGACGGTATTCTTAGCCGAGGTCGTGTTATTGACGAAGGTGGTCAACCGGTCGCCGAGCGCGGTCTTTAAATCCTCGCAGAGTAGTTGCATCACTCCGGGGTTGTGCGTGGAAGTGACGAGATTGACCATGAATTCGCCAGTATTTCCACCTTTGCGGACAACAAGGTTGCGTAGCTCGCCGGTATGCGAACGGGTGGAGTAGATCGGTAGATCTTTTTTATGGCGCAAGCAGAAGGCTCGGACGGTGTTGAGCGCAATGTTCATCTCTTCCGGAGAGAGGTCGCAGTGGTCGATATCGATCGCCTTGGCGTAGCAACCGGGGGCGTGGAAGCCGAGGGCGAAGTCGAGCGGCTTGTCGTGCTCGCTGGGTTCGATGTCGATTTCGTCGTGAGTAAGGTAGCGAAGATCGGTGAAAGAAAAGTCCATTTTATTACGATAGCCGAACAGCTCTGGCGCGGGCAGGCATGGATCACACTCCAAATCGTGAAATCCACCAATATGCTCCAGCGCATCCTGCACTTGCTTGCGTTTAAGGCGCAGTTGTTCCGAATAATCCATGTGTTGCCATTTGCAACCGCCGCAAAGGCCGAAGTAGGGGCAGATCGGGTCGATGCGGTGGGGCGAGGGTTTAACCAGATCGCAGAAACGCGAGACGAGATACTTCTTTTTGATCTTAAAGATCTCCGCCGTCACGGTATCGCCGACTGCCGCTATTCCCTGCACGAAGATCCCCATACCGCCCTCGAGCCTCCCGAAGCACTGGTTCTTATCGCCTAAGTCGAGAATTTCGACCTCCACTTTTTGTTTCTTTTTATACATAGCGGCGGAACATAGTGTAGCGGACGGATGCTTTCAAAACAAATGGGTGAGATATTGGTCTTTGATTTTTGAACGGTTCAATAGATAATCCGTCTGATTTTGAAACCCAATACAGGAGATAAAGATGGCTGAAGGTGTAGTTGAACTCGATGGAACTTCCTACGACGATACCGTAAAAAATGGCGTTGTTCTTGTTGATTTTTGGGCACCCTGGTGTGGCCCATGCAAACAGCAGACCCCGATCCTTGAAAAGGTGGCGGCGGCGGTTGGCGATAAGGCGGTAATCTCCAAAGTGAATGTGGATGAATCCCCCGAACTGGCGGCCAAATATGGTGTCCGTTCAATCCCCACGCTGATCCTTCTCAAGGATGGTGAAAACAAGCAGCAGTTTGTTGGGCTCCAGCAAGAGGCCGCACTGGTCTCCGCGATCGAAGCGGTACAGTAGAATTAATTTATACGGTTTGGAAAAGGGCGCCGTTGGGTGCTCTTTTTTGTTGTGGGCGGAGTCATCGGTCCCGTAGACAAAGTGCACGGTAGAAGTTGCTCTTGAAGGATTCGAGCGACATTTCGGATCTAACCTTTTGTTGGAGGATGCCGATTTTACTCTGCCAACCATTTCGGATCGTGGAAAAGGTTTTTGCAAGGGCTTGGGCATTTTCAGCTTCGAAGGTCCATGCGGTGGGCAGAATATCCCGCATGCCGTCGCGACAGCTTCCAAGCACAGGAATGCCACGTGCAAGTGCTTCGAGCATGACGAGCGGGACACCTTCGAAGCGGGATGGGAGCATGAGAATGTCGATCTGTTCGTAGAAGGATTCGACCTCGTCTTGCCAAGGAAGGAGGGTAATATTTTCCTTTCCTTGAATGAGCGCGTCTAGTTTTTCCTTATCGGGGCCGCTCCCGACGATGACAAGCTGGCAGTCTGCAAACACTTCAGGGAACGCGCAGAACGTTTGCACCATGAAGTCCTGTTGCTTTTGGTTGAATTCCACGCGGCCAATGAGGCCTAGAGTGCGAAGGCTGGAGGTTTGGGTTTTGAGACTTTGGGGAGAGACGATGCCGTTGGGAACAACGTCGATGGGCTTGGAGACTCCGCGTTCGATGAGCAAGATCCTCATGCTTTCAGAAATGGCAATATAGCGGTTAGGTTGATTGAGTAGATACTGGTTGAAGCAGTCTCGCAGGCCACCGAACCTTGCGCCCATGCGTTGCATGGGATGCGGGATTGCGAGATAGCTGACGCATTCGATGCCGGCTTGGCGCGCGGCGAGTACGGCTTGGCTGGAGTCCTCGATTTCGCCTTGAATGCAGAGCACGAGGTTGGCTTCCAATGTGTAGAAAATCTTTTCTAAACGTCGAATGCCGCGTCGATCGATTGGGTTGATCAGACCTTGGAGTTTTTGGGTGGAGCAGGGTGCTTCCAGAACCTGAAGATTTTTAATGCTCGAAAGTCGGGTGGCGAGCTTTTCATTTTTGGGATTGAACATGAAAACGACTTCGTTGGCCGAGCCTTCCGCAAGTGCTTCAACCCCGTGGCAAGCCATGATTTGATGGCCGCCATAGTCGGGGTTGTCGTCGTATACGAGAATTTTCACAGTCGCTCTATATACCGGGAAGCGGGGTAAGCCTCAGACCGCCCTTGAGCGGAATGGACGGTACAAGTTTTTGGAATTCCTTGCTTTTGCGGATGGGATCGAAGCGCTTGTCCTTGCGGAGCATACTACGGGCGGATTCGCCCCCGACCTTAATGGTTTTTTGTAGGGATACGAACATTTCGCTCTGTTTGTTCAGGATGAGCTGCAGGGCAGCAAGATTAGACCATCCTTGCGGGTCTTCGGGTTTGAGGCTGGTGTATTTTTTAAGAGCCTGCTCAACGATCAGGTAACGCTGGCCTTGCGCCATGTGCTGAGCCAGCTGCATGGCCATCTGCGGCTGGAAAGTGCTGCTAGCGAGTAGCTGTTTGGCAAGTACATCGGCTTGCGGAGCCTGATTCATCTGTAGGTAGATGGAGATCAATTGCATGGCCTCGTTGAATTCGATATTTCCGTTTTTAATTTTTTGTTCGAGCAGCTGGCGTTGTGCATGGATAGATTTCATGTTTTCCATCTGCTTTTGGAATTCCCGCGCCTTTTTGTTGTTCGGATCCTTTGCAAGTAGAGTATCGAACAGTTCGATGGCTTCGTCGAATCGACCTTGCCTGCCGATCAAGTTGGCTAGGCGAAAATTGGCTTCGGGGCTAAGGTCGTAGAGATCAACAGCCTGTCGGAAGGCAGCCTCGGACTCCTTGAGCTTGCCGCGCGCGGCGTAGAGACCGGCCAGTGCGCTACGCAATTTGGAGAACGATTTGCGCGCAACAATGTCTCGGATGAATTTTTGATCGCTGAGCAAGCGGTCACAATACCAGTTCCAGAAGTCGGTGTCATTTTTGATCACTTCGGTCGAGAGCGCCGTCGGCGTGTTGTTGATCTTCATGATCAGGCCGTGCGGTGTGAGATAAGGATACATCCACGGAAGTACATAGCTCTCTTCGACGTAGAAGGTTCGCTGGGGCGGCAGGCCTGTTTCAGAATTGATGGCAGGGTCGTCATACACGACGGCAGCGCCGGTTGGACGAGTGGTTTCGTCGGTTTTGGTTTCGGTGAGGTATTGGTTGTGATCGAAGATCATTTTGCTGAGGAATCCGTTGATCTGCATCACGCCGCCGACGCCCTGCACCCGCACCTTGCCCCCTTTGGTTTGGACATCGGCACCGGCCTTGATCTTTCCGGATTGGATGCCTTGGAGATACATTTGGAATGCACGGTTGCTGTCCAGAGGAGAGGGGATCCAGATCTGATCGCCGTAGAGATCGCGCATGACGTTCATGTACGTATTGTCGGCCAGTGCGTTCTGGGTGATGAGATAGACGTCCTGGCGTACCTTGGCAGAATAGATCATATAGGTCGGTACGAAGCGGCCAGGATCGGTTCCACCGAAGAAGATGGCATTGGGACCCATCGGTTCGGGATAGGCCTTGTTGGGATAGGCCGCCCATTGCTTTTTAAATTCTTCCGGCGAGTACCACGCCTGCATATCTTCCTTGACTCCATCGACCCCCTGCAACTGCCAGTTTCCGAATTGCCAGCCAAAGTCATGTCCGTTCTGCTCGGCACCACCGACCACCTTGAGCTGGTCGGCATCGTTATAATTTTTATAAATCAGCACAAACGGTAGTAATAAAACCAAGGCAACCCCGCCGACTTTGGTGATGGGGTTGTTTTTAACCCAAGTTTCCAACAAGGCCATGAGAAGTAGAATACCGTAGCCCAACCAGATGACGTAAATGGCGTGCGACTGGATGTATTGCACGCGCCCGATAAACAGACTTTGAATATCGGTTTTTGGGTTTTGCAGAATCATGAATATGATGCCGACGGAAAGAAAGGCAACCAAAGTGGTCAGGAGCCATGCAAGATTCCTTTTTCCAACCTTCCAACAAAAGAAGATGGGAATGACCGCTAGTGCGGCGATTGGGCCATAAAACTGGGAGCGCAGATCCATCAGATAGGTTCCGACTTGCTGGAGGAAGCGGGGCGTGAATACATGGGCGAGCTTTACGCGTTCATATTGGCCACGGGTGATTGCGTGCATGAAACCTTGCCATGTGCGCGGGTAGCCCCAGTTGATCGGGGGATTTTGGTCGGAGGAAAAGGGCATGTAGAGATAGAACGAGAGTCCGATCAACATGACGAGAAGAGTGGGGCCGACAATTCTTCCTTTGGGTAAAGTGAAGGTGGCAATGACTGGGATGATGATGGCGTAGGCCGTCCAAACCCAAAACCCGATGTGATCCCAGCCAGCCAGCCAACTCCAGTCGCTTCCTTTTTCTGCAAGTACTTTAGTGGCAACAACCATGATGCCCAGCGGAATGCAGGTGATGATGAAGTCACGACCAAGCCTCCAATCCCGAAAGAAGATACCGATGGCCATAGCCAACCCCATGAACATGAGGGTTTGATGGTTGGTGATACCGAGGCCAAAGGTGAAGGCGCAGAGGAGGAGCCAGTGTGATTTCTGGGGTTCGACCATCCAGCGGTAGAGGAAGAGTAGCACGAGCGATTGGAATAAAATATTTAACGTATAGACTTCGGCGATAACGGCTTGCGACCACATTCCTTGGCCAAAGGCTAAAAGTAGCCCGCCGGAAATACCCGCAGCGGCGCAGAAGAGGCTTTCGGTTTTTTCACCGAGCATTTTCGATTCCTTCTTCATACTACGTAGCAAATCCATGCCGGAGCGGCTGATGAGCAGAGCCAGTACACCACAGGCGGCGGCACCAGCGACGGCGGAGAAGAGGTTGACGGCCCATGCTGGGTTCGGATGGCCGTGGAAGGTGACGGAGTGAAATACCCATTGGAAGAACCAGGTCAGCAAAGTCCAGATGGGATAACCGGGCGGGTGCGGTACACCGAGATAATCCGAGGCGACGATCAGCTCACCGGAATCCTCCAAACCCAACGTGGGTTGGAGCGTTAGCACGTAGACGGTAAGTGAAATAATAAAGGTTGCCAGACAGGCGATCCAGTCGGAGTTGCGGAAAAATTTTTCTTTATTCAAAACAAGATCTCCAATTCAAAAAAACAGGAGAACAGCATAGTTTAATCTGGGGGCAGGTCAATCCTCCTTGAGTCGCTGTTCCAATGTTTGGAAAGCAGAGGGATGGCCAGCCTTGATCTTGGCGAAATGAGGTCGAGCGGGTTCGTAGTGTTTTTCGGCGGTATAGGGAGCCTCGAATTTGTCGGCGAGCAAGTCGTTGCGGACGAAGAAGGCATTGACACCGGCAAGGCAGCACCCGACGAGGGAGTAGCCTTTAGCCGCTACTTTTTCCTCAATGAATTTGAGCGAGACCCCGCCATGGTCGGTGTAATCCCACATATGCTTTGGATCGTATTCCATGCAGTAGCGGATAGGCGGTATGAACTTGGCGTTGTATTCCATAATGAGTACGCGCGGGGAAATGCAGGTGATGGCATCCCATACAAAATAATCGTTACCGTCGATGTCGACAGAGAGCAAGTCGATCTCGTTATCGTTGATGTGGTCGGAAATCAGCTTGTTGATGTTGTCTTTGGTGATAAACGATTCGACAACCTTCAACTGGTCGGAGGCGATGGTTTTAGGGAGCCCTTTGCGGATCTTGTCGATATTCTTGGTCGATCCGTCAATCCATAGCCCGTTCCAGTCTTGGAAGAGTAAGGCATAAGAGCTGTTTTCGATGCCGTCGCCACAGCCGAACTCAACAAAAGTCTTGTTGGTGGTTCCGATGCGCCGAAAGAGTTCGATGACGATGCCGTCCTCGTCGTTTTGGGAAAACATCTTGCGGCCGTAGGGAATCAGACTGAGTGGGTTTTCATACTTCGGCAGCCGCTGCATGGCTTCCATTTCGTTACGTAGCCAGAAACCGCGTACATCAATTAATCGTGTGCTACCGACGAGCAGGTGGTGTTTCAATTCCATGAGCTTTTTCATTTAATATCCTCTGCATGCAGGTCTCGATAATAGGATTTATTCCTCATATGAAGGAGCATGTATACTATAGAAGAATAATTTTGGACGAGTCGAAATGATAAAAACCCCTCGCCTTGAAGACCCAATGTGACTAACATACTTGGCTTGTTTAGATGGGAATTTTGGGGTTGGTATCCATGGTTGAAACGTCTTTAACGCTTAAAATATTTTTGCAGAACAAAGATTCTTTTGTTGGTCAGGTTTTTAAGTATATCCTATGTGGTAGCTTTGCGGTTGCAATTGATTTTGTAATCTTCTACCTGTTGGGAGTTACTGTGTTTCCCTGCCTTAGGGCAACCGACCCCATTGCCCGCTTGCTGGCTATGTTGGGCTATTCTGTGCTAGAGG
The DNA here is from genome assembly GCA_003230915.1 of Kiritimatiellales bacterium. Taxonomy (GTDB): domain Bacteria; phylum Verrucomicrobiota; class Kiritimatiellia; order Kiritimatiellales; family Pontiellaceae; genus Pontiella. The sequence goes on along the minus strand of QIHI01000071.1, from coordinate 10,403 downwards.
TTTCTGCCGAAGAGCTTGAGCGCAATTACTGGATCGTTAAAGTGATCTGCTTCTTGCTGGTGAATACGGTTGTTTATACACTGAACCGACTGTTTGTATTTAAGCCAGGTCGGCACCGGAAATCGATGGAGATTCTATTGTTCTTTGGCGCAGCTCTATTTCAGTTTTTATTTATCTGGCTCGGTGGAATTCTTATACTGGTTTACAAATGGGAAGTAACCTATTCGAACATAACCATGTTGGCGGCTTCATTAATGGTTAATTTTTTAATTCGAAAAAAAGTAGTGTTTAAGGGTTAGAGAATTTGAGTATGAAAAAAGCATTGATTACAGGAGTGAATGGTCAGGATGGATCTTATTTAGCGGAATGGCTGCTCGGTAAGGGGTATGAGGTGCATGGCGTTGTTCGACGCACTAGTTCGTTTAGCCGTAAATATATTGATCCTCTCCATGGTGCAAATGCAGATTCTCCGAGCAAACTAGAGTTGCATTATGGCGATATGGGGGATGAAAAAAACCTGCGTAAGTTGGTGGAGAAGGTGCGTCCGGATGAGGTCTATAACCTCGCCTCGCAGTCGCACGTTGGAATCTCCTTCGATATGCCGGAATATTCGACCGATGTGAATGCACTCGGAACCCTCCGGTTACTCGATGCCATTCATGACTATTGTCCGGAAGCCCGCTTCTATCAAGCGTCCACATCGGAACTGTTTGGTTGTGCTGACGAATCGCCGCAGACGGAACAGACGCGCTTCAAGCCCAACTCTCCCTATGCGGTGGCAAAGCTCTATGCCTACTGGATGACGGTCAACTATCGGCAGACTTATGGCATGTATGCCTGCAACGGCATCATGTTCAACCACGAGTCGCCGCGCCGAGGAGAAAATTTTGTCACACGTAAGATTACGCAAACGGTCGCCCGCATTGCGCTCGGGCTTGATGACCACCTATCGATCGGAAACATGGATGCATGCCGCGACTGGGGGTATGCCCCTGACTATGTGCGTGCTATGTGGTTGATGCTCCAGCAGGAAGAGGCGGATGACTTTGTGGTTGCCACAGGGGAGCTACATTCGGTCAGAGAACTGATCGAGAAGGCCTTTGCTCATATCAGCATTCAGTTGGAATGGGACGGCGAAATGGCGGTCGAGCGGGGGATCGATTCGGCAACGGGGAAGACCGTGGTTAAGGTAAATTCCAAATATTACCGTCCAATCGATATCGACTCCGTACTGGGCGATGCTTCCAAGGCTCGGAAGAAACTTGGGTGGGAACCCACGGTAAAATTTGACCAATTAGTTGAGCTTATGATGAAGGCGGATATGGAAGTTGTCGCGACCGCACGATAGGAATTTTTGTGAAGATATTAATACTCAACTGGCGGGATATCCGCCATCCACGAGCGGGCGGTGCTGAAATGCGCTTGCATCAAATCTATGCCCCGCTCACACAACAGGGGCATGAGGTTGTTTTATATTCGAGTGCCTTTTCCGGATGCAAAAAACAGGAAAATGTTGATGGCATCGAAGTCCATCGACTCGGCAACGATCTCACCTTCGCGCCGCTCTGCACCTTGAACCTGAACAAGTGGGTCAAAAAATATCAAGCCGATATCGTGGTGGAAGAGCTTAACAAGCTCCCGTTCTATTCTCCCTTGGTCTACAAAGGACCGCTGATGGTGCAAATGGCTCATCTCTGGCGCAACTCCATTTTCAAGGAGGCCAGTTTCCCGATCGCCTTTGTGGTTTGGTTTTTTGAACAAACCATCGGTTGGTTTTATAAAAACGGTTGGTTCTCCTGCTACAGCACCTGCACCCAAAGCGATTTGAAGGCTTTCGGCGCAAAAGACGAACGCAACCGCCTCATCTACTGCGGTGCCGATCTCTCCGCCTATGTCCCCGGCACCGTCAAACGCGAACCATTTATCCTCTGGATCAGCCGTCTGCAAAAATACAAAGGGCCGACCGATGCCGTCGAAGTGCTCGAAAAGCTCGCTCCCGACTTCCCCGATCTCAAACTCGTGATCGTTGGTTCAGGGCCGTTTAAAGAAAAGCTAGAAACGTTCATCCAGTCCAAAGGGCTGGTGGACAAAGTGCGGCTAACCGACTTCATCAGCGAAGAAGAAAAAATTGACCTGCTGCAACACGCTGCGGTTCATCTCCAATCGAGCTATAAAGAAGGATGGGGATTGAGTGTAATCGAAGCTAACGCCTGCGGCTGCCCCGTAGTGGCCAACGATACCACCGGATTGCGCGACAGCTGCCGCGACAACGAAACAGGGCTACTCTACAAGCATTGCGATATCGCCGATGCCGCGTCCAAGGTACGGAGCATCCTGACCGACGAACCCTTGCGCGAGCGGCTCGTTCAAAAAGGCCACGAATGGGCAACCACCTTCAGCTGGGAATGCAACACTCGCGAAATCCTTGAATACCTTCAGGAGATTATCGACGCTCAATGAAGCTTTCAATCATCATCCCCGCACATAACGAAGAGCATCGCCTCCCGCCGGTGTTGAAATCCTACGCCGAGTTCTTTTCCAAAAAGATGGGCGATGAGGTGGAGATTATCGTTGTGGTAAACGGTACGATAGATGGTACCGCACGGGTTGCAGAGACTATTGCCGGAAGATACCCAATTATCCGAATACTCGATGAACCGAGCCGGATCGGTAAGGGCGGGGCGATCATGTTGGGGATAGAGCACGCCTCGGGAGAATACACAGGCTACGTTGATGCCGACGGGGCTACGATCGCCGATGAGTTCTATAAACTCTACATCAAATCGCAAGGTTTGGACGGAGCGATCGCTTCGCGCTGGATGGAAGGATCGGTTGTTGATCTTCCCCAAAAGCTGACGCGGCGAGTGGCATCGCGCATGTTTAATCTAATGACTCGTGTCCTGTTTGGTCTGAAGTTTAGCGACACGCAGTGCGGTGCAAAGATCTTTCGGTTGACTGCGTTGAACGAAGTATTTCCAAAGCTAGGTGTTACCCAGTGGGCGTTTGATGTAGATCTGTTGTTCCACTTACGCCGCACGGGCTTCCGTATCCAGGAGTTTTCGACGGTTTGGAATGATGCGGAGGGGTCGAAGGTTGAAGTGCCGAAGGTTGCCTTGGATATGGCGGCGGCACTGATTCGCCTACGGTTGGTATATTCGCCGTTCAAGTGGATAGTGAGTCTCTATAACCGTTTCCTCGGTCCATTCATCAGCCCCCCTGGAATGGAGAGTGACGGTCTGTTCCGCCACAGCCTATTACTGATGGCTGCTGCACAGGTGACCAATGTGTTTAACCTCGTTTTCCAAATTTTCGTCATGCGCCAGCTGACAGATTCGGAATACAGCACACTGGGGGCGATGTTAAGCATCTTTGCACTGGCGAGTATGTCGCTTGGCTCGTTGAGCCGTAGCATTACGCACTACACTGCACTCTATCAGCAGAAGGGAGATGTTGGCGCAGTTTCCCTGCTCTTGAAAAAGGTGATAGCAGACCTGCTGATTGCATTCTTCCTGCTGTTTGTCTTATTGGTTTTATTTAAGGGTCAAGTATGCGCCTTTCTTAAAATTTCGTCGATCACACCGGTGTTCTTGACGGTCGCTTCGATTGGTCTACTAACCTTGCTGGGTTCGCTCGGTGGGGTGCTCCAAGGGGTACAACATTTCCTCAAATCGACATTATCCTCAATTTTTCAGAGTGGGTCGAGGTTGCTGTTCGTTGTGGTCTTAATGATTATGGGACGTGGGCTTTCGGTAATGCCCATTCTCGGAGCCCACGCGATATCGCATTTGTTAGCGTTGGCTCTAGCAGGGTGGTTTGTGATTTCCCTTCTCCGTCTGGCGGGCAAGTCGGACTCGGTTATCCATCGGAAGGAAATTTATGGTTACGCGCTGGCCTACTTTTGCGCGTGGAGCGGGTTTTCGATCCTAATGAATCTGGATATCATCATGGCTAAGCATTATTTCGATGCGGAGACGGCGGGCCGTTTCGCCAAAGTAGCTATATTGGCACGCATGGTCATTTTTCTTCCGCTTCCAGTCGCTAGTGCACTTTTTCCGAAAGTCGTATCTGTGGATGGTTCCTCGGAAAAATCGAGGCGGACTCTTGTGAAGGGTTTAATATTGGTGGGTGGAATCGTTATTGCGGCGGCGGTGATGGCCACCCTGCTGGCCCCGTTATTCCTGCGCATCATGGGGGTAGGCGCGGAGCAGAGCATGTTGCTACGTACAATGTTCTGGGCTTTGTCGCCACTTAGTTTTGTGTTGCTCCTGCTTAATTATGAATTGGCCCAGCGTCGCTTTACCGTGGTACTACCTGTGTTGATTTGTGCGGGGATCTATCTCGCCTTACTGATGGTATTTCATTCCAGCCTACTACATATTATCGCATGCCTCGGCGGCATGTCGATTGTAACCCTGCTGACCGTAGGCGGAGTGGTGTTTTTCAGACCTCAGCACCAATCGAAGAGAAAATGAGATGAAAAAATTATACCGAGTATTGAAAATTGTGATGAAAAATCCTCTCAACCAGAGGAATCGACCTACGGTACTGCTTCGCTTTTTCAAATGGCAGTTTGGTAGCTGGTTGGTTCCGGGCAAGGTGTTGATCCCTTGGATCAATGGGAGCCGTATTTTTTCCGATTTTAGAATGTCCGGTTCGGCAGGATGTGCCTATAGCGGTTTGCACGAGTTCGAAGAAATGGCGTTTGTATTGCACTTCCTTCGTAAAGAGGATTTGTTTATGGATGTCGGTGCGAACGTAGGTGTTTTCACGGTACTGGCGGGTAGTGCGGTTGGCGCAAGCTGCGTTTCGGTCGAACCAGGAGAGGAGTCCTTTGCGCATCTATCGGACAACATTGCAATCAACCGGATGCAGGATCGGGTTCAAGCGGTGCAAGCATGTGTTTCGAACGAAGATGCCTCTTGTCTCTTTTCCAACTCTCCTGAATCGACCTTAAGTCATATTACTAACTCGGCAGGCGATGCCCATACCACTGAAGTAGCGACGTTGCGGATCGACACCATTCTCGTAGGCAAGGTGCCTGTCATGTTGAAGATCGATGTAGAAGGTTTTGAGAAACAAGCACTCGAAGGAGCTGTCCAAACGCTGGAGAATCCACAATTGAAAGTGGTGTTACTGGAGATTGGCTCGCATAGTCTGCGCTATGGTATTGAACCCTCTGAGATTCATGAAATTATGGTGAGACATGGATTCAGGCCATACATCTATGAACCTTTTTCAAGGCGTTTGTCTGAACTGGAATCTTTTGCACCGGGTGACAACACCTTGTATATACGTGAACAGGATTTCATTGAAGACCGCTTGGCAGTGGCTACGGCATTTACTGTGTTTGGAAAGGATATTTAGAAGAAAAGGAAATACCATGGTAGAGATGAAAAAAATTGAACTTTCGATTCCCGATCTACAAGGCAATGAAGAAGATTATGTAGTCGATGCAATCCGAAGCACATGGATCAGCTCGACAGGGAAGTATGTGAACGAATTCGAACGCATGTTTACGGATATCGCAGGAACGCAACAAGCGATTTCCGTATGTAATGGAACCGTGGCTTTACATCTGGCGTTGCTTGCACTCGACGTCCGTCCCGGTGACGAGGTAATCGTTCCTTCCCTGACCTATATCGCGACAGCCAATGCCGTCCGCTACGTCGGCGCCGAGCCGGTATTCGTCGATGTCTCTCCGGAAACCTGGTGCATGGACCCCGAGTTGACGGAACAGGCGATCACTCGCAAGACCAAGGGAATCATTGCGGTGGATCTTTACGGTCATCCCGCCGATATGGATGCCATCAACCATATCGCTGCCATCCATGGTTTGTGGGTGGTTGAGGATGCCGCCGAAGCCCATACGGCAAAATACAAAGGACGCCGCGCAGGAAGCCTAGCGAAAATCGGCACCTTTTCGTTTTATGGGAATAAAGTATTTACGAGTGGTGAGGGTGGAGCGATTACAGTGAACGATCCCGATCTGGCCTTGCGTATCCGGACGTTGCGAGGGCAGGGTATGGATCCAGATCGCCGCTACTATTTCCCGATCACGGGATACAACTTCCGCCTGACTAATGTGGCCTGCGCAATCCTGTGTGCACAGTTGGAGCGAGCGGGAAGTATCATTGCCAAGCGGCAAAGTGTGTTCAACCGATATAGGGAGCTGCTGGATGGAGTTCCGGGGATCGACTTCCAGCCAGTGGCCGAATGGGCGGAACCGGCACCGTGGCTATTTTCGATTACGATCGATCCTGCTTCCTTCGGATGCAACCGGGATGATCTCGCGGATTACCTACGGGGAAATGGCGTCGATACACGCCCCTTCTTTATCCCGCTCCACTCACTTCCGCCGTTCCGCAACGAATCGGCTGCACGCGGCGAGCATCTTCCCATCACCGATGCACTGGCGGCCTCCGGCCTCAACCTTCCGACACATGCCTTTTTGACGGAAGAGGACATTGTTTCAGTCTGTGATCTGATCAGAGCTTGCGGGAAAATAAAAAAATGAAGATTGCCTGGTTCCATGGGAACATGCAGCACACCAATAGTGGAGGAACCCGATTCGTCATTGATTATTCAATCGGCCTGAAGCAGCTTTTCAATCATGAGCTCACCGTCTTCTGCGATAGCGCGTCGAACGAGGTGATATTCCGTTTAAAGGAGGCTGGCGTACCGGTGATTGTAATGGATCAGACATCGACGAATAATCCCCTTTATTGGCTGACACTGCCATGGCGTAACAAACGCAAACGCAAGAGACTTGAGTATGTCGAAACGGAATTTGATTGCATCGTCAATAGTCTGTTTCCCATGAACGTGCTTGTTGCCCATTTCAAGGTACCCAAAGTGCAAATGTGCTACGAGCCCTTTGCTTTTTTTTACGACTCAGGATTCTTGAAAAACTTCACCGTACCCCAGCAACTTTTCTTCCGTGCAATGAAGGTATTTTATGAAAGATCCGACAAGGTCGCCGTCGCAAAAATGGAAGAGATTCTGACGGTCAATAAAACCAACCTGCCCAAAATTGAAGCCATCTATGGCCGCTTGGCCACGCCTGTCTATGCCGGAATCGACCCACAGGTTTATCACCGCGCCGATGAGAAGGAGATCGACCAACTTCGAAAAAAACATCCGGGAGAACCGCTCTTGTTCCACAGTACCGATTTAACGGGCATCAAAGGAACCTATCCCTTACTGGAAACGATCAAACGACTGCTGCCGAAGTTCCCCAGAATCAAGTTGTTGGTGACGGTCTATTTGGATCTACCAGATGGAATTGCCCGGCTGCAGAAGCGCATCAAAGAAATGGGGTTGGAACGTCATATCGAATATCTCGGTTGCCTGCCGAAGGAAGACCTACCGCTATACTACAGCACGGTCGATTTCGTCTGCCAGCCCAGTCTTAACCAACCGGCCAACTGGCCGCTAAAAGAGGCGATGTTGTGTGGAACACCGATCATTGGGGGAGCTGAAAGTGAGGAGGTCGATGGCCGCAACGGAGCGAAGGTCGATGTCTCCGACCCGGCACGGGCCGCAACCATTTTGAAAGAACTGTTTGTCCGGGATCGCTCCGCCTTCGAAATAGATGCGGAAGGATTGAAACGGGAATATTCCATCGAAACCTGTTTAGCGCAGTTTAACGATGTGGTGAAAAAAGCATGCAGATAGAGCACATTGATTCGAAAAAAATACAACCTCTGGAATTCTTTCTAGCTTCCTGCGGGTCGGCACTGGAGACCTTTCGGTATTTTGAAAAACGCCCTCTCTCTGTGATCCAAAACCACTTGGCGACCTTGCTAGGTTCCGATGAAAACGGAACGCCGGTGGTTTATGGGCATCTGGACAAGGAGGATGGAACGGTCTGGCTAGGAATCTGTGTTTCGAAAGGAAGCCAAGGCCGAGGGTTCGGTAATGCCATGATGCAGGTACTGTTAGATGTTGCACGTGGCCAAGGTATAGAATCGATTTCACTGACCGTGGATGCAACCAACTCGAATGCAGCCCGACTATATGAAAAATTTGGTTTCAAGCAGACAAGGGTGTCGGAAATGACGCTTTGGTACATTTGGTCTTCGGATTAATATGCAAAACTATAAAAATCTGTAATGGGATTGCATTCATGAAAATTGGTTTTTTTGTTCCACATATCACCCGTCCGGTCGGGTTTGAAAATAATGTTTCTGCACACGTTCAGATTCCATGCGAAATTGCTCGGCGCCTAGTACTACTGGGCCATCGAGTGGATCTGCTTACCGACTCGATGGTTGAGGGGAATTGCCTGCCGGTATGCCTGCCGGATGGTGTTCGGGTGATCACTTTGGTCGATCAAGCCTTTCTAACCCACCCTGGAAAAATACCACTCACTAGAAATTTTTTATTGCTCTTTTCGTTCGTCAAGATGGTGCTGCGGTTGAAGCGTAAACTGGTTGAAGAGGAGTACGACGTCGTACATTTTTTCGGCACAGAACGAATGCTTATTGTGAGTAAACTGCTGGCCTTGATGCGCTGTCGTACACCGCTGGTGATGACCTATAACCAATGCGTCGATTTACCGCTCTACAGGAGGATTCGCCGGTTACCTTTTTTCTGGCGACAGCTTCAAGCGGTCGTCGTTTCTATGGAACACATGAAAAGCCTCATACCCAAGGGAGTAATCGTACACGTTGTCCGCCATGGCATCGTTAAGGATTTGTCCACGGCAGCCGGAATGATTGAAAGCGGGGAGCCGTTAAAAAGGGTGTTATTCTGGCAGACCCCTGCATATATGACGGGGGTTGATATCTGCGTCGAATTGTTTGGTAAACTAGCTCTCTTGTATCCCGAGGTTCAGTTCGATCTGGCGGTGCGAGCAGAAACCGATTTGGTGGATTTAGAATTGTATGAAAATAAAGCAGCTAATTGCCACGTGTTTCGCTTTCCCTATCCCCATGGAATGACGATCGATCAATTATTGGCGGGGTCGATTTGTGTGCTCCAGCCCTTTCGTGAATATACCTACCATCCGCAATTGGTCATTCTTGAAAGTCTTCTTTTGGGTATCCCCGTGGTTGCATCAAAACTATCTGGGGCGAATGAATTGATCCAGGAGGGTGAAAATGGATACTTATTTCCTTTGGATCGGCTTGATTTGGCCGAGGAGGGGATTCTTAAAATTTTGAATAGCCCAGAACACCGCTCAAAACTGTCCTTAAACAATCAACGGTTGGCCACTGAAAAGTGGTCGTGGGAGGGTTACGAAAAGCGCTTGCAGGAAATCTATGAAGGCTTTCTGGCGAGTATATAGCAACGCGTACAGCGTTTCGGGAACAACCTAGAGAACGCTTGGTCGGCTATCCGGTAGGCGGGTATGAGTACGGCGGGAGTTTTATCCAATATTGTTTGCGAGAAAAATAGGATACCTGACTTCCTCTCTATGGATCCGAGTTTTTCCGCTGTCAGAAAGTGGCAGATTTCGTCGACGGTGAAACGCACGTCGGCTTTTGCCCGGTTCAGACTTTTTCGGTTAACGATTTCCAATAAGACCTGTCCTCCTGGTTTGCAAATGCGGAAGAGCTCTTTGATCATCCGGTAGGCGTACTCATGGGTGCCGACCTGATTCAAGGTGCGGATGGAGTAAACAAGATCCTGCGACCCATCCTTCAGCGGAACGGAAGCACCTTCACCTTCGAGTAGTTGAATGGCCAAGATATTCGCAACCTTTTCCTGAGTCATCTGAAGCATATCTTTCGAGGGATCGATACCCGTTACATGGTCGCTGTAGCGTGCCGCTAGCGGCAGAAAGCGTCCTGTTCCGCATCCCACTTCAACCACGTAGGCTGATCTTTCCAGCGCTTGGAGGCTGCATTCTAGTTCGTGTTCTTCGAAGGAGTTAAATAATCGCCCTTGGGGAGAAAGGAATCGTATTTTATCGTACTCGAAAGCAGCATCTTCCATATAGGCGGTCTTAATTTTGTCCATCATCTTTCCTTGCTTAAGTTTCGGTAAATCTAAAGTAGTTGGATTGGCCAAACCAGACCAAAGCGGTTCTGGGATTATGGGTCTGTGGTGTTTGATTTTCTTTTTCGGAAAGCGACGAGCACCCCGATACACAGCACCCAAGTACTGAGCATGGCAACATGCTCTTTTCTGAATTTCTTTACGTGAAGCTCAATGTGCGCCTCTCCTGCTGGAACGGGGATGGCGAGGTAAAGCCCATGTGATTTCAAAAGGGTTCCCTTTTTCCCGTTTACTTTGACTTTCCAATCGTTGGAAAATAGCGTTCGTACCACGATCCACCCAGCTTGATTCTGCTGTGATTCAATCTCGAGTCCCTCGTTGGACATGCGAACAACTTTGACTGCACCTTGACTTGTCGCAGCATGGTTTTCGATGGACGGGGAGTAGATGGCTTTCTGTAG
>QIHI01000051.1 GCA_003230915.1 Kiritimatiellales bacterium | reverse complement strand
TGAGCTGTGGTGGGTCGCGGCATTTATTACGTGTACGGTCGTTGCTTCGAGTGCCGTGCGCAAGGATGAAATCACGCTGGTCATGGTTCCGCGTGAGGACGCTACCGTACAGTTGGGGATGGATATCGCCAACAAATACCCGACCTTGCTCGTTAGCTACAAACTGGACGCGAATGGCACTGCCTCACTACATGGCTGGACGGGAACCCAATGGGTTAATGTGAGCATCGAGGACTTCTTGGCGGGAAACTTTTTTCGGAAGAGGCCAGATTCTGCGCTGATTGTAGAAGCAGAGGAGGTCAAGGTTCCTGAAACGCTTCTTCCGCCGCCGGACTGGTGCGCAAACGTCGCCAAAATCACGACCACTGAAATGCGACCGTTGCTACACCTAACGGGACAGTACTACGACTTTTCCTTTCAAGATTGGAGTTGGTTTGCGAAACGCTACAACCTGAATATGGATGCGATCAACCCTGAAGGGTTGAATGTTTCCTGGTTTCATAAACGGATGGAAGACCACCTTAAGCCGAATGAGCAGTCGGGTGCGTCCGATCTGCAGTTTTGGGTTTCTATCCGCCAGACCGTGATAGCCGAAACGGGGACTTCCGTAGTTCCGGAAACGGAAGAGGCTATACCGCTCGCCGAGGAGGGAACGGTTGCAGATCCGTTTACCAATAATGCCCCCTCAGCCGTGATCATGGGAGCAGCCGACGCTCAGGCGGAACAGTCGGAGGAAGCGACTCCGACCGCCGAAACCAAGGTTGAAGAAGCGGCTCCGGAAAATTCGGCGGAAATGAAATGAATATATTCCGTTTGTTCTTCTTTGGAGTGCTGTTGGTTTGTCTGGTCGGGTGCGTCAGTAAACCGATGGAGACCGAAAAACATGCTCCCCCGCTAATGATTGCCCAAAACAGTGATGGACAGGCGACCATTAGCTGGGAGTCAGAGCCGAACCGTGTCTACACGATCTATTATCAGGCGGAAAAAGGAGGCGACTGGAAGGCTCTGCCCACAGCCTATCAGATGCGGGGCACAGGGAGTGCGCTAACGATATACGACCAAGTGAACCCCAACTGGCCGATTCGGCGTTACCGTCTATTTCCGGAAGATATTTGATCCGTCGAAATCAAGAGGATATTGAAAAACGTCCCGCGGCCACAAGGCGCTAAAGGGAAACCCATTCCTGATCTCCGCGCCACTCAAAGTTCACCGGCTCAAAAAGAAACCCCTTACAGCACGGGCGTCATGAGCGAGCAGAGGTTTTCGCCGAGCTTCTGGATGGCCGGGCGCTGGAGCCATTCGTTGAAATGGATTTCGCTGCTCTGCTCTATGTCCTCGTGAACGATGAGCTTGAGTTTATTGACTGCGATTTCATCGGAAACAAGCACGGTGGTTTCGTAGTTCAGTTCCAGGCTTCGCACATCGAGATTAGCAGTACCGACCAGTGCAACGGTGCTATCGACGATCATGGCTTTGGCGTGGATGAAAGGGGGCTTGCGATGAAAGATGCGCGCGCCAGCGGCGAGCAACTCTTCATAGAGAGCTTTTGTAGCCATGCCGGCGTAGCGGTGATTATTTTTTTCAGGGACAATAATGCAGATGTCCACACCGCGCCGGGCGGCGGAGCGCAGTGCCTTGATGATATCATGGGTCGGCACAAAGTAGGGCGTCACGATAAGCACTTGAGACTGCGCCATGACGATGGCATTGAAAAAGATTTCGCCAATCATTTCAGGTGGAGTGGAGGGGCCACTGTCGATGATACGTGCCATGGCTGACCCGATAGGATCTATAGAGGGGAAGTGTTCAGGACGAAGCAGGACATCGAGCGATTCTTCGCTCATGAAGAACCAGTCGCGCAGGAAGGAATATTGTAGCTCGTGAACGACGGGGCCTTCGACCTTAAAATGGTAGTCGCGGATCGCTTTGCGTCCGCCGCCGATGGTGTTTTCACTGCTAATGTTCACACCCCCGAAAAAGGCGGTTTTTCCGTCCACAACCAGATTCTTGCGATGGTTGCGTAGGTTGATTTGGAACTGGCGTTTGAACAGGTTGACCTGGGTCCATCCGCGGATTTCAAAATTTGGAATGTCACGGTATTTCCGAAACATGCCGCCGAGGTAGGCATGGGTGGAGCCGAACCGGTCGAAAAGCAATCGCACCTTCACGCCTTCTTCGGCCTTGGCCTTGAGCGCATCGAGGAATTGGATGCTGGTATCGTCGCGGGCGATGATAAAACTTTGCATGTGGATATGGTCGGTGGCGGAGCGGATGGCCTGAAGCATTAAAGGATAGGCCTGGTCGCCGCAGAGCAGGGGATCGATCCGGTTGCCATCGATCAGTGGATGTTCAGGATTCAGGCCGTCGATCGAATCGTTTAACTGACGGACAAAGGGATCTTGGATTTTGGAGAGGTGGGTACGGTGGGTGTGGTGCCATGCCGTGAACGAGCTACTGTCCTGATGCCGTTCGTCGCGTTGGCGCATCAGCAGTTGGTTCGTGGCCTTGTTCTTCATACCCTTGATCGGGATACGGTCGATGCCGAACGAGAGGTAGAGTATTGCTCCAAAGCCGGGAAACGACCAGGCCACGAAAATCCAAAGGATGGTGGCACTGGCGTTGCGTCGGCGTTTTAGCGCATGCAAGGCAACGCCCACAAAGGCGACCAGATGCAGTGCGGTGCTGAACACCACCCAGAAGGTAAGGTCGAAAAAACGCTGTTCCATGAACGAATACTAAAGGAGATTTCGGACAAAATGAAATCTTAATTCTTCATTCTACGCCGCAGTCGCGCTAAATTCACGGCATGAGATTTCTATTGTACAACATTTGCTACGCCACCCACGGAAATCAACGAAAGCTACCCCTGATCGGAATGCTGGGACGAACCCACGACCATCTGGCCGAGATCACCGAATTCATCCGACCGCTCGATCCCGACGTAATCGGACTGATCGAGGTGGACAACGGCTCCTACCGCTCCGGCAAAAAGAGTCAAGCCGAGAAGATGGCTGAGGAGCTGGGACACTTCCATAGCTATTGCTCCAAATACGGCACAACCTCCCGCTGGCAACGCATCCCGCTCTATAACAAGCAAGGCAATGCGTTTTTGGCGAAGGACACCATCCGCGGCGAAAAGTTCCACTACTTTGAGCGCGGCATGAAAAAACTCGTTATCGAACTGGAGCTTGAAAAGGTCACAATCTTCCTCGTCCATCTGGCACTTAGCTACAAGGCGCGGCAGGAGCAGATTCTTCACCTCTACCACCTCGTCAAAGAAACGGGCCGCCCCTACATTCTTGCCGGCGACTTCAACGCCTTCATGGGCGAGAAGGAGATCCAGTTGCTGATGTCCGCGAGTGGCCTGCAAAATGCCGATCAGAATATGCAACCCTCCTTCCCGAGCCATAAACCGCAGAAGCATCTCGACTTCATCCTGCATAGCTCGGAAATAACGGTGAATAAATTTTGGATGCCGGACGTGCAGCTTTCCGACCACCTCCCCCTCGTCGTCGACTTTGAGGTGACGGAGGCTTGATTATGGAATTTGAAAAGAAGAACACAGTGATCAGGTACGATTTAATTTGAGACCATTCGCTGGGTCATGGCTAAAATAAATTAGCCTGTACTTGCCCGACGTGACTGGATAGCATCTTTTCTAACATGAGGATTTGGTTATGAATGAATTTTTTATCGGCATTATTGTGGCATTGGTCGTTGTTGGTAGCTTGTGGTTTTGGCTTAAACTGAAGCGGAATAAGCCCGCCAAGGAGTTTCGCGTTTTTTCGAGTATTGAGCAACTGCGCGCCATCGGGCAGCTTTCGGTCTACAAGGTAATGACCAAGGAGATCGTCACTGAAACGGATCACACCTGGGGGGAGATCGGTACGCGCTACCTCAGCTGGGTACTTAGCCAGAAGAAGATGGCCATGATCTTTGAGTTTGCCATCGATTTTCGCTACAACCTCGAAAGTCCACTGTTCGAGATTTCTAAAACGGGCGAGGCGGCCTATGCCATCAGCATGCCGCCGTGCGACTACGAGGTTAATATCCGCGACATCCGCTTCTACGACGAACAAGGCTCCAAGTTGCTACCGTGGTTGTTGCCCGACCTGCTCAACGGCTTCCTAACCACGGGCTTCTCCGAAGAGGATAAGAATAAATTGATCGATGCCGCCAAGAACCACGCCGAAAAACAGGCACTAGAGCTGATCAATAATATCCAGTCCGAGGTGCAGAAGTCAGCCAAGTCCACGCTCGAATCCATCAGTCGTGCGTTTGGCGCCGAAACCATCGACTTCAGATTTTCAACCCAAACTGCCACCGAACTTGAAATCGCTGTCTCCGAACAGCTCGCCGCCTCTGCATAAACAGGATCGGAACGCCTGGCTTCCGTTCGAATGTTGGCAGGGCGGTTTCTGTGCGGTTTCGTAGAAATCGTTTTGCTTTGGCAGGGCGGTTCCTTCTATATTCCTTGGATGGCGAAAACAAAAAAGAAGGAGTCGGTTCGCTCGGGCTGGCGAGAGGTAGCGGGGATTCTAGTGGGTACACTGGGACTGATGCTACTGTTAGGCGTGTTATCGTATAATCCGGCGGATATCGGGCTGTTCACGAACCAGCCGGGTTCGCACAACTGGATCGGACCGTTTGGCGCACGTACGGCCTATGCAACGTTCATGTATTTCGGGGTGGCGGGCTATGTAGTTCCTTTTGCCATCCTCTGGATCGGCGTGTCGGCGGTGTACCGATCGGCACGTAAAATCTACCCGCGCCTGCTTTGGTTCATCCTCGCCTTGTTTTGCCTGGCCGGTTTGCTGGATATGCAAACCATCTGGTACGGTGCGGTCGAGCAGTTGAATATTGGAAGCCCCGGAGGACTGATGGGCGAGATGCTGGCGCAGCGGTCGCTCGGCTATTGGATCGGGCACGCAGGTGCAGGGCTTGTTTTTTCCGTCCTACTCATGCTCTCGGTGGTTCGTATGCTCGACCTGCACATTATCGATTTGGCCAAACAGCTGTGGGCATGGATCAAGACCATCAAAATGGTAGCCCCGACGGTGGAGGAGATCACCGCAGAAAAACCGAAACGCAAGCGTACTCCACGTAAACCAAAACCGGTGTCCGAGCCCGCACCCGCTGCTGTCGATCTCAAAAAAATGGTTGAAAAACAACAGAAAGAGGCCGCAGCGCGTAAATCCGAACCGGAGGTGGTGAAACCGAAGCCTTCCACCAAACCCAAGGCAGCTCCTGAATTTGCCGAGGTCGATACGGGTGAAGTCCATTCGAACTACCACTTGCCATCGCTCGATCTACTCGATCCTTCCGTGCCGCAGAGCAAGGGGATGTCGCCGAGCCAGATCGCCGATACCGCAGAAATTCTTCAAAAAACACTCGAGGAGTTCGGTGTAGAGGCCAAGGTCACGGGGGTACAGCAGGGGCCAGTGGTGACATGCTACGAAATCCTGCCCGCCGCCGGCGTACGGGTCGAGCGGATCAAGGCGCTCTCCGATAATATTGCGCTTAAGATGCACGCTGAAAGCATCCGGATCCAGGCTCCAATCCCGGGCAAAGGGGTTTGCGGTGTTGAGATTCCGAATGCTGCGCGCGCTTCGGTTTTCTTTCGCGACATGGTCGAAAGTCAGGAGTTCGAGCAGGGCAAGCACGTCCTTCCATTGATTCTGGGCAAGGATGTCAGCGGCGAAACGATGATCTACGACCTCGCCAAGATGCCACACCTATTGATTGCCGGCGCGACTGGCGCGGGTAAATCTGTCTGCATGAACTCGATCTTAACTGGCCTGCTAATG
The DNA here is from genome assembly GCA_003230915.1 of Kiritimatiellales bacterium. Lineage (GTDB taxonomy): Bacteria > Verrucomicrobiota > Kiritimatiellia > Kiritimatiellales > Pontiellaceae > Pontiella. The sequence goes on along the minus strand of QIHI01000051.1, from coordinate 25,387 downwards.
AAGCATTCGCCCGATGATCTACGCATGATTCTTGTTGACCCAAAGACGGTCGAGTTTCACCAATACAACAACCTACCGCACCTTGTTGTTCCGGTCATCACCAATGCCAAGAAGGTCGCGCTTGGCCTCAAGTGGGCGATCGACGAAATGGAGCGCCGCTTCAAGTGGTTCCGTCAGGCGGGGGTGCGCGACCTACCGGGCTTTAACTCCCGGGTCGTCCAGAAACAAGAAGAACTCTTTGGCGAAGAAGAGATGGCCGATGAGGAAAAGAAAAAGAACCAGATTCCCGCAAAGCTTCCGTACATCGTGATTGTAATCGACGAGCTCGCCGACCTAATGGCCGTTGCTCAGGCTGAGATCGAAGCGGGCATTGCACGCCTCGCCGCCAAGTCGCGTGCGGCGGGAATCCACATGATCCTTGCCACCCAGCGCCCGGACGTGAAGGTCATCACCGGCACGATTAAGGCCAACTTCCCCGTGCGTATTGCTTTCAAGGTTTCGCAAAAGGTTGACAGCCGAACCATCCTCGACCGCATGGGAGCCGACGCGCTGTTGGGACGGGGAGATATGCTCGTACTACCGCCGGGTTCCGATAAACTGATCCGTTCGCAAGGCGCCTTCACTAGCGATGGCGAAATCGACCGCATTACCAATTTTTGCAAAGAGCAGAGCCAACCGAAATTCATGACTGAAATTCAGGAGAAGCTTGAAAATTCAAAACCCGATTTGCCCGATATGAATAGCGGTGAAGACGATGATATTGTGGAGAAGGCGATTGAAGTGATCCGTCAGACCAAGCGCGCCTCGACCTCGTCACTACAGCGGCGGCTACGTATCGGCTACACGCGCGCCGCGCGCGTGATGGATCTGCTCGAAGAGCGCGGCATGATCGGTCCGCCTAACGGGGCCGGCCCTCGCGAAATCCTAATTGATCTTGATGGGGAAATCCCCCAGAACCCGGGAGTTGAAGAAGATGGAACAGACTAGCTTGAATATCGGAACAATCGGACAAAAGCTCGAAACGGCGCGCCAAGCCAAGGGCGTGAGTGTCTCTGAAGCGGGACAGGCCACCAAGATTCTCTCCAAGTTTATCGAGGCAATGGAAGCGGACGATTTTGGGGCGCTCTCCGCACCGATCTATGCCCGGAGTTTCATCAAGATGTATGCAAAGTATCTCGGTCTTGATGCCGTCCCTCTGGTCGAGGAATACGCCGCCCAAAATTCACCTAAAGTCAAGAGCCAGCTGAGTAATGAAGTCCGGCAAAACTTGGCTCAGACCGATCAGGTTTCCGTTGAATCACCTCCGCCAGTCACGGTCGAGAGTAAGCAGGTGCTCGGCGGAGTCAACCAAGCCATTTCGAAGCTATCCGGCTCTGGGATTTCGCCGAAAATGATGGCCATGGCCGGCGGGGGGCTACTGTTGCTGCTTATTATTGTGTTGGGCGTCACCCAGTGTTCTGACGACGAGGAGGTTCCTGCCGCCACGGGGAGCGCGACCTCGGTCGATCGGCAGCTCTTGCAGCAGGGAACGCCGGATACCTACCTGACAAGGTCTGGCGAAATCAAAGTGGAAAAATAACAAAGTCCTATGAAAAACCTGCCGAACCATCTGACCATAAGCCGTTTTTGGATGACCGCCGTGATGATGATCTGCATGAGCATCGATTTTCCGTATGCGCGTATCGCTGCACTGGCCATCTTCATTGTCGCCAGCATCACCGATGCTCTTGATGGCTACCTCGCCCGGAATTTTTTTGGGTGCACCTCCTTCGGCAAGCTAATGGATCCGTTGGCCGATAAGGTGCTCGTCTGTGCGGCGTTCATTGGATTTATCGAACTCGGGAGCTTGCGCGCGTGGATGGTCGTGCTGATCATTGCGCGTGAATTCATGGTTACGGGTATGCGTCTGCTGATGATTGAAAAGGGGATCGTGATGCCCGCCGGCCCGTGGGGTAAGGTTAAGACCACTGTGCAGATGATCGTCATTTGTCTACTCTTCTTCGGACTGATCTGGCCAGTGGAATGGCTTCCAATTCCCAGCAGTACATTCGCCTGGTGGCTCGGCCTCGGTGCCGCGTTAATCACCGCCTGGTCTGGCATCGTCTACTTCTGGCAACAGCGCCATATTATTTGGGAAAAGGATCAGGAAGGATAGAGGAAGCTTTATGGGACGCGAGAATATCGACAACTGGCACGTGAGCAAATGCGCCAAAGCGTGCGACGGTTGTGAAGAAAAGTTCAAGGACAAGCAAGTGCTCCACTCCCGCCTTTTCTTTGAGGAAGGGGAGTATATTCGCCAAGACTTTTGCGAGAAATGTGAAGCGAAGGCCGCGCCCGCGTTGAGTGTCTGGAAAACGATATTCATCGTACCACCGCCCCCGGAAGAAGAGGCGGTGAAGAAAGAAAATGTTGAGTCGCTCTTGCGCAAGCTACTTGCCAAGGAAAACGAAGAAGACCTCAATGCCATTTTCATCCTAATGGTCATGCTCGAGCGCAAGAAAATTTTCGTGGAACGCGATATCCAGAAGGCGGAAGACGGCCGCAAGCTCCGCATCTACGAGCACAAGAAAACCGGCGAAAGTTTTATCATTATCGACCCCGAACTAAAGCTCGATCAGCTCGAACACATCCAAGAGGAGGTCGTCCTCCTCCTCGGCGGAAAACCGCGCAACGTGGAGCCCGAACTGCCTCCCGATTCTGAAAAATAATATGAGTCTAAGACGGAGGTCGCCGTTTTATGCGCTGGAACCTGTGGAGTAACCGCTCAAATCTAGGGTCACGAATTTATAGCCGGTGGCTTTGATGGTGGCGACGAGCTCGGTTCGCTCGTTCATCAGTTTGTCAAAATCAGTGGGGTCAACCTCGATGCGGCAGAGATCGCTGTGATGGCGAATGCGGTATTGGGTATAACCGCGCGCCCGTAAAATGGCTTCGGCTTTTTCCACTTGCGTCATCGATTCGAGATCAATACGTGTGCCCGTCGGAAAGCGCGATCCGAGGCAGGCGAAGGAAGCTTTTTCGGCGGTGGGCAATCCGCGGTGCTCGCTGAGAATACGGATCTCTTTTTTGTAGAGCGCTACATTTTGCAAGGGTGCCACGACGCGATGGTTGGTTGCCGCCTGTGTACCAGGGCGCATATCGTCTTTGTCGTCTTCGATGGCACCGTGGGCGAGTACGGTATTTTCAAGCTCGGATAGAATCATTTCCATCTGGCTGAAAAGTTCATCCTTACAGTGGAAGCATCGATCCCCCTTATTTTCCAGATACGCATCGTTTTTGTGTTCATGGGTTTGGATGATGTGCAGGTTCCAGTTGCGTTCTTTAGCGAGGGTCACGGCTTCCTCCAGCTCAGCACGAGGAATGGAGGGCGAGTCGGCAATAATGATGCGGGCGTTTGGACCAAGGGCTTCGTGGGCGCAGTCGGCGAGGTAGGAAGAGTCAACCCCGCCGGAATAGGCGACGGCCAACGTGCCGTAGGATTTGAGTTCATCGAGCAACAGCTGCTCTTTCTCTTCAATGCTTTTCATGGAGGGGAGGGTAGTTGAATGTAGAAGAGGCTTCCAGCCTCTTTGTGTGAGGAACGGTGCGCGGATAACGCGGCTGGAAGCCGACATCTACATTAGAGTTCGAAGTCGTTCTTGCGGCTGAGCAGGAGCCAGATGAAGAAGGGTCCGCCGAGCAGAGCGGTGATGACGCCGACAGGGATTTCAGCGGGGGCGATGAGTGTCCGCGAGAGAGTGTCGCACAGGGCGAGGAACAGTCCGCCGAACAGGAACGAGGCGGGGGTCAGAAAGCGGTGATCGGCTCCAACGAGCATGCGGCAAATATGGGGCGACATCATGCCAACGAACCCAATCGGTCCGCAGATGGCGACCACGCCGCCGACCATCAACGAAGCGGCGAGGAAGATTAGTTTTTTTACGAGTCCGATGTTTACACCTCGGCTAATAGCAATATCTTCGCCGACCATGAGCAGGTTCATTTCTCGGTGCAGGAAGAGGAGCAGGACGGCACCGCTTCCAAGGAAGGGAAGAAGGTTGACGAGTTTTTCGTAGTCGGCTGTGGTGAGTGAACCCATCATCCATTGGATGATGCGGAATGAGTGCGAGAGCCCGCTGATGTATTGGATGAGCAGGATGAGACTGGAAAAGAAAAAGCTAATGGCGATCCCAGCGAGCAACAGGGTGGTGGTGGTAAAGCCTCCTTTGATCCGAGTTAGTCCATAGACGAGCGCAACGGCGATCATTGCGCCGCTAAAGGCCGCTAGAGAAGTGCCGGATATTCCCAGAAAAGTAAACGCTAGGCCGAACCGGATGAATACCGCCGCACCGAGTGCTGCACCACTAGAGACGCCGAGCGTGAATGGGGTGGCGAGCGGATTGCGGAACAGGGCTTGGAAGGACATGCCGCTGAGTGAGAGCATCGCCCCGGCTACGAAGGCGCACAGCACGCGTGGGATGCGGATGCCCAATAAAATTTCGCGTTCCTGCCCTACGGCGGAGAATGGAATGAATTCCATGCCGAAGAGCGGGCTAAGCAAGAGTGTTGCGGCGGCGAGCAGGAATAGTGCGATTAGAGGGGGTAGCGGGTTCTTCATATGGAACCTCTTGATATGACAAAGGGGAGGCCTCGGTGGGGGGAGGAAGCGCTAATGAACTCAGTGTCGTAAATGTCCTTTAATGTTTTCTGATCGGTAGTCTCTTCCGGTGTGCCGTTGAAAACGATTATGCCTTCTTTGATAGCATAGATTCGATCACTGCAGGTGGCGGCGGTGTTGATATCGTGATGAACGGCAATGATGGTGATGCCATTTTCGCGGCAGGCGGACTTGAGGATGGACGAAACCTTGGCCTGATGGCGGTAGTCGAGGAAGGTGGAGGGTTCGTCGAGTAGTAGGGTCTTGGCACCCTGCGCAAGGGCCGCCGCGATGAAGGTCATCTGCCGCTCCCCGCCGCTGAGCGTATTCATTTTTCGATGACGAAAGGGTTCGAGTCCGGCGCGTCCGATGGCGGCATCAATGGCTGCGTAGTCTTCCGACTTCAAGGTGGTGAAGGCAGAGAGATGTGGGTAGCGGCTCATGGCCACAAATTCCGAGACGGTCAGGGGATTGGTGCGTCCCTCGGCTTGAGGCACATAGCTTTGCAGTTGAGCTAGTGCCTTGGTGCTGTAGTCCGCAAAAGGCTTTCCGGCAATGTGGATGGAACCTGTCCAATTCCGGTAGATTCCGGCGAGGCATTTAACCAAGGTGGTCTTCCCCGCTCCGTTCTGGCCAATGATAGAGAGATATTCCCCCTCGTTCGCAAAGAGCGAAACATCTTTCAAGATCATGGTTCCTGAGAGGAAAATGGAGAGGTTTTCGATCTGGATGATAGGCGTATTCATAAAACGTAATGCGGAGTTCTTAAAATTTCGGTTGGAGTGAATCATTCTGCCTAATAATTTCCACAAAGTCATTCAGAGTTTGGATGAAGCGAGGGCCGGGAATGCAGGTGTAGTTGCCCGTAAGTACATGGATACGGTTGTTTTTGACGGCGTTGATGGCGGCGAGGTTTTTCCAATGCTTGGAAGGTTCAGCTCCATCGTCCAGCTCGGGGGCGAGCTCGATGATGATATCGGGGTTAAGCCGCAGGACGGCTTCGCGCGAGAGGATGGCGAAGGGGAGACTTCCTTCGATAACATTGTGGCCGCCGGCGATTTCGAGGAGTTCGTTGTGGATGCATGCGGGGCCGAAAGCCTGAATGGTTTCAGTTTCGCCGCTTCCAAATGTAATAAGAACGCGCGGGCGGTTGGTGCTTGTTGATTCAAGTTCGGCGATGCGAATTTTTAAGTTTTGGATGAGTTGATTTGCCCGTTCCTCTGCTCCGCAAACTTCGCCTATGTTTCGAATGGTTTTAAGAATATCGGCGATGAAATAAGCTCCGGTTTCGAGGGTCGGGATGCCGAGGCTTTTGAGGCGGGACTTCTCGACCTCGTATTCTTTGTGCAGGATGACGAGGTCGGGGCGGGCGGCGACGATGGCTTCGTAGTTGAATTGGCCAAACCCTCCAACCTTTGGAAGTACGCGCGCGGCTTCGGGGTAGTGACAATGGGGAGTGACACCCACAAGCTTGTTGTCGATCCCGAGCGCATAGATGGTTTCTGTAATGTTGGGTGCGAGGGAAATAATGCGATCGGGTAGTTTCCCGGACATAGAGGGCTGTGCGGGCTTTTCGCAGCCGCAGAGCAGGGAGAGAGTGAACAAGATGGTGGTGTGCTTAATCATGATTTGTCAGCTCGAAAACGAGGGGTTGGATGAGGGTGGAATCGACGGCACGGCCAAATTGTATGGCCGGGGTGTAGCTTGTTTTTGTTGCGGCGTTGACGGCAGCGGCATCCAGTCGTTGGTGGCCGCTTGACTTCACGATTTCAACTTTTTCTGCTTTGCCGCTGGCCAATATCTCGATGGAAAGGACGACGGTGCCTTCTTCGCCGCGGCGCTGGGAGACGCGCGGATAGGTGGCACGGATACCCTCGATGGATTGGGCTTCCGTGAGAACGCCCTTGTCTTCCTGCAGGCTGGCATTTTCTTCAAGGGCAGAGGGTTGCTCGGGTTTGGATTGTGATTCCTCAACCAGTTTTGAGGAGGGCTCGGCGACAGGTTGCGGTGTCGGGATGGGTTCAAAAACGATCGGCTCGGGCTCAGGGCTTGTTTTTTTTTGGATGTGCTTTGGGTTTAGAGATTCGGGTTTAGAACTTGCCTTCAATGCAATCGAAGGCAGGAGAGTTAATTGGACGACAGTCCGTCCACTTTCCAGTTGGGGCTGTGCAGGGATATAGAAGCGCTTTCCGTACAGTACCGCAACGTGGATGGCGATGGACACGGCGAGGCCGGCGAGCAGGGGAATATTGATTATGGAGTTTCTTGTGTGCACGAAAATGAGACTTCCTCTATGCCGACCTTCTTTAGATTGTCCAGCAGTTCAATGGCAAGGCCAAGATCGGCCTGCTTGTCGCCGTCGATGAAGACGGGTTTGTCCGCCTCGCCACGCAGTTGAGCCACGCGTTCGGGAAGCCCTTCGGCTGAGGTGGGTTCGGCGTTTAGATAAAGTTGGTTGTCGGCGTCGATCGTGATCGAGATGTAATCTTTCGTATCCAGGCGAGCCGTTCCGGCGGCGGGAAGATCCACCTTTAATCCGTGGTGCACTACCATCGAAACCATGGCGTAGATGAAAAAGACGAGGAGCAGGAACACGACGTCGATGAGCGGTAGCATCTCCACGCGTGCTTTCTTGGTTTCATATCCAGAGCGTAGTTTCATGGTTTAATTAGTGGTTTTCCTGACCCTTCTGCACGGCTACTTCGTAACAGGTGATGAGCTGCTCGATGTGGCGGGTGACTTTCTCGACCTTGCGGATGAGAGCGTTGTAGGGCAGGAGAGTGGCGATGGCAATGGAGAGTCCGGTCGCTGTTGTGATGAGTGCCTGCGCGATGCCACCGGTAATGGCTTTTGGATCCTCAAGGCCAGCACCGCCGAGCAGGTCGAACGAAATAATGATGCCGGAGACGGTGCCGAGGATGCCGAGCAACGGGGCGGCAGTGATGATGGTGTCAAGCGCGGAGAGGTAGCGCTTCATCTTCTCGATCTCGAACAGGGCGGCGGCTTCCAACGACTGAGCCAGACCGTATTTATGGTGGGCGAGCCCGCTGGTCAGGATGCGGCAGATAAGGCAAGGCGAGGTTTTCCCTTCGCGGATGGCGGTTTCGAACTCGCCCTTTTCGGTGAGGGTGAAGATGCGGTTGATCAAAGTCTGGTTCTTATGTACGGAAAGCCGAATCCAGAAGATGAGCCGCTCGATAATGATGGCCAGCGCTACGACGGAGCACGTAAGCAAAGGCCACATCACGGGGCCACCTTTAAATATTAATTCGTACATGAATCGTCCTTTTTTCAAAAAATAGAGCAACACCATAGGTCTTTTCTGGGGGCTTGGGAAGCGCGATCGAAAAACAGCTTTTTCGGCGGTTGACATGGGTCGGGTGAGGGCGTACGTTGCGGCCTTCGTGAAGAAACATGACGGAAATCCGGTGTAAATCCGGTGCTGTAGCGCAACTGTAACGGGAATGCTCCCGAAGCCAGAACTTTCAGTTCTTCAAGATGTTGGACTCTTTCGCACTTAAAGGAGGCTCAATGGTCGATGCCGTTCCGTCTTTTTTTGTGAATGGCTTTCTTTTGCCTGCGAGAGAGGGTTTTCTATCAAGACTCAAATGCTTGCGATCTACAGGCAAAGGAATGAAAAATGAACAAAAAACAACTCCTCGTTGTGTGTGCCGCTATGGCCAGCGCAACTTTTGCAGACACCGTTATCGATTTTAACGGACAGAGCACCACCGGAAATAACAATGCATACATCGCTCCGCCCGTGAATGGCAGTTATGATTGGATCGATACCGGAGTCGTCTTTAGTCACGATGTTTCTTTTGACGGTGGTGGCTGGGATGGCATGACCTATTCTAGCGTGAACGACACTACGACTGCGGGCTTCGGGAATCAGTATGCGGTCTATGGTGATGGCATGGGCTTAGGTGACACAGGTTCCTATGCCGTTTCCTTTCAACCTTTCGCTCAACGTCAGATTGTCACCCTTCCGGTGGCGACGATGGTGCAGGGTTTTTATGCCAATAATACCACCTATGCGGCGTTAGATATGCTCAACGGAAGTGGGTTTTCCCGGCAGTTCACCACGGCTAACAACGACTGGTTCAAGCTAACGATTGAAGGGTTTGATAACGGCGATGCCAGCCTGGGAACCGTCGACTTTCTGCTGGCGGACTATACCGGAGCCACGGGTTCGATTGTGGACGATTGGACCTTTGTAGACCTGACTTCGCTGGGGTCGAATGTAAGTGCACTGAGTTTTTTGCTCTCTTCCACAGATAACGGAGCTTTTGGCATGAATACACCGGCTTATTTTGCGATAGACGATCTAACCGTTACGGCGATCCCGGAGCCGGGAACGATCATGCTGATGCTGTTTGGCTTCGGTGGAATGGTTGGCCTCCGCAGGCGTTTTAAGTGCTAAATCTCGGAGGATTCCATGTGGATCAAGGGACAGCTCGTTGTAGGACTGATGGCTGTGATTCCCGCTTTTGCGGGAACCAACAGCGCCATTATTGTCTCTGCGCCTCGACTCGATAATTTGGATCTGATGGATATGGCTGTAGCTGCCGATGTAACGGTGATTGATCGAGAGACGATCGAGCGATCCGGAGCAATGGCGGTTCCGCAGTTGTTGGAACAGCAGGCCAATGTGCTGGTGCGCGGGCAGGGTGGTAACGCCTTTGATGGCCAACTTTCCATGCGCGGCTTTGGCGACAACAGCCACCTGCGTGTACTCGTTCTGGTGGATGGCCACAAGGCCAATCGTCCGGATCTGGGTGGGATTGATTGGCAAACTCTTCCCGTCTCCAACATTGAAAAAATCAAGGTTATTCGCGGCGGGCAAAACGTGCTATACGGAAACCATGCGCTCTCCGGTGTCGTAGCGATCACCACCAAGCGCGGTGGGGATGCTGGGTTGCAAGTCGATGGTGCCATCGGGAGTTTTGGCTACTATTCCGGCTCAGCCAGCTATGGTGGAACTCTGGACGAAGCCGACTTTCTCGTGGGGATTAATAGCTATGGGTACGAAGGCTATCGCTCCAATTCCACTTCACGCGCCACCATCGCTCATGCCAGTGCAGGATGGTTTTTGAACGATACGGACACGCTGACCCTGCGTACTTCAGGTGGGAAGAGCTATGTCCAGTTTCCGGGTTCGTTGACCTATGAACAGATGCTGGACGATCCCACGCAATCGAGCAACCTAGGGGATCAATTTTCCGAAAATTGGAGCGGGTTGGCTACGCTATTATATGAGGCGGAGCGAGAGTGGGGCGCGGCACGTGTGAACACGGGCGTGAATTTTCGCGGGCGTGAATCTACCTTGAGCGGACTTTATACCGACAACGACCAACTTGGAGTTTCTTTTGCCCCGCGTGCCCGGTTTGGAGAGCAAGAAACTTTCTGGATGGCAGGGTTTGATCTTAACTATGACCAGCTCGCCGTCGAAAATTATCTGGATGAATCCCGTACTATTCTCGAATCATGGGGAGAATTTGCTCGAATTACCGCTTCTCCTTATCTCTTTGCTCAGCACAGTTTTTCGAGAAAAACCATTCTGAATGGCGGCTTGCGCTATGAATATATCGGAACGGATAATCTCTATACCGAATATGTGGAGAATCAACTTCTTCCCGTCTTGGACACAAACCGGGGTCCGATCCCAAATCCAAGTTATAAAAATCCACCGGATGTCGATGCAGATGCCTCTTACGATGGTTGGCTGGAGAAACAGGGTTGGGCCGCGGAACTGTCCGTTTCGCAATCGCTCTCAGAGCAATGGGATGTTTTTGCAGGATATGACCGAGTCTATCGCTATCCCACGCTTGACGAAACAGCAGCCTACCAAGGCTTCCCTTTAACTGACCCGTTGAATGAAAATCTTGATCCCGAGTATGGCAACAATTTTGAGATTGGAACCAAATACGTGGATCGAACATGGCGCGCTTCGCTGACGGGATTTTACCTGATGCTCGACAACGAAATTGCCTTCGACGATGTGGCGAACCTTAACCGTAATATAGGTGCCACGCGTCGGTTTGGCCTGGAGCCTGAGTTGGTCTGGCAAAAAGAATGGTACGGCGCTTCCACTCGTTGGACTTTTGTGGATGCGCGATTTGATGGCGGTACAAACGAGGGCAACCGAGTGCCGCTGGTGCCATGGGCCTACGGGGTGACTGCAGTATGGGTCGCTCCGGTTCCTGAGTTTCGTTTAACCGCTTCCTATACCTATGTATCGGAGCAGTACCAAGGGAATGACGACGCCAATACGGAACGCAAGGTGGATGCTTATGGATGGGTTGGGCTTAGCGCGAGTATCACGATGTCGGATCAGGTCAGTCTCGTATTTTCGGTTCATAATTTATTCGATGAAATCTATGCGACCTCCGCTTATCTCGGAGGCTTCTACCCCGGCTCCGGACGGAGCTTTCGAATGGGGATAACTTGGGTCTATTGATATGAAAAGAAGAACAATAATTATTCTAATGACTCTTTCAATATTTGGCCGTTGGGCAGTAGCAGACGATAGCTACTACAGTACGAATTATATTTTATCTGCCCCAACAGCGGAGAGTCCGGGATCCACGGCGATCCATATGTCCAGCAATTCTATTTTAGCTTGGGCCGATGGGTATCTGGATGTGCAGTATGGCACGGATGTAGACACAGCGTGGATGACTCCCGAAAAAGCACTGGGACCCGCCGAGGGAACATCGTTTGAGATCGTATCTTTGGGACGAGGCGGGCAAATTACGCTGACCTTTCCCAATGGAATTGGCGACAGACCGGGGGCCGACTTTGCGGTTTTTGAAAACGCCATCGACGACGACTTTCTGGAGCTGGCTCATGTAGAGGTTTCATCGGATGGAACCAACTTTGTTCGCTTTCCTAATTATTCTTATACAGCGGCGAATGTTTTAAGCTTTGGGTCGGTGAATACCCGACTGATCTATGGTCTGGCCGGGAAGTACCGGCAAGGCTATGGCACACCATTCGATCTCAACGAGCTGCGCATCGCCTACAACGCTCAGCTTGCGGGGAATACCGATTTTTCCTCAATCTTCGCAACATCATTAACCAATAATTTCCCGTTGCTGGATCTGAACCACATAACCCGTGTTCGCTTCGTCGACATTGTCGGCGATGGTTCCGCGCGCGAAGCCGCGGGGTTTGTGATCTACGACCCCTATCCGACCACGGGGTCGGCGGGATTCGACCTCGATGCCGTCGGCGTGTTGAACGAGTCCTTTATTCCTTACGCCGAATGGGCGACGATTCATTCGGCGTCCACCAACGGACTAGGTGATGCTGACGAAGATCGCGTAGTCGATTTTCAGGAATACATGATGGGAGGCGATCCCAACCTCGCCTCTTCCGCTCCGGTTCCGGTGCTTGTTCGCTCAACAAACGGTACGGACTCCGTGGTTCTGGAATATGCCCTCCGTCGGGATGCGTACGGAACCGCTTGGGTCGAGACTTCGGCCGACCTTTCGGGATGGACGAATGCCGCTCCTCAGAATATCGAGCAGTGGAGCGACTCGGGCTTTATCCATTCAGCACTTCATTTTCCCACCACTGCTCCAAGCGGATTTTATCGTCTTCTATTTAAAGAACCCTAGCATTTTTTCATTTCAGCATTCCCTATTCAAAATTTTCTTTTTAATTGACTTGCCCCCCTACGAGCCTCTACACCCTTCGAGCTATGTTATACGACGTACTGGTAAATTTGGGTGAGCGCTCCTATGGAATCGATGTTGGAGCGGGTGTTTTAGACCGTTTAGGTGGCCTTTGTGGCGAGGTAGGTCTAAAGGGAAAGGTGTTGGTTATAACCGACGAAAACGTTGGGGAACATTATGCCCATATTACACGAAAATCCTTAGAAACCGCAGGGTTCACGACTTCTCTTGCAACGCTTCCTGCAGGCGAGCAGACCAAGTGCGGTGATCAGGTGTTTAAGCTATACAGCCGCTGTATCGAGGCCGGACTCGACCGGAACTCTTTCATCGTCGCGCTTGGCGGCGGAGTGGTCGGCGATTTAGTCGGCTATGTAGCTGCCACGTATTTGCGGGGTATTCCATTCGTGCAGGTTCCGACCTCGCTATTAGCGATGGTCGACAGTTCCGTCGGTGGCAAGACCGGGATCAATTTACCCGAGGGAAAGAATCTCGTCGGTGCATTCTACCAACCCAAACTCGTACTGGCCGATCTCGAGAGCTTGGGAACGCTGGCCAACCGCGAATACCGCGCCGGGCTGGCCGAAGTTATCAAATACGGAATTATTTATGATGCACCGTTTTTCCAGATGCTGGAAGATAACATCGAAGACCTTTTAAATGCAGGAAACACCGAATTGCTCGCCAAGGTGGTTGGACGCTGCTGCGAGATAAAGGCGGCTGTCGTTGCGCAGGACGAACGCGAGGGCGGGTTACGCGCCATCCTCAACTTTGGCCACACGGTTGGACACGCTGTCGAAAAGGTGGCGGGCTATGGCCAGGTGATTCATGGCGAAGGAGTCTCAATCGGATCGGTCTTTGCGGCCCGCGCCTCCGTCGAACTAACCGGTCTTTCGCAGGTTGACTGCATCCGAATTGAAAACATATTCCAAGCGATAGGACTTCCCGTGAATGCTCCTGACTATAACTGGAGTGATCTGCGTACCGCATTGACCGTCGATAAGAAAACAGTCGATGGAAGGCCTAAATTTGTCCTCGCATCGAAAATTGGGCGCGTTGATATCGGCCACGAAATTTCCGAAAAAAGGATGGAACAGATCTGGAGCGGCATGGGCTAATGGAACAGCGAGAAGCCTATATTGTTCTAAATATGATCGGAGGGCTTGGGCCGGTCAGCGTCCGGCGCTTGATTGACGTGCTCGGTTCACCGAAAGCAATTCTTGAAGCCGACCGTGAAGCGTTGATGGGAGCGCGCGGTGTTGGAGAGAAGCTGGCGCTCAAGATTATCACCCAGCGTGATAGCATCGACGTGGAGGGGGAGATCGAAAAAGCCGCCGACATCGGCGCGCGTATGATCACCCCCGTGGACGATGAATATCCGGAAGCACTGAAAGCGATCCATGATCCGCCGTTGGCGCTGTATGTGCTCGGCCGGATTCTTCCACAGGATAAGAAGGCGATCGGCATCGTGGGATCGCGTTCAACCAGCCACTACGGCCTCACCGCCGCCGACCGTTTGGCCTATCAGCTCGGCCAGACTGGTTTTACAGTGGTCAGCGGGCTGGCACGCGGCACAGATACGGCAGCGCACAGCGGTGCGCTCAAGAGCGGTGGCCGAACGATTGCTGTTTTGGGGGGTGCGCTTGATTGCCTCTATCCACCGGAGAACGCAGAGTTGGCCAAAAAGATTTCCAAAAGTGGCGCGGTGGTGAGCGAATATCCGATGGGGCGCAAGGCGGATCGCATGACATTCCCGTACCGCAACCGCATCATTAGCGGCATGAGCATGGGCGTACTCGTAACCGAGTCGGCCATCAAGGGCGGCTCGATGCACTCCGCTGAAGCGGCGATGGAGCAGGGACGCACGGTGTTTGCCTTACCAGGGCGAATCGATACACCCGGTGCGCGTGGCCCACATATGCTGATCAAAAACGGCGCAAAGTTGGTCGAACGATTAGATGATATTCTGGAGGAGTATGAATTCCTGATTCCACCGGAGGAGCGGAAAGTGCCGCAGGACGAAGCAGCCGCCCGCCCCGACGTCCCGCTTTCGAAAGAGGAATCGAAAGTGATGGAAGTGCTGTGGCAGGAACCGCTCGATATTGATTCACTTGCACGCACAGTCGGTATAAAAAGCCACGAATTGAGTAGCCTACTACTCGGCCTGGAAATGAAGCGGGTCATCCGCATGCTCCCCGGCCGGATGGTCGAGCTTGCAGAAGATTTAAGGAGTAGTAATTTTTAGACAGAATCACAGGATGAACGGGATGGTGTGAGTCCCGTTTACCCTGTTCAAAAACGGAAATAAAGGACGCAAACTAATGAGCAAGAATTTGGTAATTGTGGAGTCGCCGGCGAAGGCGAAAAAGATCAATAAATTTCTGGGAAAGGACTATGCAGTGATGGCTTCGGTCGGCCACGTGCGCGACCTGCCAGCCAAGAAATTGGGCGTGGATATCGAGAAGAATTTCGAACCGGAATATGTGGCCACCACACGCGGAAAAAAAGTCCTGAAGGAAATCAAGGCCGCGGCTAAGAAGTGTGAAAACGTCTATCTTGCGCCTGACCCAGACCGCGAGGGAGAGGCCATTGCCTGGCATCTTTTCGAGGCACTGAAAAAAACCGTTCCGGAGGAAAACTTCTATCGTGTAACGTATAACGAAATCACGAAGCCGGCCATTCTCGCGGCATTCGAGAGTCCGGAGAAAATCGATATGGATCGAGTGGACGCGCAGCAAGCGCGTCGTATTCTCGACCGCTTGGTCGGCTTCAAGGGCAGTCCGGTGGTGCGCACGCAGATCCGTGGCGCGCAGAGTGTTGGCCGTGTGCAGACCGTGGCGTTGCGTCTGGTGGTTGAACGCGAAAAGGGAATTATCGACTTTAAACCGGAAACCTATTTTACCGTCGGGGCAGAAGTTCGTAAACAGGAGGCACCGCTCGATTCTTTCACCGTCAAACTCGCACGCATTAATAACGAGCCGATCGGCGTGAAAGATCGCAAACTGCTACCAGGTGCAGTGAAGACCATGGAGCAGCTCGAAGAGATTCAAAAGGAGCTGAATAACAGTCCGCTGAAGGTTAGCGATGTGATTACCAAGGAGGTCACACGCCGTGCCCGTCCACCGTTCATCACCAGCACACTCCAGCAGTCGGCCTCCGGCGCACTCGGTTATGCGCCGTCGCGTACGATGGGCATTGCACAAAAGCTCTACGAAAACGGGTTGATCACCTACATGCGTACTGACTCGTTCAATATTGCCGCAACCGCGCTGGACGAATGCCGTGCGTTTGTCGGCCATAGCTATGGCACGGAATATCTGCCGGAAAAGCCCAACTTCTACAAAAGTAAAGGAGCGGCACAAGAGGCTCACGAAGCGATTCGCCCAACCGACGTTGCTGTGCGTCCGGGCAACGAAGGCGTGAAGCTCGATGCCGTCGAACAGAAGCTTTATAAATTGATTTGGCAACGCTTTGTGGCCAGTCAAATGGTTCCCGCCAGAATTGCCCGCCGCACGGTGGAGATCGAAGTCTCTTCAGAAAATACCTACCTCTTCCGTGCAACATCATCGGAAATTTCCTTCCCCGGCTACATGAAGGCCAGCGGCATCGAGGGCGCAGCCGATAAGCCGAAGAATGACGAGGGCGAGAGCACCGAAACCATCGCTCTTCCGCCGTTGGCACAGGGCGAAAGTCTCGACGTGCTCGACTGGCTGACGGAGCAGAAGGAAACCAAGCCGGTCGCTCGCTACACCGAGGCATCTCTGATCAAGGCCTTGGAGGAAAACGGGGTGGGGCGGCCGAGTACATATGCCGCTATCATGTCGAAGCTCGACGAGCGCGAATACGTACTTAAAGAGAAACGCGCACTGGTTCCAACTCCGCTCGGCATGGAGCTAGTTGAACTTGTTCTTAAGACCGAGGAAAAGCTAAAGACGGATAATAAGGTCGACCTGTTTGAAGTCCGCTTTACCGCCGATATGGAAACCAAGCTCGACGATATTGAGGAAGGAAAGATCGAATGGACGACCATGATGCAGGAATTCTATCCGTCGCTGCTCGAGTGGATCGACCACGCCAAGGAGACTGCACCGCCGGAGCGGGTTGCTCAATGCTTTGAAGCCTTAGAAAACGTAACTGAGTGGATGGAGCCGGTCAAATCAGGGCGTCGTACCTACGACGACCACAAGACGTTTGAGGATTTCAAAGAAATGGTTGGCAAGAGCGAATTGCTCTCCAAGCGCCAGGGAGAAATGCTACATAAAATGTGCTGTCGCTACATCAAGCAGGTGCCTGAAGGAATCATCGCCAAACTTGAACTCGTCGAACCCGAAGCTGTACGTACCGATACGCCGCGGAAGCTGGAGCTGCTCTCTACCGTTAAATATGAGGAGCCGCGCACATCCGGAAAACGCACCTACGACGACGGAAAATTCTGCACCTCGCTTGGCGACCAAGTCAAAATGGGCAAACGTCTGAGCGACCGACAGGTCGCCTATCTCGACACCTTACTCACCAAATATTCCGATCAGATTGAAAACTTTGATGCCATTCGGGTGGAGCTTAAGCTCGATGAGAAAAAAGAAGTCGAGGCCGATCCGGCCATCGCCCCAATCCTGTTGGCCACCGAAACGATAGCAGAGTGGGCGGAGCCCGTTAAACGGGGTAAACGAGTCTTTGATGACAAGGAGTTCATCGACTCACTCTCTGGACAGTTCAAGGCAAAGGGAACACTTTCCGAGCGTCAGGTTGCCGCGCTCAAACGGACGGTGGCCAAATACGCCACGCAAATCCCGAACTATGCCGATTTGCAAGAGCAGCATGAACTTCCTGCCCCGCGCAAGCCGAAACCAAAAACGGAAGAAGTCGAATCGTAGACGCGAGCAATCAGGATTTAATGCAAAGGCGCTACGGTTTCACAGACTCGCAGAGAATGCTTTTCGACTCTCTGCGTCCTTTATTTTTTTGCGTTGAAATAAAATACGATGTTGAGTAGATGAACGATCCATGCGTAGAGCATTTTGTCCAATACTTGGAAGGCGAGAAAAACGCCTCCGAGCACACGATCAGCAACTACCTGATCGATATCCGGCAGTATTGTGACATCGTTTGGGGCGAGGATGCGCCGTCTCCCTACAATTGGAAGGAGGCGGATCGTTTTTCAGCACGTAAGTTTCTGGTTTTTTTCCAAAAGCTGGAGCTCGCCCCGACCACGACCGGACGAAAACTTTCCGCCTTACGTTCGTTCTATAAATTTCTCCTGCGCGAGGAATATGTAGAACTTAATCCTTTCAGCGGGTTGAGTTTGCCGAAGAAGGGGAGCTATCTGCCGCAGATCCTATCGATTTCGGAAATCGGGAAACTGCTGGATGCCCCGGCGAAGTATGCTGAAATGCAGGAGACGAAAAATCCGAAGATCCGTTTGTGGCGCGAATATATGGTCGCGCGCGATGTCGCCATTCTGGAGCTTCTCTACAGTACAGGCATGCGCATTAACGAACTCGCCAAGCTTCCGGAAGAAAGTATCGACCTACTTTCCGGCGTGGCGCGCGTACGAGGTAAAGGAAAGAAGGAGCGGCTCTGTCCGCTCGGTTCGCCAGCAACCCGTGCGCTGATGAAAAACCTGGAACTGCGCGAAAATGTTTGGGTGCTCGAAGGTCGGCGCGATGCCCGTAGTCCGGTTTTTCTAAATAAGAACGGTGGACAGATCACACCTCGCTCCATCGAGCGGATGATGAAGAAATATGTACTCTTCTGCGGCCTCAACGCCGAGCTTACACCGCACAGCTTGCGTCATAGTTTTGCAACCCATCTGCTCGATGCCGGTGCCGACCTGCGCAGTGTCCAGGAACTGCTCGGACATGCCTCGCTCTCCACCACGCAAATCTACACCCACATCTCCGTTGAGCGTCTGAAAGAGGTCTACCAGCTCGCCCATCCCAGAGCGTAAATTTGCCGATCTTTCCCGCTTGCCATTTAACCGCCGATTCGTACACTACGCACTTCTTTGGGTCAATCGGGGCGTGGCTCAGCCTGGTAGAGCGCTACGTTCGGGACGTAGAAGTCGCTGGTTCGAATCCAGTCGCCCCGACCATTTAAACCAAGCAACAATAGGTACTTACGAGAGTGGTCTTTTGTTTTCTGGGTTCTCCATTCAAAGACAGGACAAGGGCGGTTTTTTATTCATCACACATCGCCATGACTCGCACTCAGTAATTTGTGAAATTCTAGTTTTTTTCGGAAGTATTCATTAATACCTAACACTGGGGACATTCCCTTCCAGAAAACATACGCTCCTTGAACTCAAGATGACCGTGAAACCCACGTTCGATGAGAAATTCAACGCTTGTATCTAGCGGCGTTCTGCATAGTATCGCCCGTTCGATTCCAAATAATGAAACGAGACAACCCATGAGCGAAAAACCATCCAAATACTACGTAACCACGCCGATCTACTATGTGAACGATAAGCCGCACATCGGCCACTCCTACACCACGATTCTGGCCGATGTGCTGGCCAACTACCACCGCTTGCTCGACGTGCCGACCCATTTTCTTACCGGAACCGACGAGCATGGCCAGAAGGTGCAGCAAGCCGCCGATGCCAACGGCATTACCCCGCAAGAGCAGTGCGACCAAACCGTTATCCGCTTTCAGGAACTCTGGAAATGTCTCGAAATAAAGAACGATGACTTTATTCGCACCACCGAGCCGCGCCATAAAACCGTTGTCCAGCAAACTCTGCAAGAGCTGTTCGACCGCGATGAAATCTACAAGGCGGAATACGAAGGCTGGTATTGCGTCGGCTGCGAACGTTTTTTCACTGAAAAAGATGTGGTTGAGGGCAACTGCCCCGAGTGCGGCCGCAAAGTCGACTCCATCGTCGAGTCCAACTATTTCTTCCGCATGGGGAAATACCAGGAATGGCTCATCGACTATATCGAAACCCATCCCGACTTCATTCAGCCCGCCTTTCGTGCCAACGAAACCCTTGGCTTCCTCAAAACTAAGGAACTCCAGGATCTCTGCATCTCACGCCCCAAATCACGGTTGGCTTGGGGGATCGAGCTGCCGTTCGATGCCGGTTTCGTCACCTATGTTTGGTTCGACGCACTCATCAACTACATCTCCGCCGTCGGCTACAAATCCGATGAAGAACAGTTCAAGAAGTGGTGGCCGTGTTCTACCCACTTGATCGGCAAGGACATTCTCACCACCCACACCGTCTATTGGCCGACCATGCTCAAGGCCATGAATGTTGCAATGCCAGAATCGATCTTTGCCCACGGCTGGTGGCTGACGGGCCGCACTAAAATGAGCAAGTCGCTCGGTAATGTCGTCGACCCGATGGACATGATCGATACCTATGGCGTCGATGCCTTCCGCTACTTTCTCATCGCCGAAATGACGCTTGGCCAAGATGCCTCCTTTACCGAAGAAGCCTTTGTAAAGCGCTATAACTCCGATCTCGCCAACGATCTTGGCAATGTCACAAACCGCGTGCTCAACATGATCAGCCGCTACTGCGACGATAAAATGCCCGCGCCGGCATCATCCGCCGATGCCGGCTTCGATACGGTGTTGGAAGACGGCCTTTGGAAGGAGGCGATAGCGATTGCCGGGGAAATGGGATCGTTGATCGATAACATGAAATTGGATCGCTCGGTTGCTATGGTTCTATCGGTGGTTCGGAAGATTAATGTTTATCTGCAGGAACGCGCTCCGTGGGCTCTAGCAAAACAAGAAGGCACGGAAGTAGAGGTCGCACATTGCCTCTACACCGCCGCCGAATGTTTACGCGTTTGCGCCGGGTTGCTCTATCCCGTTATGCCCGGAAAGATGCATGCCTTGCGCACTGCACTCGGCATGGCCGATGCCAAACCGCACCTTGGCAAACTCTCCGAATTTGGTGTGCTTATTCCCGGTTCAAAAATTTCCCAACCCGGAGCGCTCTTCCCGCGCATCGAAGCCAAGAAAACAGATGAGACTTCCAGCCTCGTTGCGAAGGAGCAGAAGCCCGCCAAGAAAAAAAATCAGCCCGCGGAAATCGGAAATCAAAAATCGACCCCGGGCCTCATCACCTTCGACCAAGTCATGAACGTAAACCTCAAAACGGCCGTAGTGCTCGAAGCCGAAAAAATCGAGGGCGCCGACAAATTGCTCAAGTTACAGGTCGACCTCGGCGATGAACAGCGCCAGCTGGTTGCGGGCATTGCACTGCACTACAAACCCGAAGAACTCGTTGGGAAAACCATCGTCGTGGTCGCCAACCTCAAACCCGCCAAACTGCGCGGCGTGAAATCTGAAGGCATGTTGCTCGCCGCCTCCATCGGTGACTCCCTCAAGCTCGTCACGGTAGAAGGAAATCTAGGTGCCGGTGCGAGTGTGAAGTAGGCGAGTAACTTGCGCCAACCGATTGTTGAATATCCACCAAGTTTGCAAAGTAAGCCAACCCGATTCTTCGCGTTCTCTCGTGTCTTTATGAAAGAGCTCATCTAGAGCCGAAGCCTGCTGAATCGTTTTGAGTGGGTATTATTTGGCCTCGAATGTCCTCAGTGCTTTGATGCGCTCGAGCACGGGCGGATGGGAGTATTCCAAAAAAACCTTCAACCGGTGGGGCGTAAGGTTGGAGAGGTTGTCGACCGATAGTTTTTTAAGGGCGGCGATCATTTCTCCGGGTGCTTGGGTGGTTTCGGCGGCGAAGGCATCGGCTTCGAATTCGTGTTTGCGCGAGAGGATATGGCCAAGTAGTCCGAGCATCATGCTGATGGGGGTGTAGAGAAAGCCAAAGAAGATGAACCCTGCGTAAAGTGGTGTGCCTTCAATGCCAAATGCGGCGTACAGTCCGCCCTTGGTGATGAAGAGGGAAAGGATGATGAACATGAGCAGGGAGGAGGCCAGCGAGATCACGATGCCTTGTTTGACGTGGCCGCGTTTGCAATGTCCGATTTCGTGGGCAAGGACGCCGACCAGCTCGGCGGTGGAGTGGTTGTCGATGAGGGTATCGAACAGGGCAATGCGTTTAGTTTTTCCGAAACCGGTGAAGAAGGCGTTGGATTTGGTGGAGCGCTTGGAGCCATCGATTTTAAAAATGCCGCTTAAGGTGTATTTCTGAGCAGCGGCAAATTTTTCGATGGCGACCCGGAGATCTCCATCTTCGAGCGGGGTGAATTTATTGAAGAGCGGCAGGATCGCGATGGGCGCGATGAACAGAATAAAGAGCTGGATGGCGCTCAGTGCGCCCCACGCCCAGAGCCATGCATTGGCTACGGCTGAAAAAATCCAGAGGACGAGTGCGAAGATCGGCGCACCGAGGAGGGCGGCAAGTAGAAGTCCTTTGAGGAGGTCAACAACGAAGGTTTTGATGGTGGTTTTATTGAACCCATATTTCTCTTCGATGACGAAGGTGCTGTAGACCCCGAAGGGTAAGCTGATGATTTGGCTGAGTAGGATGAGAATGCCGCCGAAGGCTAGCCCCTGCACAATCATATATTCAGAGATGCTATGGGCTATATTATTAATCCAGCTAAAGCCGCCGAGTAGGATGAATGTAATGGTGAGTGGCAACATAATGGCGGCTTGAATTTGTTCGAGGCGGGTGGTGTCTTTCAGGTAGCGTTGCGACTTTGCGTATTTTTCTTCGTCGTAGATGCCGCGGAACTCTTCCGGGATTTCAGTGGATAGATTACGCAGATTAAACATCTCGACCACCAGCGAAAGCAAGCCGTTGAAAATCAGTAACGAGAGAATAAAAATTAGATATCCGTTCATTTTCGAGCCTTTTAGTGAAGGAAAGTCAGCCGACAAATTTCGCAAAAATGGGCGTAGCTAGCGATCAAAAACGAAGGGTACTTCCGGGATTGGGTTGCCTCTAAAATAATAATACCGAAGTATTCGGCGGGGCGAAATCGGAAAAACTCCTCCGATTGACATCTTTAATTGGATGTTCTTAGGGTTTGCCTTTAAGGGACTTATCGGAGACATTCGCTCGCGTTAATTGGAAAATTTGAATCAGATCATGAAAATTGTAGTTTTAGTTGGTGACGGAATGAGCGACTACCCCGTCAGACATATCTCTACAGAAGAGGGGCATACCTCCGAGCCCGTTCCCATGACCGTTTTGCGCGGTCTCGTGGGAGTACTACTACGCAGGCTGCGTTCGACGAGTACGTCAACGCTGGAAATGCATAAGGCATGGTCTGTGATTGGACACAACACATACTAAACGCATCATCTACGGGATGATGGAAGAATGGATTTTTGGAATATTGAATATTCAACCTACTGGATAGACCGACCAATTTTTAGCAAGAAGACATCCACAATCCATCCTTCCATCCGCTCTGGGTGCGAAAGGAATAAACATTGAACATCATTAAAAAAATCGCTTCCGTTTTCGGCAAGAAGCCCGAACCGACGAAGCAGGAAGCCTCGAAACAACAGAAAACGTCAGCCTCGTTCAAGAATAAGCCACGCCGGAAACCTCAACAGGAAGAATGGTCACCGGGCAGCGACACGAAAAAGAAAAATCCACCGGGGCAGCAGGTTCGGCAAGGGCAGGGTGGGCAAAGTCAGCGGCCAGCAAAAAGCTTACAAAACGACCCTATGGTTCTGACCGAGGCGGAACAGGCACGGATGAAAGAGTTCCGTCCCGAAGAGGAAGATCGCCGTCTGGCCTATGAACGGCGACTTCGTAAGCGTAAATCTGAGCGGACGCGCACCGACAGGCCCCGTGAAAAGACCCATCGCAAGCCGCGCCCGGAAAGAGAACGCGAACCACGCCCTGAAAACCAGTTTAAACCACTTCCAAAGCGGGCTCCGCAGCCCCGGACTGAAGAGACTCCGTGGGATTCATCCGAGTTCAATGTGGAAGCGGAGGAAGGAAAAATCCGTTTCCACGATTTGGGTTTGCATCCCCGCCTGATGCGCAGTATCCACGCACTCGGTTGGCAATTCGCCACTCCGATTCAAGGAGAAATTCTGCCCGGCACGCTCAAGGGAAAGGATATGGCTGGGCGCGCGCAGACGGGTACCGGCAAGACCGCTGCATTCTTAATCTCAATCATCAACCACTGCCTCAACAAACCCTTGGAAAATCATGGAACGGGTTGCCCGCGCGCACTTATCATTGCACCGACCCGCGAATTGGCCATGCAAATCGGTCAGGATTCTGAAGGGCTTAACCAGTTTACCGGCCTGCGTACTGTGGTGCTCTACGGCGGCATGGACTACAATAAGCAGGAGCGCGAGCTAGATGATGTAATTGATATCGTGGTGGCCACGCCCGGTCGCCTGCTCGACTTTTCTCAAAAAGGTGTTGTGAACTTACGTTTCACCGAGATCATGGTGATTGATGAGGCCGACCGGATGCTCGACATGGGCTTTATTCCCGACGTACGGCGGATTATTTATAAAACTCCACCGAATGAAAAGCGTCAAACCGTACTCTTCAGTGCAACGCTCTCAGACGATGTCATGCGGCTCGCCGCGGCGTGGATGACCGACCCCGAGCGTATCGATATCGAGCCGGAACAGGTCGCTGTCGACACCGTCGACCAGAAGGTCTTCATCGTGACCGATAAGGAAAAGTTCCCGCTGCTCTACAACATCATCAAGAACGACAACCCCGACCGGATTATCGTTTTCGCCAACCGGCGCGACCAAACTGAGCGACTGGCCGACGAGCTTGAGCGCTATAGCATTAAATGCGAAATGCTTTCCGGTGCCGTCACTCAGAAGAAGCGCATGCGCATTCTTGAAGACTTCCGCGAAGGGCGAGTCAAAGTTTTGGTCGCCACCGACGTGGCGGGTCGCGGGATCCACGTCGATGGCGTCAGCCACGTGGTAAATTTTAATATTCCGGAAAACCCAGATGACTATATTCACCGTATCGGCCGCACCGGTCGCGCTGGTGCAACCGGTAAATCGATCACCTTCGCCTGTGAGATGGAATCGTTCGAACTGCCGGCCATTGAAGAACTGCTCGGTCTGCCGCTGAAATGCACCATGCCGCCAGAAGAGCTACTCGAAGAGTTACCACCTGCACCGCCGCGCAAACGCCGTCCCCCGCGCCGTGATGGACCGCATGGGGGTGGCGGAGGCCGTCGCCCACACGGTGGAGGAGGTCAGCGCCGTTCCGGAGGCGGAGGCCGCCCACCGCGCTCCCGATAGAGAAAGTGAAAGCCCCGCCTGTGAGCGGGGCTTTTTGCGTTTGGAGTAAGTTATCCGGAATTCACCCGCCCTACTTTTCGAATTTTGAGGGGGCGTCGGTTTCTTCCAGGGAACTCTTGGTGCTGGCGGGGAAATGGCTGAACTCTGGAGGCCAGACTAAGCGGTTGCCGTGCTCAAGCCTTGCTTTCAGGAATCTTGAAATAATGGACGAGGCCAGACTTCCGGGGGTGGCCTCCATTTCCGTTGCGATTTTGATCAACAACGCCTTTTCCTCCGGGGTTTGCCTGAAGCCAATCATTTCCGTTTTCTTGCTTATACTCATGATCACAAAGTAGGGAAAAGTAATCTGTAGACGAATCGAATTGAGAGATTACGATATTGACAAATGTTATCTAATTTCTTTTTATGTTGTTTTCCATTCAGGAAAAGATAGGCTGGGTTGATTCAAGTCTGCATCTCTTTTATCGAGGTGCATGAATAGGGGGAAAGATGAAATATTGGGGTTTATTACTGGCCATCATCATGGTTGCGGTCAGGGTACATGCTCGGGAAGCCATTGATGCATCACTTGAAAAAGAGGTTTCGGAAGCGATCTCTTCGCTGGATCAAATCGGGGAGCTTACTAGAAGCACCCAAAAACAGTTTTGGCAATTGGTTCCTCCTGTGAACGATCCGCTCTACATCCACCCGGATTCGGTCGTTCACGCGGTGGTTTGGACGGGGAAGGGATGGCCAAAGGCTTTTCGCAAGCAAATGGTCGCGGAGATGAAAGTTATCCATTCCGCACTCTATCCTTTTTACCGCCTGACGGTGATCGAAACGAGAACGGGCGAACGGATCTATTCTAATTCGAATGACCAAGAAGTCTGGCGAACGCCCGCGCCACGGAAGTACAACCCGTACTTTT
>QIHI01000001.1 GCA_003230915.1 Kiritimatiellales bacterium | reverse complement strand
CGATGGCATAAATGCACGGGCGCAGGATGGCTTCGAGCGCGGGCTGGTATTCCGGCGAGGTTTTGAGCTGATCGGTCAGCGGGCCGAGGATTCCGCTGCGGTCGGGCGTAAAGTCGGCGGGAGGATCGAATAATATCTGTGCGCCGGGTGGATAACCCTCTTGGCGAGCCTCGCCGCCGGAAAGCATTTCGAGTTGCGCGCGCTTAGCCGCTACCGTTTTGTGCATTTCATTGAGCGTCCGGTCCTGCTCGCCGATCAGCTCCTTACGACCGCTACGCTCGCCGTTAAGGGTGTTGAGCGTTTCGGCCTGTTCGGCCACTTTTGCGGCAAGGGTCTCAACCTTGGCATCCATCGTCTCCTGATGTTCCACAAAGGATTTGAGGGAACGTTCCAACTCGGACTTCTCAGTGGAGAGGCGCTCTTTTTTGAGCATAGCGGAGCGGTCGCGGGCATCGAGTTCATTGAGTTCATTCTGCCGTTTGGAGGCGGTGCTGTCGAGGGCAACCGATTCGTTGCGCAGGTTGTTGAGCTGCGTGCGGGTAAAATTCATCTGCTCTTCGGCTTCTTTCTGCACGAAGGTAACGCGGTCGAGTTCAGCCTTGGCTTCAGCCTTCTCTTGCTCGGAAGTGCCCATTTCGGTGATGATTTTATCGAGCTCGGCTCGGTGGGTTTCGAGCCGGGCATGGGCTTCTTTGGTCTCCTGTGTGTTGCGCTGGGCGAGGGTGGATAGTTCCGCAATGCGGTCGGTGTTCATGGCGATCAGATGGCGGGTACGTTCCAGCTCGCTCCGAGCGTCGGCGGCGTGTTCCAAGGCCTGGGTAATCGTCTCTTCAAGCTGGGTGAGTGCCTGACGCGACGACTCAGCCTCGCCCTCGGCAGATTCAATCTGCTCGTGTAGCTCGTGCACTTTGCGTTCGAGGATTTGAAGCTCTCCAGTGAATTCGTTGATTTTCTGTGCATATTCGGCCAGCCGTTCGCGCGTTACGTAGATATCGAGGCCGCGCACCTCTTCGGCGAGCTCTTTGTAGCGCTTGGCCTTTCCGGCCTGCCGCTGGAGCGAGATGATCTGTCGCTTAACTTCGCGGATCACGTCGGCTAGACGCAGCAGGTTGGCTTCGGTATGTTCAAGCTTGCGCAAGGCCTCCTTTTTGTCGGCCTTGTATTTGGTGATGCCGCTGGCCTCTTCGAAGACGGCACGGCGGTCGTCTGGGCGCGAGCTGAGAATTTGGTCGATCTTGCCTTGTTCGAGAATGGAGTAGGAATCGGTGCCGATGCCGGTATCCATGAACAGCCGTTGGATATCTTTCAGGCGGCAGGCTTTGCGGTTGAGAAAGTAGCCGCTTTCACCGGAACGAAACACGCGGCGGGTAATGCAGACCTCGTCGTATTCAACGCCAAGGAAGCCGGTGCACTCGGCCAGTGTGATGCTGACCTCGGCCATGCCGAGCGGTTTGGCGGAGTCGGTGCCATTGAAGATCACATCCTCCATCTTTGCGCCGCGCAGCGCGCGGGCGCGCTGCTCGCCGAGTACCCAGCGTACGGCATCAGAAACGTTACTCTTTCCGCAACCGTTCGGTCCCACGATCGCGGTCATTCCCGGCTCGAATTGGAGCTTGGTCTTGTTCGCAAAACTCTTGAAGCCAACGATGTTCAGACTTTTAAGGTACACAGGAAAACTCCTCTAAAAAACGAAGGGAAAAGCTACCATAAAGGGGCAAGGGCATGAAAACTGATTTTTCGGGGGAATTCCCCTTCAGAGTGGCGGATCAAGGTTTTA
Organism: Kiritimatiellales bacterium; assembly: GCA_003230915.1. Taxonomy (GTDB): domain Bacteria; phylum Verrucomicrobiota; class Kiritimatiellia; order Kiritimatiellales; family Pontiellaceae; genus Pontiella. Next base: position 30,588 of record QIHI01000001.1, on the reverse strand, counting down.
TAGGAGATCCTTTTTCTCGAGATCTTTGACGACGCCTTTAATGATGGCCTTCATGTTGCTTTGGTCGGAACGGTCGTCGTAGACTACGTTTCGCCCGGTCCATACGAGTCTTTTGGTCTTGATGTCATAGAGATTGGTCTCGAGTTCAAACTCCAAAAAGCTCTGCACGGTGGCTGTGTTGTAGGAAAGGGTGTATGCGTGGGAGTAGTAGCCGTAGTAGTTGCCGTAGTGAGACGGATAGTAGCCGGTGGTGAAGGTTTGCTGGCGTTCGGTTTCGGAGAGCTTGCGCGTTACGATAATAGACGTGTAGTTTTTTTGCTGTAATGCGGCCACGAGCGCTGCCTCCGAGACCGGATCGGTTTTTTGCACGAGGGCATGCAATGATTGCGCCTCTACGCTGGCTTCGGTCAAATACTCCACAAAGAGAGCTTCATACTGGCGGCTGAGGCTATCGCTATCAGCGACGCCGAGCACCATGGTTTTCCCGATCGTCCGCCCTTCGAACTGTGGATCCACCCACGAACTCATTTTAGCGGTATTACAGGAGGCCAGTAGGCAGGCGGCGATAAGGGATAGGCAGATTTGTTTCATGGGGTTCTCCTTTTGTTAGATTTCGGCATCCTATTTGAATGTCCGCTACGGCACAACCGATCTTTCCGGACGATTATTCCAATACCGAGTCGTGAAAATAATTGACTCGAATGATGATGGGCGTAGATTCACTCATTTACCGCTAGGGGTGTCTGTGGCCGATGCCGAGACTGAGACAAACCCTTTGAACCTGTTCGGATAATGCCGACGTAGGGAAGCGAGCCTTCGCTCCTTTCAGTTTTGCATTGTCTACAACACTAGAGGAGACGACCATGATTCAGGAAAAGCACACATACGACGACTACGGAACCCACTACCCCAATTCACGCAAGGTCTACATCGCGGGAAGCCGTCCCGATATCCGTGTTCCGCAGCGCGAAATACGCTTGAGCGATACCCAAAAGTCCGATGGCTCCATCGAGGAAAACCCTCCGATTCTCGTCTATGATACCAGCGGCCCGATGACCGACCCGCACTACGAACTAGAGCTCGAAAAAGGACTGCCTGCAATGCGTTCCAAGTGGATTGAAGAACGTGCCGATACCGAAAGCTATGAGTCGCGCGGATTTCAAATGGGCGACGACGGGGAAGGGCAGGACACTAACCGAATTCCGTTTCAGGGACTGGAACGCAAGGTGCGCCGCGCAGTTGTCGGAAAGAATGTTTCCCAAATGCACTATGCCCGGCAAGGTATCATCACGCCCGAAATGGAGTTTGTGGCCATCCGCGAAAACCTTGGACGGCAGGAAGCCTTCGAGAAAATCTATTGCAAATCCGAACACGAAACCGGACTGCTCACGCAGGCGCAGACCGCGGGTATGCGCCACCCGAACCACCAGCATCCCGGCCAGAGCTGGGGAGCCAACATTCCCGAATTTGTTACCCCTGAATTTGTGCGGAAGGAAGTCGCGGAAGGCCGCGCCATTATTCCATGCAATATCAACCACCCTGAATCTGAGCCGATGATTATCGGCCGCAACTTTCTCGTAAAGATTAATGGCAACATCGGCAACTCGGCACTGTCGTCAAGCATCGGCGAAGAGGTGGAAAAGGTGCAGTGGGCCACGCTGTGGGGCTCCGACACGATCATGGATTTGTCGACCGGCGAAAATATTCACGACACCCGCGAATGGAACATCCGAAACTGCCCCGTTCCTGTCGGCACCGTCCCGATCTATCAGGCACTCATGAAGGTCGGCGATAAGCCGGAAGACCTGACGTGGGAGTTGTTCCGCGAAACGCTCATCGAGCAGGCCGAGCAAGGCGTCGATTATTTCACCATCCACTCCGGGGTTCGTTTGCGCTATGTCCCAATGACAGCGCAGCGCACCTGCGGGATTGTCAGTCGCGGTGGATCAATTATGGCCAAGTGGTGTGTTTCGCACCACGAGGAAAGTTTCCTTTTTACCCATTTCGAGGAAATTTGCGAAATCTGTAAGCAGTATGACGTTGCGCTTTCACTTGGCGACGGAATGCGCCCCGGCGCGATTGCCGACGCTAATGATGAAGCACAACTCGGGGAACTCGAAACCCTCGGGCAGCAGACTTTGATTGCATGGAAACACGATGTGCAGGTGATGATCGAAGGCCCTGGCCACGTGCCGCTACAAGGCATTAAGGAAAACATGGAATGGGAACTCGAGGTCTGCCACGAAGCTCCGTTCTATACCCTCGGGCCACTAACCACGGATATTGCTCCGGGTTACGACCATATTACCAGCGGCATCGGTGCCGCCAACATTGGTTGGTATGGTTGCGCGATGCTCTGCTACGTCACGCCGAAAGAACATCTTGGTCTACCGAATAAGGACGATGTTAAGCAAGGAGTCATCACCTACAAGATCGCCGCGCATGCCGCCGACCTTGCCAAGGGCTTCCCCGGCGCGCAGGTGCGCGACAACGCCCTAAGCAAGGCTCGCTTCGAATTTCGTTGGCAGGATCAATTCAACCTGTCTCTCGATCCCGAAACGGCGATTGCCTATCACGATGCCACGCTGCCTGAAGAAGACGCGAAGACCTCGCATTTCTGCAGTATGTGTGGCCCGAAATTCTGCTCGATGCGCATCTCTGAGGATGTTCGCCAATATGCCGCCGAGCAGGGGCTGTCGGAGGATGAAATCGTTGCTCAAGGTATGCAGGAGAAGTCGCGCGAATTCGCCGAGCAGGACGCCGAACTCTATACCTAAGGGTTTACCGCTCGCCGATCCCTGCTGGATCGGCGAGAAACCGCTTTCTTTTTGTGTCGGAAAAGCGTTTTATGCTCCGATCATGAAGCGCGGAAAAATGAATAATTTCACGCCTGTTTTTAATAGATGAAAGAGGAATTCAACGATGATTAAAAAGGGAAGTACTTATGTCGTAATGGGCCTGCTTAACACCGACTCGATTGCCTATGCTACGGGCAAGTTGGTCGAAGAAATGGGCGGCAACGTGATCTGGACGGCGCAGAACGAACGCATGAAGAAAATCTTTTTCGATCGGGGTTGCAAGGATCTTTCAGTGGAAGAGAAAGATGCGATGCAGTTCAAATATTGTGATGTGACCATCGATGAAGAGGTGGAGACTCTCTTCAACGAAACCGGTGAGATCGACGGTGTCTTACACTCCATTGGCTATGCTAATCCAAAAACCTGTCTGGGCGCTGAAGAAATGTACACGCCCGCTTCGCAAGATGTGCTTACTGGATTTCATATCAGCGCGGCCTCGTTGGCCACGGTAGCGCATTTTGCCGCACCGAAAATGAAAAATGGCGGATCGATTGTTACGCTGTCTTTTGAGGGATCGCGCCCATTTCCGTATTACAATTGGATGGGTGTAAACAAGGCGGCTCTAGAAGCCCTTGTGAAAGCACTGGCGCGTAACATGGGGAAGGACTATATCCGCGTAAATGCCGTGTCGGCAGGGCCGCTCACCACGAAGGCAGCCTCATCTATTCCATCCTTTAACCTATTAGCCAGCACATGGGAAGACATCAGCCCGCTTCCGTGGGACACGCTGGAGGATAAAGTCGAAGTGGCAAATGCCTGCGTTTTTCTGTTGGGCGAATATTCCAAGAAGATCACTGGGCAGACCTTGTTTGTGGACGGCGGCGCCAACTTTATCGGCGGCCGGTTAATGGACTACGAGAAGCCGAAGAAATAAAACAAGGTGATGGTTGAAACGTGAGGCGTGATTTTTTCACGGCTCACGTTTTACGTATCAGGAGTTTATCATGGGACTAAGTGTAGGTATTGTAGGGCTTCCGAACGTCGGGAAATCCACCATCTTTAATGCGCTGACACGCGAGCAAAATGCTGAGAGTGCGAACTATCCGTTCTGCACCATCGAACCGAATAAGGCCGTCGTACCCGTGCCCGATCCGCGCCTTAACAAGCTGGCAAAACTCGCGGGGTCGAAGAAAACCCTTCCTGCTACCGTCGACTTTGTTGATATCGCTGGTCTCGTGAAGGGAGCCAGTCAGGGTGAAGGGTTGGGTAATAAATTCCTCACCAATATTCGTGAAACCGATGCCCTTCTTCAGGTTATCCGTTGCTTCGACGACGAGAACATTGTACACGTCGATGGTTCGGTTGATCCTATTCGCGATATCGAGGTGATTGAAACCGAATTAATTATTGCTGACTTTCAGATGATGGAAAACCGTGCGGCACGCGTGAAGAAGCTGGCGCGCACCGATAAGGCAGTTGCCGCCACACTCCCCACATTTGAGAAGCTACTCGATCATCTCGGCTCCGGTAAGATGGCTGTTGATTTTGAGGATCAAGACACGGAGATGGGCAAGGTGATTTTCAAAGAGTCGCAGTTCTTGACCAATAAAAAGGTAATCTACTGCTGCAATGTCGATGAAGATGGCTTGCTCGAAGATAACGACTACGTTAAGGCCATCAAGGGCTACGCCGCTGGACGCGGTGCGGACGTTGTGAAAATTTGCGCCAAGATGGAGGAAGATCTGAATGGCATGTCCGACGAAGAGCGCGACGAATTCCTCGAAGAGTACGGTGTGAAGGAGAGCGGCCTCGACCAGATCATTCACACAGGATACCACACGCTCGGTCTCGTGAGCTATCTGACGCAAGGGCCGATGGAGACGCGGGCCTGGACCATCCACCAAGGCGACACTGCGCCGAAGGCAGCCGGAGTGATTCACTCCGACTTTGAACGCGGCTTCATTCGTGCACAGGTCATGGCCTTCGATGATTTTATTGAAAAAGGAGGCGAGGCCGGTTGCCGCGAAGCTGGCTTGCTACGAACTGAGGGTAAGGAATACATCGTCAAAGACGGCGATGTGATTGAATTTCTGTTTAACGTGTAAAGGGGATCATCATATTTGGGAAATCAGCCATGAAAGGGCATGGCCATTCCCGTTCTAGACACCCAGAGCGATCAAAGGCCTGAAAGCCCCGAAACGGCGGGTTGGCATTTCAATTACGAGGGGATCGGCTGGGCTCCTGAAAACCAGCTGGATCCATCACCAGTGCCGTCCCGAAATTGATCGGGAAATCATTGAAGATTAGGAGCCGTGACCGACGCACAGAGAATTACTGCTTTTTAGCCAGCACCATCTTGAGGTTGACTTCGGCCAGTCGGGACCAGCTACTTTCCGGGTGGTTGACAATAAGGTCTTCGTAAGCGATTTGGGCTTCATCGAGCTCCCCTAGAACCTCAAGGCACCGTGCTCGTCCCATCAAGGCGACGGGAACAAGGAAAGATCCTTTATGGTCGGTGGCGAATTTTCCATAGAGCAGATGGGACTCTCCAAGCTGGCCTTTGGACTCTTTGCAGGCAATCAGGTTCAGTTCAGCCTGAGCGGCTTGTTCGGAATCTCCATGCTTTTTGAGGAATTGGGTATAGAGGGCTTCGGCTTCATCGATCTGGCCGGCATTGAATTTCTCGCGAGCCAAGCCCATCAACGCTAATGGGGAGGCCAGAGTGGAGGCATAATCGTTGACAATTGCTTGCAGGTCTTCGGCACTTTGTGCATGCATTAATGCGGTATCGGCGCGGAGTTCTTTCTTCTGCCGTTGCGATTTGAGAAACTGGTCGACTAGAATAAAGGCACAGATCACGACGATCACAATGGCTACAGGTTTTGCATATTTTTGGAAGAAGACGAGAACTTCCTTCACTTCCTGTTGTTCAAGTGCCTGTTTTTTCAACACTTCTTCGTGCTGAGAGGAATGTTGGGGTTGTTGTTTTTTCTTTTTCCCTCCGATCTTGTTCGGCACGGTGATCGGTTTCGAGGTTTCCGGTGAGGGCTGTGCAATCGGCGCCGCGATCTCTGGCTCGTTCACCGGTTTTTTTTCTTTGGCTACAGGTTCATGAACGACGTCGGATTCTTCGGTCAAAGGGGCTTTATCGATGCTGGGAGTTTCAATCTGTTCGGGTTGCTCATCCGGGATTTCTGTTTTGGAGTTGATCGATTTCAGTAGCTCTTCGTGGCCGCTAAGGAAGGTTTGCTGTTCGTTGAGATCGTCTTTTTTTTCTTCAGTCATTAAATGGCTCCTACTGGGTCGGTGCAAAGAATGGCTATATTGGCTTTTTGTGGCGCGGTTTCAAGAATTGTTTGATTCATACAGCGTAATAATGTGCGTGGCGATAACTTCGGGGTTGGTGCTGTTGGTATCAATCTTGTGGGTGATAGCCTCGTAAAGGGGCTTGCGGGTTTCTAAGAGCTGGATAATTTTTTTCTGTTTGTCTCCGGCGAGCAAGGGACGGGTGTCGTCGTGCTGTACACGGCCGAGAACTTCGGTGGGCGTAGCTAGCAGACAGACCACCAACCCAGTTTTTTCATAGTCGGCGATATTATCAGGGTTGAGTACAATACCACCACCGGTGGATATAATTTGACCGTTTTGGGCAGCAAGTTCCTGTACCATTTCGCGTTCCAAGGTTCGGAAGTACGGTTCGCCATCCTGCGCAAAGATGTCGGTGATGGGTTTTTCCACGCGTTGTTCGATCAGAGCATCCATGTCTACCAGCGGCATTCCAGTCTGTTCCGCCAGCAGTTGGCCGATCGTGGTTTTTCCGGTTCCCATGAATCCAACCAGTACAATGTTGCGTCTACTCATTCCGTCTCCAACAGGTTCGAGTTCCAGATACAGAAAAAACGCTCCGGTTGGAGCGTTTTTTTTTAACCGTTTAAGATCATTTACTTTAAGCAGCTGTTTTGCGAATTGCGGCACGAATCTGTTTGGTGTTCATGTGGATCAACTGTTCTTCAGTGATACCAGCACCCATCAGGCGTTTTTTCTGCTGCATGATGCGCTGACGCTTCAAACGGGGTTTCTTAACCGGTCGCCGTAGTGGCTTCTTTCGCATTGCTCTTCTAATTCTCATGACAAACCTCTTCCAATTCATTGGGTTGAAAAATCAGCCGCAAAACCTATACGCCCTTCGCCCCATGCGCAACCCTTATTTTTGGCAATTCTACGTTTTTCTGGGACTGGAAAAAGGCTATTCCATCCAATCGATCTGCACATGGTAGAAGCAACTGGGTATGTTGGCGGGATCAATAATCTGTGCGGCGGAGCCGTCGCCAATGAAGTTAGTGAGTATCTGCCAGAATATATTCCTGCCAGTTGAGATAACCATCTCCATCATCCGTGGCAACGTCATTGGTTTCGCCGCCGAAATAGAGCAGTTCCCAATCGTCTAGTATGGTCGGAGTCGGCATCGACAATCCATTTCCAATCGATGGAAGACGATACGTCGTCAAAACAATCGGCCCGGTACACTAACCAGATTTCACCGAGGTTGCCGTACGGTTTGTCCTCCGCAATCTCCTTTAGAGGTAGATGGCAGTGGTAGTCGTAGATCGGCATCTTTGCCGCATGGGCCGTGGCTTAAAGGATAAAAATTTCGTCCATGAGTTTTTTTATGGACTAATCTCTAAACTTTTCCTTATAGGCCCAGAGACCGAGGGCGGGATTGCTGATGTAGAAAATCTCTTCACCATCAGGCAACGTGTTGAAGCCGTCTTTGAGTGTTTCGGGATTGTAGCGTGTAGCCATTTCATCGTAGGCCACAGCCTCGAAGCCAACCGAGCGAATTTCGTCGAGCGTCATATCCGATCCGGGACAGTAGATGATTTTAAAGCGCCCTTCGGACGATCCGTGGATTAGGTGTGCCGCTGCGCCGAGGTTATTGTGCAATTCCGCATCGTTCTTAACGGCCTTGAGCGTGGCGGGCGTTCCGTAATAGCCAAACTTACGGATAAGTCGATCAATGGTTGGATCTTCGCCGAATTCCTTGAGCGCGGGTGCGAGTACGATCAGTTCTCCGTCGTCGGCAATGGCCATGCGCGTGCGGTAGACCGCCTTATTTCCCAGCCACGTGCTTTGAAACTCGTGCGGATCGAGGTAGACGACGATCTTTTTCGGCTCGCGGTCGAGTAGGGTGATGTTGACCGTGCGCGCCAGTTTGCAGGCCTCTTCAAAAACGGAAACCTCTTCCCCGGCATAAAACCCGCGCATATGCATTTCGCCGGACTCATAATCCTGCTCCATCACCGTCAGGATATACGTGATCGGAAGATCGGAAAGGTAGGCATCAACCGAGTGGTTGAACAAGCGGCGCACCGGGGTATCGGTTTGGCCAAGGATATTTTCGATCCCTGCTACCGCACCGAGAAAGTGCGATTTATTGATGATATCGGAGCCGCCTGCACCAACGACCACGTTCTTGGTATAGTTCGCCATGCCGACCACTTCATGCGGAACAACCTGGCCTATGGAAAGGATTAGATCGTAGCCATCGAACAGCATCTTATTCACTTCGACGCCGACGGTGTAGTCGACCTTCCCATTCGACCACTCGGAGAGCATTTCCCCTTCAATCAAACCCTTCCGAACTACCTCGTTGCGCCAGTCGTGTGCCTTGAAGGTTTCCAACGGAATCGAGTCGCCGAACATCATGCGTAGCTGCGCATCCGTCATCGGGTTGTGTGTTCCAAGGGTGGGGAGGATATCTACCTGTGCCCCTTCGGCGGTCAGCTTTTCGTAGACCATTACCGTAATCGGTCCCGCCATCGAATTCAGGCGCGTGTGATCCGGCGGGAGGATGAGCACTTTGCCCAGTTTTCCTGCCTGCTCTAAACATTGGAAAACCAGCCTGCATAATTCATCCGGTTGGATCGAAATCTCTTCTCCGAATTTACTAATCATGCTTTTCTCCAAATTGTAGGGCTGGAATATTTAAAAAACCTTCCAGCCTTACAGAAACTAAACAATATAGGTCGAGGCGGAGGTATCGCCACCGCGTCCAGTCCAATTGGTGTGGAAGAATTCGCCGCGCGGCTTGTCGAGACGCTCGTAGGTGTGTGCGCCGAAGTAGTCGCGTTGCGCCTGCAACAGGTTGGCCGGAAGGCGGGCGGTGCGGTAGCCATCGTAATAGGCCAGCGCCGCACCGATGGCGGGCATCGGAATACCGAGTTCGACGGACTTCATCACCACGCGGCGCCAAGCCGACTGTGCGGTTTCGATGGCGTCTTTGAAGAATGGGTCGAGCAAGAGGTTGACGAGATCGGGATTGGTGTCGAATGCCTCTTTAATTTTACCAAGGAAGGCTGAGCGGATGATGCAACCGCCTCGCCACATGAGGGCAATGCATCCGTTGTCGAATTTCCAGCCATGCTCCTCGGCGGCGGCGCGCATGAGCTGGTAGCCCTGGGCATAGGAGATGATCTTCGAGGCATACAACGCCAGCTTGAGGTCATCGAGGAATGCGGTCTGGTCGCCGTCGAATACCACGGAGGGACCGTAGAGTACCTTCGCGGCCTCGACGCGTTCGTCCTTGAGCGCGGAGAGGCACCGGGCGAAAACGGCTTCGCCGATGAGCGTTAGCGGTTGGCCGAGGTCGAGTGCCGAAACCGCAGTCCACTTGCCGGTGCCTTTCTGTCCGGCGGTATCGAGAATCTGGTCGATGACGGCTTCGCCTTCATCGGTTTTGTAGCCAAGAATATCGCGGGTGATTTCGATAAGGTAGGAGTCGAGTTCCCCCTCGTTCCACTCCTTGAACACGTCGTGCATCTGTTCGTTGGAGAGTCCTAAACCCTCCTTCATCATTTGGTAGGTTTCGCAGATCATCTGCATGTCGCCATATTCAATTCCATTGTGGACCATCTTGACAAAGTGGCCTGCGCCATCTTCGCCAACCCACTCGCAGCAGGGCTCACCAGCTTCGGTGTGGGCGGAGATTTTCTGGAAGATCGGCTTCACGGCATCCCACGCAGCGGACGATCCGCCGGGCATGATTGACGGGCCGAGCAGGGCACCTTCCTCGCCGCCGGAGACGCCGGTGCCGATATAGAGGAGGCCTTTACTTTCAACATATTCGGTGCGGCGAATGGTGTCGGGATAGTGGCTGTTTCCACCGTCGATAATAATGTCGCCCTCTTCGAGGTAAGGGAGAACTTGCTCGATGAACGAATCTACGGGGTCTCCGGCCTTCACAAGCATCATCACCTTGCGTGGGCGCTCAAGGTTGGCGCATAGTTCTTCGATGCTGTGGCATCCGATGAAGTTTTTTCCCGCACCGCGGCCATCTATAAAGGCATCGACCTTCGCCACCGTACGATTGTATACCGCCACCGTGAATCCCTTGCTTTCCATGTTGAGGACGAGGTTTTCGCCCATAACGGCCAATCCAATTAATCCAATATCTGCTTTCATCACTCTCTCCTTTTAAATTTGTCTACCGTTTAACGCGCGCGTTGCCTTCCCAAATGCTCCAAAGCTGATCTTCATCGGCGGGTTGGGCATAATCGGTCAGCATGGTAGCCGCAAGCGCCCCGCTTGCCCAACCGAACCGAGTACACTTTTTGACATCCCAGCCCTTAAGTATGCCGTAAAGCAACCCACCGACAAACCCATCGCCACCACCAATGCGATCCAGAACACCGATTTCGCGAGGTTTGATGATTTCCCAGTCGTTGCCATCGGTCACCAACGCGCCCCACATATGGGAGTTTGCCGAAATCACTTCACGCAGCGTTGTTCCAAAGTAGCTGGCGTTAGGATAGGCGGCTTGAACCCGCCCAATCATCTTTTTGAACCCGTCGATTTTTTCATCGAGTCCTTTTCCGCCAGACTCCGGGCCTTCGATGCCCAGACAGAGTTGGAAGTCCTCTTCATTGCCGATCAGGATATCACTAAGGGATGCGATCTCGGCAAATGCCGAGGCAAGTTCTTCCTCTCTACCCGTCCAAAAACTGGCTCGGTGGTTGAGGTCGAAGGATATTTTTGACCCGTTTTTCTTGGCGATTCGGGCAATATCAAGACAGAACTGGCTCGTCTTCGGCGACAGTGCTGCAATGAGTCCCGACAGATGCACAATCTCAGCGCCTTCCTGCGTAAAAATTCGATCAAGGTCGAAATCATCCGCACTGAGCTCCCGGCCGACTTCACCGGCTCGGTCGTTCTGAACTCTCGGTCCGCGTGCGCCCCAGCCGCTGTCGGCCATATTGATCTGATGGCGATAGCCCCATGGGTTGGTCTGTTCAAACTCCGGTCCCTCAAAATCCATCCGGCGGCTTCTGATATTATCCTTGATAAAGTGCGAGATGGGACTGCCTTTAACAAATGCAGTTAAGACCTTGACCGGCATGCCGAGATACGAAGCAATGCTCGCTACGTTGCTTTCTGCGCTGGTGGCCTGCATTTTGAAGGTGTCGCTGCAATGGAAAGGTTGAGAGTCAGCCGGAGTCAGTCGAACGCCCATGCTGGTTGGAACCAGCAGCGAATATTTTTTGTGTGTGGTTTCGGTCATTTTTAGACTCCTGTGAATGTTGAAAATCCGCCATCGACGGGAATGACGGAACCGGTGACAAACGAAGCGGCATCCGAAGCAAGAAAGTGGATGGTACCGAAGACTTCCTCTTGCCTACCGAAACGGCGAAAGGGGGTTTTGTTGATCACCTGCTGGCCGCGCTCCGTATAGCTTCCATCTTCGTTGATCAGCAGCGCGCGGTTTTGGTCGCTAATGAAAAATCCTGGGGCAAGGGCATTCACACGGATACCGTCGCCATATTTGAGGGCCATTTCGGTGGACATCCATTTGGTAAAGTTGTCGACGGCGGCCTTTGCATTGGAGTAGCCGAGTACGCGAGTGAGCGTTTGCGCCGCAGACATCGATGAAAAGTTGATCACGCAACCGGAGCCCTGTGCCTTGAAGGTCTTGGCGAAGGCCATGGTAGGCATGACGGTTCCCTTTAGGTTGAGGTCGAGCACCTTGGAGTAGTCGTCCATGTCCAAATCAAACACATCCTTGCCGGGGCCGATGGTGGCACCGGGCATGTTACCGCCGGCGCCGTTGATGAGTACATCGATGTGGCCAAGTTCAGCGATGATGTTTTTATGGACGTTATCGATGGACGTCTGGTCGGTCACATCGCAGGTGTAGCCCAAACAGTTTTTGGAAATTTTCAAGGCTTCGGTAAGTGCCTCGTCCACTTTTTCCTTCCGTCGGCCGAGGTAGACGACGTGCGCGCCCTGTTCTTGAAGATATTTTGCCGCACCACCGGCCAATACGCCGGTTGCTCCAGTTACGGCGATCACTTTGTTGGATAGATCGAATAGGTTTTTCATGGCCCGCATCCTTTAATTTCGTGCATCGAGAGTTTTGGATAGTCGTTGTGCCTGATTTTCACAAGTAAAAATGGATTTTAGTTTTTATTAAGCCTTTGTCTCAATGGTTTGAGGGGTTTTTTATAAGGAAATTGTCCAGAAGTAGAGTTCAGGAAAACATGGCGTATCGATTGCGTGGGTGTCGAACATGAACATCATTTTTAATCCCGCCGCGTTTAAAATTGCTCGAAAGAGTGGGGCAAGGCATATTTGCCACCGATTGAGATAAATAGAAAATTTGAGGAGAACAACCATGAATAAATTAAAGAAGAACGAAGTTTTTGACGGGCCTGAAGGGCCGGTGGTGCTGGTGATTATGGATGGGGTCGGGATCGGGAAGAATCCGGAGAGCGACTATGTGAAGATTGCGAACACCCCGAATCTGGATTGGCTCCGCGAGCATGCCGTCTACCATGAAATCAAGGCACATGGCGTGGCGGTGGGCCTGCCGGACGACAGCGACATGGGCAACTCAGAGGTCGGTCACAATGCAATCGGCTGCGGGCGAGTCTTCGAACAAGGCGCGGCACTGGTCGGTGCGGCTATTGAATCCGAACTGATGTTCGACGGCGAGGTTTGGAATGAACTGGTTGCCAATGTGAATGAAAAGGAATCCACCCTGCACTTTATCGGGCTGCTTTCGGATGGAAACGTACACTCGAATATTAACCACCTTGAGGCGATGCTCAACCGTGCGAAGGCCGAAGGCGTGAAAACGGCACGTATCCATCCACTAATCGATGGCCGCGACGTACCGCCGACCTCCGCGCTCGAATATGTAGAGCGTTTTGATACGTTTCTTGAAGAGATCAATGCCGACGGTTTGGTCGACTATTGCGTTGCCTCCGGCGGCGGGCGCATGAACATTACGATGGATCGCTACAATGCCGATTGGAGCATGGTCGAGCGAGGCTGGACCGCCCATGTGAAAGCCGAGGGGCGCACCTTCGCCACCCTGCGCGAAGCGATCGAAGCCTTCCGTGCTGAAAAGCCCGGCATCCTCGATCAGGATCTTCCCGCTTGTGTGATCGAGCGCAACGGTGTGCCTGTTGGCCCGATCGTTGATGGCGACAGTGTAATCTTCTTTAATTTCCGGGGCGACCGCTCGCTGGAAATCACCAAGGCGTTCGAAGCTGACGCGCTGAGCGAATTCAACCGCGGTCCGAAACCGGATGTGCTCTATGCGGGCATGATGCAGTATGACGGCGATCTCGGCGTACCGGAAAAATACCTAGTCACCCCACCGGCGATTGACCGCACCATGAGCGAATATCTCTCCAATGCGGGTGTGAAACAGTTTGCCATTTCCGAAACGCAGAAGTTTGGCCACGTGACCTACTTCTTCAACGGCAATAATTCCGGCAAGTTCGACACCGAAACCTGGATGGAAATCCCGTCGGACAACTGCCCATTTGAAAATGCGCCGCGCATGAAGGCAGATGAAATTACCGACGAGGTGCTGAAGGCTATCGAAGGTGGCGAATACCAGTTCATTCGGATCAATTTCCCGAACGGCGACATGGTCGGCCATACCGGCGTGGTGGAGTCTGTGAAAGTGGCAATCGAGACCGTCGACGAAAATCTTGGAAGGCTGGTGGAAGCGCTGAAGAAAGCGAACGGAATTCTGGTCTGTTCAGCCGACCACGGTAACTCGGACGACATGTGTGAGCTGGATAAGAAAACCGGCGAATTGAAACTCGATGGCGAGGGCAAGGTGCTGCCCAAGACGGCGCATTCGCTTAATCCAGTTCCAGCAATGGTTTACGACCCGGCTGGCACTTCCAATGTGCGGAAGGCCGATGTTCCGGATGCGGGAATTGCGAGTCTCGCGGCAACGTGCATTACGCTACTGGGCTACAAGCCACCGGTGGACTACACCCCGAGCCTTGTTGAAGTAGGGTAGATGCTGTTTCAATACAAAGGAACGAAGCCCGCAAAGTTTCGTAGAAAAAGTTCTTTGCGTTAAGGAGATATAGCCGTCTATTTAATATGGAGTCGTCACTTATGAAGCGTGTTTTAAATTATTTTCTGGTTCTATTTTGTGTGTGTGGCATTGCCGGTGCGCAGGATCTTAGTACCGGTATGGAGGTGGCGGGATTCCGCGTTCCCGACTACGATGAAAAAGGTCAACTGCGTGCGCAACTCTACGGGGAACATGCCACGGTGCTTGAGGGCGGCGAGGTGGAGATCACCCATCTCAAGATCGAGATGTACAGGGATGGCAAAGTGGTGATGACCGTCTTCTCACCGCACTGCTTCTTCAACATGGATTCGCGCCAGGCGCATTCGGAAGGGCGGGTGTTGATCGAATCGGAGTTCATGACGGTGGTCGGGCAAGGGTTTACGTGGTCGGCGGAGGCTGGCCGCTTCGAGATTCTGCACGATTCGAAGGTCTTGGTGAAGGAGTCGACCCAGGCCAATATGAAGGGATTTGAACTGTGATTCGGATTTTCCCCAGCATCTTGCTTAGTGGGTTGGTGCTCCTTTCGGCTTGTTCCAAGCGCGAGCGGTCGGAGGTAGATGAGGCTGAGTGGGCAGCGATCCAACCGCTGACGAATTCCGCCATTACTGCCCCCGATCAACCCCGGCGTATCGTCCAATCGGAAGGCGAGGATTATTCCAAACTTATCGAGCGGCTGGCGGAGATGGGAGAGGTCGTTCGTGCTCCGGGCGAGATAATGATTACGGGCGAGAAGCTCGTATTCGACTATGAGCGGCGTTTTGTACGAATGGATCAGGATGTGACCGTGGAGGAGGATCGCGGCGTGTTAGAGACTGAAACGCTGGTGGGTCGGTTTTCAGCGGATCACCGAGTAGAGTTGATAGAGGCGCGCAAGGGCGTGCGGATCACGAGCGAGGAGCGCATCGCGACGGCGGAAGGGGCGACTTACGACTTTTCGAGCGGCGCGATCGAACTGAAAGGTGCCGCGCAGCTTTCGGAAGGGGCCAATCGGCTATCAGGCGAGCGAATCCACTTTTGGCTGAAAGGGAGCCGTCGGATGGTGTGCGAGCCGAATGCGCTACTGGAGATTACGGATATTTCGGGCTTAGCTGGAGAAGGGGTTCCGCAGGGTGGGAGGGATACAGAAATCCGCTCCGATCGTTTGATTTATGACGAGGATCAGGCACTGGCGAAGTTTGACGGGAACGTGCGGATGCGCGGTCCGCGTGGTGCAATGAACTGCGGCCAGATACGGCTTCATTTGAAAGAGAATAACGAAATTGATTGGATTGAAGCGCTGGTCGAGGTAATAATCCAATCAGACGTGAGGAAAGCACTGGCTGACCGCGCTACCTACTATGCAGACGAAGGAAAATTTGTACTCGAGGGCGACCCTAAAGTTAAACAAGGGCGTAATATCATGACCGGCGACCGGATTACCTTCTGGCAGGATACACGGCGGATGGTCTGCGAGCCGAATGCGCGGGTGTTGCTCTATCCGGACGAAGAGATGAAGGCGAAATTCCTTAAGGATTTGAATGACTAAGATAGCAGCGGAAGAAAACTATTTAATCCGGACTGAAAAATTGGTGAAGGCCTACAAGGGTCGTAAGGTGGTGCAGGAGGTTGAGATTAACGTCCGACCCGGCGAGGTCGTCGGGTTGCTTGGGCCGAACGGTGCTGGGAAAACCACCAGCTTTTATATGATTGTCGGGCTGGTGCGGCCAACCGCCGGAAAAGTGTTCTTCAACGGGAAGAATGTGACTTCCGTTCCGATGTACAAGCGGGCGCGTATGGGGATGGGCTATCTCTCTCAGGAACCCTCCATCTTCCGCAAGCTGACGGTGCGCGACAACGTGATGTCGATTCTTGAAACCCTTCCAATCTCCGGCAAGGAACGCCGGCAGCGCCTAGATTTCCTGCTGGAGGAACTGAAGATCAGTCACTTGGCTAAACAGAAGGCCTATACGTTGAGTGGCGGCGAGCGCCGCCGCCTCGAAATTACTCGGGCACTGGTGACTAATCCTTCGATCATCCTGCTCGATGAACCCTTTAGTGGCGTCGATCCGCTTGCCGTGCACGATGTGCAGGATATTGTGCTTGACCTGAAGAAAAAGGGGTTGGGCGTACTGATCACCGATCATAATGTGCGCGAAACACTGGCAGTGGTCGACCGCGCCTACCTGCTGTGCGAGGGCAAGGTTTTGCGGGAGGGGAATAGCGATTTTCTAGTAAACGACAAGGTAAGCCGCGACCTCTATCTGGGGCCGCGATTTAGTATGTAACCTAACCGAAAGGAGTAGCCATGCAAGTAAGTATTACAGGACGGCATGTCAAGGTAACCGACAATATTAAGGCGCATCTCGACGAGAAGTTGGAGCGTTGTCTAGGAATGTTTCCGCGGGTGGAGACGGTGCATGTGATTCTGGATATGGAAAACCGCGACTATGTGAGCGAGATTGTTATTCAGGCGGCAAACCATATCCGTGTGACTTCAACGGAGAACTCGGAAAATATGTATGACGCGATCGACCGATCGATCGAACACGCGGAGCGTCAGTTGCGTAAGCAGCGTGATAAAGTGCAGGATCATCACAAGTAGACAGATTGAACACGCGTTTTCAGGAGGTGGGTTTTGGCTATTACAGTGCAACAATTATGGGATGAGGGTGCGGAACGGTTATCGCTTAGCATAGTAGCGGGCGAGAACTATTTGAATAACAGCCTTTTAGAAATCGCCATGAACCGACCTGGTTTGGCGTTGACGGGGTTTTTCCAATATTTTGCAAACCAGCGTCTTCAAATTTTTGGATTGGCTGAATTCACCTACCTAAAAAGTCTTTCGACCACGGAAAAGGATGCTCGGCTCAGGGCGTTGTTCGAACAAAAAATTCCCTGTGTCGTGATCACCCGCAATCGCAAGACGCCCAAGGGAATCCTCGAACTAGCGGAGAAGTTCAAGGTACCCGTCCTGCGGACATCGATGGTAACGATGAATTTTGTGAACGAATGCACGGTGCTATTGAAAAAACTTTCTGCACCGCGTAAACGTATTCAGGGAACCATGATGGAAGTTATGGGGATCGGAGTTTTACTGCGGGGCGATCCAGGCATCGGAAAAAGTGAAACGGCACTATCATTAATCGAGCGAGGCTATTGTCTGGTTTCAGACGATGTCACGGAAATCCGTCGCACAAGCCGCGACCGTATTCTCTGTTGGGCGAACGAAGTGACCCGCTACCACATGGAAATACGCGGGCTGGGCATTATCCATGTTCCGAGCCTGTTCGGCGTGTCCGCCATCCGCCGAGAAACCGAACTCGATGTGGTGATTGATTTGAAGAAACCTTCGGGGAACGAGGATCGAACAGGGGTTCATCCCGATACCATCACGATGATGGATGTGGAGATCCCGTGCATCACTTTGCCTGTTCGTTCGGGTCGTGATATGGCGAATATTGTTGAGGTCGCTGCGCTTAACCAGAAGCTTAAGGAACTCGGACACGATGCCGCCAAGGAGCTTGATGACAAGATCATTGAACGCCTAACCAAAGGTCGAGTACGCCATGGCTGAGACGGAAATTATAAAGAAATTCAAAGTCATAAATGAGTATGGAATTCATGCTCGCCCGGCCGCATTGCTTGTGAAGGCTGCGGGAAAGTATGATTGTGATATTTTTATTGAAAAAGATGATAACAAAGTTTCTTGCAAGAGCATCATGGGGTTGATGACGATAGAGGGCTATCCCGGTAGTACCATACAGGTAAGTGCTTCGGGGGAGGATGCTCAGGATGCTATGGACGAAATCGAGGAGTTGTTTGTCAACAAGTTTTACGAAGATTGATCCCCGTGCCGGAGCAAGATAAAAGGAGCGAAGGCGCCCTCAAGGGCATCGAGGCTTCCCCAGAGAACGCTGTTAATCGAGTCCAACTTCTTTCTCCTCAAACCCAGCAGACTGTTCAACGCGACATGACCGCCGAAGAGACTCCACTTATGTTCCTAAGCTCATCGAATGTGGCGTCTCGGTGTTCGGGTCACTTCAGACTTTCGATCAACGTGGCCAAATAAATCCAGGCTGAGAGTCCCATCCATAAAGCATAGTTATAGGCCACAGCACTCTCTCGAGCGAGCAGGTCGCTAAAACTCCTAAGCTCAGGAGAACCCACTAAAACCATCCAGATGCCAATCACCAGCACATTCATTAGATAGATAACTGCATAGGAGAAAATCCGCCCGTGCTCCTGAATATCCGGTTGCCGCTCGGAAAGCATGTTCAGCGTGAAGGTGACATGGAACGCCCAGGTGAAGCCGACCGCACCGAGCCACCAAATTTTGTAGGATTCAACCTCCATCCAGATACTGGAGAGATAGTAGGCGGCGATCACAAGGAAGGCATAAAACGGAAAAAAATAGGGTGCGAGGGTGATAACGAAGTTGGTTTTCGTCAGCTCCACATAGCCTCCATTTTTTCCAACTTTAATCCTCCCGACACGCCCGCCCATCATCATTGCCCAGAGAGCATGGGTTAGTTCATGACCCAGCACGTAGGTGCGGAACGGGCGGGGTAGCAGGAAATAGATCGCCACCCATAGCACAAATCCACTGGGTAGCGCCCATACTGCAAAGGGGGTTTCCATCGCCGACTCCACCGAGATTTGGTAGAGGTTGTAGACGGCCACCGAAACCGCCCAGCAGGCGGGCAATAGCGCAATCCCAATCAGCATCTTAAAAAACTTAAACACGACACCTTTTACCCTATTTCTCCATCCAGAGGCAATGGAACAGACAACTGGCTTTCCGGCTTTGCGCTGGCGGGAATGTTTTGTTTAATGGAAACCATGGAAATCGAGAGCGATAGGGGAAAAAGATTTACGAGGGTTGCGGTCTTAAAGGGTGGGGTCTCGTCGGAACGCGATGTTTCGCTTCGTTCGGGGGCAGCGGTTGCGCTGGGGCTACGTGATGGCGGCTACAAGGTAGTGGAAGTGGATGTTGTTACACCAGAATTTTCCCTTCCTGCTGGCGTGGAGGCTGTATTTGTGGCCTTGCACGGTACCTTTGGTGAAGATGGAGAAGTTCAGCGGATGTTGAAAAATCTAAAAATACCTTATACGGGATCTGGGGTGGAGTCGTGTCGGATCGCGTTCGACAAAGTGATGACGCGTGATCGGTTGGAGTCCAACGGAATTCCTGTTCCGGTGGGCGAGGTGCTGTCTGATCCCGATTCCCGAAAAATTTCTCTTCCACTGGTCGTGAAACCGCCCTGCGAGGGATCGAGCGTCGGCTGCCACCTGGTGTTCGACGAAGCCGACTGGGAGGCCGCGTTTACCGATGCCGCCCAATACTCCGGCGAGGCGCTGGTGGAGAACTATATTCCCGGACGCGAGCTGACTGTGGGCATTGTGGATGGGGAGGTGCTTCCGGTGGTGGAGATCCGAACGGCTTCCAAATGGTATGATTTCGAGGCTAAATACATGACCGACAACACGCAATATACTGTGCCCGCAGAGCTTCCCAGCGAAACCACAAAGCAAATGCAGACCATCGCTCTCAAAACGTTCGAGTGCTTGGGTGCAGAGGGTTTCGGGCGCGTCGATTTCCGCCTGTCGCCTGATGGGAGCCCCTATGTCCTCGAACTCAACAGCATTCCCGGTTTCACCGCTACGAGCCTCTTACCCAAAGCCGCCGAAGCGGCCGGAATCGGGTTTTCGGAGCTTTGTTGTCGAATCATGGAACAGGCTCACTTATAGTGTGTGGATTAGTTTTAGAGGTGTAGGGAATCCAAAAATTTTAAGGCAGGAATGGGCAGACCGAAAAAGAAGGGGCAGCGGGGAAAGCCGCTCTATGTCAGAAGCAAGAAGCGCAAGGGAGCGGACTCTTCCGCGCTTGCACGACGCTCGTTTAGCGTGATTCTTTTGATTGTGGTCGTCGGCGCGGTGCTGCTCGGGATCAAGGCGGGATTCGACCTGATTGGCCGCAAACTCTTCTCGGCTAACCCTCAATTTGAAATTCAGCATTTGGTGATCTCCTGCGACGGGAAGCTGACAGAAGACCGTATTCGCGAATATACTAGTTTAGCAGAAGGTATGAACCTGTTTGCAGTCGATTTCAAGGAGATCGAACTGGCACTGAGCAAAGTGCCGGTGGTAGAGTCCGTTTATCTCGAACGCAAGCTTCCGCACACGCTGATCTTGAGGGTGAAAGAACGCCTGCCGGTTGCGCGGATTGTCGGACGGCAATCTCGCCGTTTCCCGTTTGTGGTGGATCGTTATGGCGTGGTGCTTCCGCCGCGCCAGAGTGCATCAGGACTTCCACTAATCAAGGGGTTGGATGACGATCTGCGGCTCGGCCTTCCGGCAGACCATCCGGATGTGGAGACCGTACTTAAGATTATTGCGTTGTGCGACAGCTCCGGCTCGCTACGCTCCTATGTCCAGCTTGAAACCCTCGACATAAAATATGCCGACTTTATCGATATGCGGCTTAAAGGCGGCATACGCGTGCGAATGCCGCGCTTTTCGCTCAAGTCCAAGTTGCAGAATCTAGCTACGGTCATCAAGATTGCCAGCGGACAGGGCAAGCGCGTGAAGGAAGTGGATCTTACTCTCGATTCGGCCAAGGTGCCCGTAAGCTATTATTAATTTTCGGGGAAGGCATGGCCATCGAATCAACCGCAGTTTTGGAAATTGGAACAAGCACCGTGCGTGTGGTAGTGGGCGAGCTGCGCGACGACGGAGTGGTTTCGGTGACGGGACTCGGCGAGGCCGAGTCGCGCGGGATCCGCAAGGGCGAAATCATCAACCGTGACCATGCCATCGCTAGCGTACGTGCCGCACTTAAGTCAGCCGAGGCGGATCTCCGGAAAAACATCCATTCCATCCACCTCATCACCTCGGGCGGTCAGGCCGAAAGCAAAACCAATACCGGGATTCTCAAGTTGGTTGATCCCGAGGACAACCAGCTTTCCGAGGTCAACACGGATGATATTGATGAAGTGGCCGAGGTGGCGCGGAAGGTGGCACTTCCGGAAACCCGAATCAAGCTCCATACCCTTCAGCAATATTTCCAAGTCGACGACCTACTCAACGTAACCAGCCCGATCGGGATGGCCGGCGAAGAACTGCGGCTCGACATGCTCAGCATCCACGGTAAGCGTAGCACCGTAGATAATTTCCGGAAGATTGTCGACGACGCGCCGATCCATTGTGCCGATGCCATCTTCAGTGGCCTCTGTTCGGCGATCGCAGTCGTGAACAACGAACAAAAAAAGGCCGGTGTTTTGGTGATCGATATCGGTGGTGGAACCACGGATTTCGTGCTTTACCACGATGGTCTGGTGCAGACCGCCGCATCGATTGCCGTAGGCGGTGAACATATCACCAACGATATCGCCATTGGTCTTAAGGTTCCGTCTGGTCAGGCGGAGCAGGTCAAGCAACGCGCCGGTAGTGCACTCACGAATTTGATGGAGCGCGATCACAACATATCGATCCCAGCCCAGCAGGGATTTCCAAGCAAGATGGTGCGGGCGGTAACGCTGAATACGATCATCAATGCCCGCATGGAGGAAATCTTCGTGTTGGTGAAAGAGCATGTCGACCAGCATTGCCTGAATGTACCCATGATCGCCGGCGTGCTACTTTGCGGCGGCGGGGCGTTCTTGAACGGCGCGCGCGATCTAGGGCAGAAGGTGTTCAATGCGCCGTGCTCGTTCGGTAAGCCGTTCGAGGTACATGGGCTGCCTGCGGCCAAGGATGCGCCGCGTTATGCCGCCCACATCGGTTGCATCCGCTATGCCGCCGCACTAAACACGCACGAGGAAAGATCATCGTTCGGAAAGAAGCTCGCCAAGCTATTCTGGGGAGGTTCGCATGAGTGAATGCTCTGGAAAGGAAACATCCGGCCTGACCGCACCGCGTATTTTGGTAATGGGTGTCGGCAGTAGCGGAGCCCAGGCCGTTGCGTGCATGTGTGAACTTAACCCTGGACTGAACGCGGTCGTGATCGATACAGATACAAAGGTGTTAGAAGCCACCACGGCAAACCGTGTGATCCATGTGGGGCAGGCGGTGACCAACGGGTTTAGCGCCGGGGGCGATGTGGAGCTTGGGCGGCAGTCGATTGAAAAGGATTCTTCGAATATCCGTACGCAGTTGCGACAGGCCGACCTGTTGGTGATTGTTGCGGGCCTCGGTGGTGGAACCGGATCGGGGGCGGTTCCGGTGATCACCCGAATTTCGCGCGAGGCTGGCACGCTAGTGCTGTGCATGCTTACTCTGCCGTTCGCATTCGAGGGCAAGCCGATCACGAGAAAGGCGGAGGACGCGCTGAAGCGCATTCGCACCCATGCTGATGCCATCATCCGCATCCCGAATGAAATGATGGTGGATCGCTCCGATGTAGACCTTCCGGCGGAACAAGTGTTTGCCCGTAGCCAGCAAATGATGACCGACGGTATCTTTGCGCTTTGGCGCATGCTCTCGCAAACCGGGATTCGCGGATTGGACTTTGCCTGCATCCAAACCATGCTACGCAATTGCGATGGTTTCTGCCACTACGCCAGTGCGGATGCCTCCGGCGAAAACCGTGGTACGGCGGTGGCTGAAGGAATTCTGACGCACCGGCTGCTCAATGGCGGAAAGGTGCTAGAAAAGGCAGCTGGGCTTATTGTTGGTCTGACGGGCGGGCACGATCTAATGCTAAGCGAGATGGATGAGGTAATGAACCGGATTCAGGAAAAGCTTCCCGAGGATAGCTGGGTCAATTTTGGCGTGGTGATCGACCCCACCTACGAGAATCGTTTGTCCGCCATTGTGCTGGTGGCCGAGGAGTGGAAGGAACCGCTGCTGAGTGATGCCCGCCGCCAAATGGGTTTTGGCTTCAACCGAGGACAAGGGGAGCTTCCTCTCGAAACCATCGGTAAAGGGCGTTTTTCCAATCTCGATCCCGCTATCCACGAAGGGCAGGATCTCGATGTACCCGCCTACGTACGCCGCGGCATTAAGCTGCCCCGCTAACCCGACATACCTCTTTACGCAGCATTGCTCCGAAACCGCCGACCAAGGCGGTTTTTTATATTCCAGAGTTTCGAGGTTAAGTAGCAGTATTTTCTCTTTAAAAATTTTGTTTTCGGTAACCCGTGTGAATAGCCGGCCTTGCGGGCAGCTAGACAGGGGTTGCAGGTTTCGCATGGAACCCCGTTCTTTTTTGGGGAATGGCAAAACCAACTATTCTGGAGGAGTTTAAAAAAGCCATATTGTTTGGAAATCTGTTCCATTTCTTTTTTTTCAATCTGGCAAATGGGGAAGCGGAAATACTTGAAAATTTCTAAGAGATCATTTTTGACGGTATCGTTGATCCGGCAATCGTGACCTTCCCCGACTAATTCGGGGTAGAGCAACAGGTCGAACAAGCTGGGAGAGGGCTTCTTTTCATGGCACATTTCTAGGTCGTGCAAGCCGTTTTGCTTGGCAAAAAGAGGTAGCCACTCATATTGATGACCCAGTTTAACCTCGTCCCACAGCTGTTGAGCCTTGCGGGTGATCTTTTCGTTGGGGATCACTTCGTTCCGATATCCAATGATCGTAGGCAGTACTAGTTCCTTACTTTCTGGGCTTTGGAGGAACAGTTTATTTTTAATCTTTTCCATGGCCAGAAATTCGTACTCGGTGGATTTCCTTTCATGATCCACTACATAGTAAGGTTGGACTCGCTTTTTCTCGACAAGAATAAGGTGCAGCAGGCGAAACGTTGAATCCCAACCCCCCGTCCAAAGTAGGTTGATGTGAGAATCGGGGTTATCTGTTTTCATTGCTGCCCCCTAGTTTACGCTACTGTTCATGAAAGTTTAACGGATAGAAAGTGTACACCTAAACGGGCGCCAACAGGAAAATAAAATTCATTTGAAAGGGCCTCGCGCCGACGCGCTTTATCCTTCATTGCATAAAAAGTTAATGATTCGTTCGATTTCGATGGTTGTATTGGGGCTATGACCGGGATAGACGTGGGTTTCGCTGGGGAGCTGCTTGAGTGTGTTGAGCGATTGGCGAAGCTGTCGGACATCGCCGCCAGCCACAAGAGCCTTTATAATAGAGTGCCGCCAGCGATCATAATTCCAGCCTTCGGGAAAGAGAATATAGCACGAGCCGGGTGTGTGTCCCGGGGGTTCGATACGCTGGAAGTTCAGATGGGCAAAGATCCAGTCTGTCGAACGGAAGGATTTCTTCGTAGGCTCTGGGAATGGCTTCAACATTCATTTCGCGCCTTTGTCTGCCGCTGGTTTGCGGGTATAGGCGCAGTGGATGACCATGTTGCCCTTGAGTTCGCCGGTGTTTTTCCCAACGGGGGTCACGTTGAGCTGGCGGACATCGTAGCGAACGCCCTGCTGTTGAAGGTCGGTGAGAAAGTTGACCATGGCAACGAGCTTCCCTTGCCAGGTGCAGTTGATGCCGAGTTCAAAGAGATTGCCAGTGGACTTTTCATTGTAGGGCTGACTACGGGTAATATCCAGCCCGTGCTTGCTCGAGATCGATTTGATGGTCTTCATCAGTTCCGGCGATACGGAATGATTTTGACTATTGAAGACACGTAGATCGCCTTGCAGGGCATTGAGTTCGTCGAGCCAGTTTTCCTGCATCTTAATGGCGGCCTCGTAATGGCGGATCTGCTGTTTGGCCTTTTCTATTTCGTTGGCTTTGGCCTTCCATTCCTCAGCTTTGCTGTCGACGATGTACCACGTTAGGCCGATCAGAACGGCGGTCAGTGTGGCGGCACCTAGGATCATTTCCCGTTGAGAGATATTCATTTAGATTCCTCCTCGGTGGGGAGTTCGAGGGTGACTGAAAAAACAGCGCGCCGTACCCCTTTAGTGGTTTTGATGTTTACCGATTGGGTTTTAAGTTGCTCAAAAAGTTCGGAAGCGGTGAGGGTTGCGAAAAAATCGTAGACGGTATCGTCGGTGCTGGCGGTTCCGCGTAGCGTGACCCCTTTACCTTTTTTATAGTTGTACGAGACAAACTCAATATTGCCAATGGGAAGCATGCGGGTGACTTCGCGTAGGCATTCAAGCGCGGATCCGGAGCGGTCTGTGTAGACCTTGAGATCATGGAGTTCTTGCCGGTTCAAAAGCGCCTTCTTGCCATCGGAATCGATGGCGGAGACGCGACTCGTGACTTTATTGAGGCGAACGTCGCGAACCTTGTAGATGGTATAGAAGATCAACAGCACGGCGAGCCAGGTGGCGGCAATTGCGGAGAAGATTCGGATAAACCTATGGTGGAGCTGCCTTCGGTTCTCGAACTCGACCCATTCGCGTGGGATTAGCTCGATATGGCTTCCATCGGCCAAGGTGCGGCGCACAATGCCTTCCGAGAGCGGTGGGAGGATCGCGAGTCGGTTGTGATGGACGGGAAGACCGCATTTTTCCGATAGTTTGGCACGCATGCTGGCCGAGAGATCTCCATGACTCCAGAATTGGATGGCGGACGGGGCGGGTAGGTCGCGTTCGGTGTCGAGCGTGGTGAGCGTGTAGCCAATTTCGTAGGCCAGTTCATCGACCACGTTCATGTCGTCACTCTGCGTATCGAGCATGCGGAAGGCCACTGGAATTCCAGACTCGATGATCACCAGCGAAAAGTCGATAGCATCGTCGATGACGATGATTTCGCACCCCTCGGTGGAGATGTGTCCCTCATCCTGTAGCAGGTGCATCCAACCAAGTACTCGCGCGTCGATGCTGTGAATACGAACCCCTTTCTGCTGGAAGGTGTCGCCAATGGCATCGATGTGGCTGCGTTTGGCGGCGACCATCAGCACGATCGAGGTTTCTTCGGTTTGCTTGAGTATCTCATGCGAGATGGCGAGTTGATCCAAAGGAAACGGGGAGATTTTATCGATTTGAAATCCGACCATGTCGGCCACTTCGCCAGCTTCTACGGCAGGGAGTTCCATGATCCGTAGGAGTAGTTCGGCGGTGCGTAGCGGCACAGTAATATCGCCCGTCAGGTGCTCGGTCACACTCTCCGGAAGCTCGATGGAAGCCAGTAGTTCTTCAGTTGTGTTGCCGGAAAAGATCACGGGAACAGAGTCTTGCTGGAGCGTTTCGGGGCCGTCCGGTTTAAGTTGCCAGCTGGTCCACTCGAGACCGTCCACTGTGCGGCAGACAGCGGTTATGATTTTATCGCGTATTTTCATGGCTTTTGACCGACCCTTCTTCCCAATAAACGACTACGGCGTTCCCCTCACCGAGCAAGAAGATGCATTCAATTTGATATTGGTTGCCGAACGCATCGCCTACAGACGTTACCTTCACAAAATCACTTTGCAATTTAAATTTACTGGGATCGGCCCCAACTTCGGCCAGATCCTTAATACCGTCGTCGAGTGTTCCTGGCTCACCATCTTCGCCATTACGCGCTTCCAGAACGCTTGCCAGCTCCCAATCTTCATACTCGGCGTAGCTTAACAATACATCGGCCGTAGCTGTGTTCAGATTGACTTTGCCGTCACCCCAAACCGTCAACAGGTTGGCAATGCCAAAAATAGCATCACTCTCTTCATCCTCCTCTTTGCCAAAAAGAACATCTTCCCCCCAACCTTTAATCAGGAGTAGTTCTTCGACGCTATCGAGCGGGCCATTCTTCACCGGATAGCCGCGGTCTTGATAGAAGGGATCGTCGGACTCCGCGCCGTTGAGTTGGTGGAGATCGCCTTCGTCGATCCAATCTTCCAAGCAGTCGATCATCGTGTCCCATTCTGTGGAAGGGATATTGGCCATTTCAAAAATTTCAAGCCACTCCCCGCGGACAAGCAGGTTAATGTTACGACCGGCCTCGGCCGATTTGAGCGTAACGTGGAAGGTACTGTCATCCAGTTCGATTTTAGAGGTGGTGGAGAGGCCGCGCTTAATAAAGAGCGCCGCCTGCATGAATCCATCAAGGTCCTCAGCCATGTCCTCGATTTCAAGTTCTTTTGCATTGGCTTGCTGGTCGAGGATTGCGCGGGCATACTCGAGGCCTGAATATGCCGCCATTTCCGCGTGGAATTTTTTGCGCTGGTGCGAGACCAGCATCGCTTCAAGTTGGATTTCGAAGGCGAAGGAACCCACGATCAACGATAGGATGATAAGCACCCATAGTGCCACCAGCAAGGCTGCGCCTTTTTTGGATTTTTTGATCATGTTCATTTTTTTACGTTGGTCGGGCCGAGTAGTTTTGCGTCGAGAGATTGGGCAACAGGGATTTCGAGAATACGCGTGAAAACGATGGGTTCCTCTTTTTCATTTTCCGAGGCAACGTAGATGATGATCATCAGGCGCTCGGGAATGGAGTTTTCATTTTCCCACGCGTCAGTGGTCCAATCCTCCAACTCCTCGTCGTAGAGTAGGATTTCCAAACCTTGGACTGCACGGGAAACCAGATGGGGATCCTCGTCGTATTCCTCTTCGGCATCTTCTTCATTTGCAATGGCGGGGAAGGCGGTGGAGAAGAGGGCGGGGTTACCGCGGTCGTCGTCGGCGATGTAGAGCTTGAGTCGGTGCGGACCGTGCTGGAGCGGCGAACCTTCCGGCATGAAAGCACTACTGGCGGTCACAAAACTGAGGGTATCGGCTGGGAGACCGGAAAAGGTATCCTTTTTGAGTTTGAAGGCATAGCTTTTGCGGCCGTTGAAAAAGTAGATCGTGGAATTGAGTGCATTGGCCAGCTGGGTCATGGAAAAGTGACCGTGCTTGATACTTTCGATCACCTCCGTACCCCGCTTCCAAGCGCGGATGGTTCCGCTAAAAGCTTGAAAGGCGATCGACATGGCAATCGTCAGGATTACCATTGCCACCATCAACTCCAGCAGGGTGAATCCCCGAGCGGTTTTAAGCTTTAAATTTTGAGTTTTAAGGGTCAAATTTCAGGGCTCAATTTTCAGGAGTTCAAAACTCCCTCGTTAGGCTTTCGGCATCGGGGGCGTATTTGTAGGTGATAACTTCCTCGAAGGAATCCTTACCCCGCTCCGACCAGTTAATGCGTGTTGTCACAAGAAATAGTCCGGGTCGTTCCTCCTCGTCGACCATGAATATTTCGCGGCTCCACGTATAGCCCTCCGTATCTTCAAAGTCGCCGGTTTCAGTGGTTTCCTCGATGTTTTTCCGGTCGATGGGGTTCTCGAGATCCACCTGCCGTATCAGGCTGCGGACCACATCGAGGTTGCGGGCGGTGCGAACCACTGCGAGACACCGCGACATCGCCACCATCATGGACGACACGCCAACGCTTAGGATGACCATCGCGATGAGCACTTCGATCAGCGTCATGCCGATTTTGGATGTGGATTTTCGGTTCATATAATTCGGTGCGATACTCCCAATATGCGCACGTTTAATAAAGACAAACATATCGCCGTTTTTATTGCGTACGAGGCTCTGTTTTTATGTAGTGCGCTTGGCTTTTCAGCAAGAGGCCTAGGCGGACAGAAAATATGGAACAAAAGGCTTGCCCGCAAAAAAGCTTCTGCTAGGTTGTTGGCGAATTAAGACTAAATAGGTCTAATATATTAAAAAGAGACGATGCTCAGGATTACAAAAATCACGGATTATGGATTTATCCTGCTGGCCTATATGGCTAGCCGTGAGGAAGATCTGTTGCATAATGCAAAGGATCTTTCGGCGGCGAGTGGGTTGGCACTTCCAACCGTAAGTAAGGTACTGAAAATTTTAACACAAGGTCATATTTTAAAATCCTATCAAGGGAGCAAGGGAGGCTATTCCCTTGCCCGTCCGGCCGCTCAGATAACGGCGGCTGAGGTGGTCGAGGTCGTTGAAGGCCCCGTCGCCCTCACCGAATGCTCTAGTGCCGAAGGATGCGAGCGTAATTGCCAAGTCAGTACGAGCTGGCAAAGGGTGAACGGAGTGGTACTCGAAGCACTGGCGAACCTTTCGCTAGCTACTATGGCCGAGAGTTAGGCCGATAGAACTCTAATTCCACCGTTCGATACACCCGATCCAGATACATAAAAGCGATACACAGGAATGCTATGAAGATTAAAGACGAAAAATCATTCAATGAATTAACCGATAAGGAATACAAATACGGCTTTGTCACCGATATTGAATCCGACAGCCTTCCACCTGGCTTGAGCGAGGAGATTGTTCGCGAAATTTCACGCCGAAAAGAGGAGCCGGAATGGCTGGCCGAATGGCGCGTGAAGGCCTATCACCACTGGCTCACGCTGACCCCGCCGGAATGGGCGAAGGTGGAGTTTCCTCCAATCGACTACCAGGCGCTGAGCTATTATTCTGCGCCGAAGCAAAAGATCGATATGCCGCAGAGTCTCGACGACGTCGATCCTGAATTGCTCGAAACCTATAAAAAGCTAGGCATTCCTCTCGGCGAACAAGAGGTGCTGGCCGGGGTGGCCACCGTGGCGGTCGATGCCGTGTTCGATTCGGTTTCCGTAGCGACCACCTTCAAGAAAAATCTAGAGGAAATGGGAATCATCTTCGGCTCCTTTTCCGATGCCGTGAAAGAACATCCTGAGCTGGTGAAGCAATACCTCGGTACGGTGGTTCCTTATAAGGATAACTATTATGCCACGCTCAATTCGGCCGTCTTTTCCGACGGATCATTTTGTTATATTCCCAAGGGCATTCGTTGTCCGATGGAGCTCTCCACCTACTTCCGCATTAACGCGGCCAACACTGGACAGTTTGAACGGACGTTGCTCATCGCCGATGAAGGCGCGTACGTGAGCTATCTTGAGGGTTGCACCGCACCGCAGCGTGACGAAAATCAATTGCACGCGGCGGTCGTCGAACTCATCGCCCACAAGGATGCACAGATTAAATACTCCACCGTCCAGAACTGGTATCCCGGCGACAAAAATGGTAAGGGCGGCATCTATAACTTCGTCACCAAACGCGGGCATTGTCGCGGCGACAACTCGAAGATTTCGTGGACGCAGGTTGAGACCGGTTCCGCGATCACGTGGAAGTATCCCAGTTGCATCCTTAAGGGTGATAATTCGGTTGGCGAGTTCTACTCCGTCGCTGTCACCAACAACATGCAGCAGGCCGACACTGGAACCAAGATGATCCATGTGGGCAAGAACACCCGTAGTACAATCATTAGTAAAGGCATCTCCGCCGGTAAGGCGCAGAATGTCTACCGTGGCCTCGTCCGCGTGCAAGAAACCGCCGAGAACGCCCGCAACTATTCACAATGCGACTCGATGCTGATCGGCGACCGATGCGGTGCGCACACGTTTCCGTATATTGATGTAAATAACCCAACCGCGCAGGTGGAGCACGAAGCCACCACCACAAAAATCGGCGAGGATCAAATTTTCTACTGCAATCAGCGCGGCCTCGATACGGAAGAAGCGGTAAGCCTGATCGTAAATGGGTTTTGCAAGGAAGTATTTAAGGAGTTGCCGATGGAGTTTGCTGTCGA
>QIHI01000108.1 GCA_003230915.1 Kiritimatiellales bacterium | reverse complement strand
GCTCGTGGATTTCCGGGCGCGGCAACCAGCGTTCCAGCTCCTTTCAACACGATGGTTGCACTCAGCTTGGCGGCAGCCATCTGGACGAGGCCGGAGCGATCCTCCTGAACATCTTTCACCTTCAAGCCAAACAGGGTTGCGAATTCTCCGGGATGCGGTGTAAGGATAACCGGACAGCGGGCGGCGGCGATGGCATTGGTATGATCCGCCAACACCGTAATCGCGTCCGCATCGAGTACGAGCGGAACGGTGGAGGTTTCCAATAGCTGAAGAACCTGTTCGGTCGTGGTGGCCGTACGCCCCATACCGGGTCCGGCCATGATGGCCGTCCATTTTCCATCCGGTAGGCTTGAATGAACCATCGCCTCGGGAACCGCCAAGGCCACCAGCGCGTGGATCGCCTCGGGGACAAATGTGGAAATCCGTCCCGCACCGGAACGGGCGGCGGAGCGGGCGGCCATGGTGATGGCTCCGCTGTAGCCTTTCGAGCCGCCGATGCAAAGTATGTGGCCATAATCCCCTTTGTGCGCATCGCGCGGGCGGCGGGGAAAGAGCGGTGAGAGATCGGACGGATGGATCAACTCGAGATCAGCAACGCCCTCAATCTCGTCGAGATATTCGTGCGGAATACCGAGGTCGACCACTTCGATATTCCCAATAAAATCGAGATTTTCGGATTGGACAAGATCGGATTTTGGAAGTCCCATCGTAACGGTAAGGTCGGCACGTACGGCCATCGCAGACGGAATATCGATGGCGACGATGAGCGCACGGTCGGTCTGGGCATCGATAAAGTGGATGGCATCGGCAATCACGCCGCGCGGTTCGCCGGAGGCTCCGGTGCCAAGCAGTCCATCGACGATGATTTCGGCGTCGGTGCTGCGCTCGGCGGCATGTTTCCATTGGCTAGCATCTTCCAACGCGTGGAAAGGCACTCCGGCCTTTTTCATTAATTTCAAGTGGGTCAGTGCGTCGCCCTGCGGTTTTTGGGCGGAACCGGCCAGCCAGCATTCAACCGACCAATCTTCTTCGTGGAGGATACGGGCGGCCACAAAGGCATCACCGCCATTGTTGCCGCACCCGGCGACAAACAGTACCGGGGAGTCAATCAGTTGGTGGGCAGAGGCTAAGCGGCGTAGGGCATCAGCGAGGCCTTCGCCAGCGGTGGCCATAAGTTTTTCGCCG
Organism: Kiritimatiellales bacterium; assembly: GCA_003230915.1. Classification (GTDB taxonomy): domain Bacteria; phylum Verrucomicrobiota; class Kiritimatiellia; order Kiritimatiellales; family Pontiellaceae; genus Pontiella. Next base: position 32,451 of record QIHI01000108.1, on the reverse strand, counting down.
GAAATTCCATCCGCAAGGGCACGGCGATCAAGTTCGCGCATTTCGCTGGCGGAGACTAACTTCACCCCTCGTATTCCTGCATGCCTACGAGCATTTCTTTCACGGAAATTTCTAGGCCGTGGAAGACCGCACGGCAAACAATGCTGTGGCCGATGTTGAGTGTATCGAGATGGGGAATGCAGAAGATGGCACCGAGATTTTCCTGATTGATGCCGTGACCGGCGTTGACCTTGAGCCCGAGGGAATAGGCGAAATCGGCGGCGTCGATGAGCTTCTCCATGCAGATTGCGCGCTCGTTAGGCTCGGCATCGCAGTAGGTTCCAGTATGCAGTTCGAGCGTAGGTGCTCCAATCTCTTTGCAGGCGGCGATAATCTCTTGATCCGCATCGACGAATAGGCTGACTTCGATTCCCGCTTCAGAAAGGCATTCGACGGTGGATTTCAGCGCATCGTAGTGGGCGACGACATCCAGCCCACCTTCGGTGGTGAGCTCCTGCCGCTTTTCGGGAACAATGCAAACCTCGGCTGGTTTCACGCTCAGCGCAATCTCGATGATGGATTCGACATTGGCCATCTCAAGGTTGAGCGGCAGAGGCTGGAGTTCCTTGAGGCGGAAGATGTCGTCATCCTGGATATGGCGGCGGTCTTCGCGCAGATGGGCGGTGATGCCGTGGGCACCGGCACGGGCGCAGAGGATGGCTGCGTCGAGCGGATCGGGATAAACGGTTCCGCGCGCCTGGCGCAACGTGGCCACATGGTCGATATTCACACCTAGTTTCATCCTCGCTCTCCCGCCTGAATCAGGCTTGTATCGATTTGATACTCTTCATCGGTTTCGCTGGCATACTATCATGGATTTCCGGATCGTACACCGCATAGGCACGAATATCGTTGGCGCGGCTGTGGTCGAGAACCTTCTGCCCCGCCTTGTAGAGCGCGTGTAGATTGCGACCATGCTCTGGATAGGCCGCAACTCCCAGCGTTACGGTGGTTTTAAGTCTTTTCGTTCTGGTAATGATTTCGCGCTGCTGGATTATCGTGCTGACGCGCTTGCCGATGATCTCCGCGTCTTTGAGCGAAACCTGCGCGAGAATGAGAAAGGCATATTTCTCATGGCGCCCGATTAGGTCGTCCGAACGAACGTTTTCCTGCAATATTTTACTGATCTCGGCTAGGATGTCATCTGCGACCTCTTCCCCGTGGAAGCGCGCGATCTGCTCCATGTTATTGACCCCGATGCAAAAGAGCGAGGCCTTGGCCTTTTTATGGCGAAGGTCGCTCATCATACGCTGCATATAGGCCGATATGGAAGACGGCTTCAGTACGCCAGTCAACTCGTCGAGCATGGCGCTCTTACGGCGGCTCATCCAACCGGAGGAATGCTGTTCCGCGTCGATCCCACTCTTGGCATCCTCTTCTGAAGAGACCTCCTCATCGGCGGGAGCATCTTCCTTTGTATTTTCGTCTTCTTCTTCATGATCGATGATTTCCGGTATGAAAATCGGCTGTAGCTCATTCGTCTGCTCCAGCCCCTTTCCAGCACTCTCTATCAACTCTTTTCCGCTTAGACCGTGGCCGGGATAGGAGGAGATCCCCACGCGTAGCGATTTAACAGAAATCTCAGGGCAGTCCCTGGCAACGGCGCGGGTTATACGCGTGAGAATTGCCTCGGAATCCTCGGGTTCGAATTCGGCCAACAAGGCCGCAGTCTGCCCGTCGAAGATGCAGGTGATGTCGTCGTGGCGCGCGGCTCCCTTAATAGCCTCGATAAAAGTGGAACCTATGCGCACCTCCACGGCAGGATCGTCCTCCCGGATCAGCGCGAGGGAAAACGAGGTGCCGCGGCGGCTGCAACCGGCAAGAAAGCGAGCCAGCTGAATGCGCAAGATGTTGGAGGCCGAAATATCCATGTCCTCGGGCTGGGTGTCCTCCGACTGAAGGACGATATGCTGAAAACGGTAGTAGCTAGCAATGCCCGTAATGACCACGAAGGAAACCACAACGGCCACAACCACGCTCAGGGTGCCCGGAAGCAGGTCGGGCAAAGCCGCAATCATGGGGAGGAAGGACTGCATAAAGAAAGAAGGTGCGGAAGAGTGCCACACCTTGAAAAAAACGGATTAATAGATGGCGAACACGCCGCGCCGGTTCATGCGCCATGCGCCTTCGTCGTGCCCCATGTTCTCGGGCATCTCTTCGCCCAGACTCTTAGTTTGGACGCTGGACGCTTCGACACCAAGGCTGATGAGGTAGTCGCGGACGGCCAGTGCGCGGCGTTCCCCCAGCGCAAGGTTGTACTCGCGGCTACCGCGCTCATCGCCGTGACCCTCGACAATCACGCCCTGGGCCTTCCCTTTATTGAGATATTTCGCGACGGCCTCGACCTTGGCGGCTTCCTCTCGGTTGACCTGCGAACTGTCGTAAGCAAACATGACCGGTGCAAACAAGCTACGGTCGCCATCCATCGGCAAGCCCATGTTGTCGGGGTTCAGCTGAATATCATCATCAATGATGGAGCCGCCATACATATTGTCGGAGCCATACAGATCCGCCGAAGGCCTCTTCGACCTGCAACCCGTCAGCGTGGTGATGGAAACGGTCAAAACCACAAAAAAAAGAAACTTGAAAATCTTCATATTCATACTACCCACCTCATGTGTTTTTTATGGTGAACAAGCCGGAGAATACCAGTCGACCGACCCTGCGAGCAAAGCTACAGGAGAATCTTTGAGGGTGTCAAGGAGGTAGATGGAGGAACGGTAGTTTGCCGTGCGCGAACAGACGATATGTCGCCCGTCGGGTGCCCAGCTTGGATCTTCATAGTCCGCCCAATCCGTCTCCAGAACCCGCAGCGTCTTCGTGGCAGGGTTGGCCATGGCAATGCGGTAGCGCCCCCCGACCCGGCTACTGTAGACAATATACCCATTTGTTCCCCAGTCTGGCGCCACATTTTCCGAACCCGTGCTCGTCAGCCGCTGCGCGCGCCCGCCACTCTTGGAGATAATGTAGATTTGCGGCTTTCCGCTCGTGTCGGAGACATAGGCAATGTGGTTACCGTCCGGCGACCAGCACGGGCTAGCCTCGTTCCCGTGCCGAGTGTTCGTCATCCGCTTCAGGCGGCCCGTACGTAAACTCTTCGTATAGAGCTCTGGATTTCCGTCGCGCGACAGAATCACCGCCATGCTCTTGCCGTCCGGTGAAACCGCGCCACTGGCATTCAGCCCTCCATGGCTCGAGAGCGGCTTGCTGCGACCCGTCATATAGACGTTCGGATAGCCGCGCTTGTAGGAGGTATAGACAATATTCTTGCCGTCCGGCATCCAGCCTGGCCCGACCACGATGCTACGATCCTTGGTGATCTGCCGGATATTCTTACCATCCATATCGCAAACATATAACTCCTTGCGGCCAGTCCGGCTGCTGACGATGGCAATCTTACCCGAAGCCATGCCCTTTTTGCCTGTTGCGGCATAGACAATTTCATCGGCCACACGGTGCGCTAGTCCACGCGCATCGGTCGTTGTCGTGGTGTAGGACTTGCCCAGCAATCGCTTACGAGAATTCACCTGATACAACTGACATTCCGCCTTCATGTTCCCGCCGCCGGAAACACACGATCCCACCACATTCAGATCCCCCTTTGCCGAGGTCACTTTGAAATAGCCCGAGCGATTCAAATCCGCCTTGAGCACTGAAAGAAACGTGCGCGAAGCCGTATCGTTACCCGTACGGTAACCCGCCAGATTGATCTTGATCTTTCCCTCGCCGGACTTCGTTACCACCGCGCGCTGAGCCAGTGCCGAGGCTGAAGCCAGAGCAATACAACCTATTAAAAACCATCGTCTCATTACCTATTCTCCAGTCTAAATTCGACTTCCACATAATCGTACGGATAGTCCGGCGGCGGTCGGGGAATCGTGCTGACCGCATTCACTGCATCCATTACCGTTTTATCATAAACCGAATCGCCCGACCCCCTGATTTTCACCCTTTTTATAATCTGTCCGTTTTTTCGTATCGAAATCCGAACAATGGCCGATCCTGTCGAGTACGAAGCCGAAGCGGGCGGCTTCCAATAGCCATAGAAAAAACTCCCGACACGCCCGATATACGCATTGATCTGGCTCGGATTTACCGCAGAGGTCGCTGGCTTCGATATACCCGACAGTGCTTTTTTGATGTCTGAAGAAGAAACGGTGGGTGTTTTGGGACTCTCCTTTATCTTCTTTCCCTTCTTGATGTCTTTTACGGAAGTGGGCTTCCATTTCGGCTTCGTAGGCTTGGGTTTCGGCAGGGGCTTTTCCACCTTGGGCTTCGGTTTAGGCTTCACCACCGGCTTGGGCTTGGGTTTCGGCGGTTCGGGAATCGGGGCAGGCTCTGGCTCCAGCGTGGGAGCGGGCGGCTCCGGCTCAGCCATCTGAGACACCGTTTCAATATTCACCGGCGGCGCAGGCGCACCAAACTCAATAAAGGTAACGATTTCCTTCGGCTTTCGCTGAAAGCAGCCGCGCATAAAAGGAATCACGACCACCAAAAAAACAAGCGCTGCATGGGCTCCAACCACCCGCAAGGCGATTTGTTTCTGGAAGGCATTCATCGAGCCTACTCCCCTTCCGTCACCAGGGCCATTCGCGTAATATTGGCCTCATGGAGCATTCGCATCACATCCACCACCTCGCCATATGGAAGCGTACGGTCGGCGCGTACATAAATGGTCGTATCTGGATTCTCCGCCACCACATCCAGCAGGGCCGCCACCAGCTCTTCTTTCGAAACCGGTAGTTCGTCGAGATAGAGCTGTTTATCAAAATTTAGACTGATCGACCGCGAAACAGCATCCTGCATATCCGCAGCCTTCCCCTTCGGCAGATTGATCGCAACCCCCTGTTCAATCAACGGAAAGGTAATGATAAAGGTGATCAGCAGGATAAACGTCAGATCCATCAGCGGCGTCATGTTGATGTCGCTGATCTGATTCAATGAAACTAAGCTGGTGCGTCTTGCCATGATGAATACAGTTTTTAAGGTATGGAGTGTTAAGTTTTAAGTTCTAAAGCCCAAGGCGTTCTCCTCTACCCTTCAATTACATACGAATTTTGAATGGCCGAAATATACTCCTGAGCAAAGTTATCCATCTGCACAGAAATCGTCCGAATCTTGCTTGAAAGCAGGTTATAACCAATCATCGAAGGCAGCGCCACAAGCAGACCGACGATCGTGGTTAATAGGGCGCCAGAAATGCCAGGCGCCACCGCCGAAAGCGCAGCATTCCCCGAAATGGCCATACCCGCAAAGGCATCCATCACACCCCAAACCGTCCCGAGCAGGCCGAGGAATGGTGCAGCACTCACGGCCGTGGCCAACAGGCCCATCTTGTCTTCGAGGTTCAGTGCCTCATCGGCTACATTACGATCCACCACTGCCCGCAGGGTTTCAAGCTGATTGAGGCTGAGGCGGCGATGCGCCTCAGAGGTCATATCGCCCATCAACAGGTCGTCGGGGTCGATACCATGCGCCTGCAGTTCCCCGCCGAGAGCGGCGCAGCCTGCCTTGTAGATGATGTTCACTGGCGCACCGAGATATTCCTCACGCCGAGTAAACAGCGCGGTCGGGTTGCGATCAGAACGAAAGGCCCCCAGAAAATCCGCCGTAGCCCGCTCCGCGCAGCGTAACTCCCACCATTTGGTCAACATAATCGTCCAAGCCCAAGCGGATCCGATAAACAGTAAAATCACAATGCTCTTGCCAGGGGCGGTGCTATCGGAAAAAGCACTGCCCATGTCGGCAATCGGTAGCGAAACCAGTAGCGAATTGAACAGATCCATAGTCGTTATCGTCCTTATTTGGGGGTTTGAAAAAGCTGTTCCAAACATATTTCCACGCGCAGGAAAAGCAAATGAAAAAGGATTCCAACCGCAAGAAACTTCCTTTTTAAGCGCGATCTGTAGCGGAAGGCCACCCTATGCGTGGTCATCGTATGGAGTAGTGCCTTGACTTCGGCAGGACGGGATAGAGTCCGTTCTTCCAATACAGAACATACGGCATCGCATTCGTGAAGTACTCTACCGGTTGCTTGTCCAAAACTTGAAGGGAACAAGACCCAGCAGGACTACCGCAAGTTGCGAGGCGCAGAAAACCATCAGCCAGAAGCTGGCGAATTGGGTGAAGCGTACGCAGCATTAGGTGGCCAGAGGTGTAAAACCTCGCACGGATAGAAGGTTGTCCGTTCAGTCTTTCTGAACGAACTTTCAAATCAACTGAGCCGTCTTTAGATCAAAAAAGGAGAGATTATAGACCCAAGCGATTGACAGTCTCCATAGAAGGACTGACACCTTTCCACTGACTTAGGCAAAAAAACAGGCCTTCCCATTTTTACTTGAGAAGACCTGAAATTGCGGCAGTGACCGCTTATTTCAGTGCAGAAAGATTTGCCCCATGATTGATATGAAACGGAACACCATTAAGAACCAAGGCAGGTACGGATTTGACACCCGCCCGCTCCGCTTCGGGGAGTCGATTTTTTTCCTCGCCGAGGTGAACGATCTCCACGTGAAACCGAGCCTTATCGATCGCTTCCGCAACCTTCTGCTCTGCTTCAATACAAACAGGGCACCCTGCGTGATAGAATATTGCATTATTCATGATCTTTCTCCTTTTAATTTAACCGCCAACCAGAACCATTCCGACCAACAGCTAGACCGTATTCGAAATCTCTTGCTTGAAAAAGGAGGCACTTTTCAGTGCGTAGGGCATAAAATGGTGTAAAATATTGACGTCATGAATGAAAAAAAATCGGCAACTATGCGAAAAAACTACGAATGCCTCGAACAGATAGTGGGCTGCAAATGGTCTGTTTCCGTTCTTATGTCTGTTAAGGAGGGCGTTAATCGGCCCGGCGCTCTTGAGAGGCACATCACTGGAATTTCAACGAAGGTACTTTCAGAGCGGCTTCGAAAGTTGACCTCCTACAAGCTGTTGCATAAAAAAAAGTTCAAAGAACTACCCCCTCGAACGGTCTATTCTCTGACGGACAAGGGAGAGCAGCTTGTGAATATCATTCATAAGATTCACGAATTGGATGGGTGATGCGGGCTCTCCCTCAAAGACGAGGGCAAAGGGTGTTGAGTTCTGCAAAGTCCTCAACAGAGAATGGTGCTCGAGGTGGGAGTCGAACCCACACGGCCTTAACGGCCACAAGACCCTCAATCTTGCGTGTCTACCAAAAAAATGTATCGATCCTATCTTTTTACCATTTCGGTTTGGCAGCGGATTTTTAGATCTATAGAAAGGGTGCATGGGAAGAGGTTCGCGAATCGAATACACGCTCGGTAACGGAGTCAAAACCACTTCGTCATTCAATCCGCTCACCGGAAGGCTCGCAGGCATCAACCTTTCCAGTTTGACCTCGGGGCTATACACCCAAGGATTTCAGGGCATCAAGGTCAGGTCTCAACATTCAACATTGATGACGGGAAAAAGGTGTCTATCCTATTTTATTGTTTGCTTCGCCACCACCGGAGGGGAACGGCGCCGAGCAGAATGATGGCGAACTGCGAGGCGCAGAAAACCATCAGCCAGAAGCTGGCGGATTCAGTGAAACCGTAGGAGTGCAGCCCAACGCTAAGCTGATTGACACCGAACCACGACCACGCCGTGACGATGTTCCCGCCCACGGCCATGAGCGCGAAACCGCGCGGGGTCACCATTCTTCCATAGCGTGCATGCAGCATAATGGCGTTCCAGATAACGATCATCAGCGCGCCGTTTTCCTTAGGATCCCAACCCCAGAAGCGCCCCCACGAATCATCCGCCCACAATCCGCCGAGCACGGTGCCGACAAAGCTGAGCAACAGCGCAAAGCAAGTGGTGGAGTACATCATGCGATACAGGTTTTCGCCGGTCTCTACGTCTAGCCGCCGGGTGAACAGCCCGGCGAAAATATAAAAGATGGCAATGGTGCCGGAGACGAAGGTCCCCATGTAGCCGAGGGTGATGGTGATCACGTGTGTCGCCAGCCAGAAGCGGGTATCGAGTACGGCGCGCATCTGCTCCATCGTATCGCCATCGCCCGAGAGGAAGTGCGCGATAAGCAGTGTGGTAAACCCGGCAATGCCACCCACCAGATTCCCCATGCCCGCCGCCTTTTTCCGAAAAACAAGCTCGATGACGATGCCTGCTGCGACCGCCGCCCAGCCGATAAAGATGGCGGACGAGTAGAGATTGGTGACGGGTGGGTAGCCGGAAAGGAGAACGCGGGCGATGATGGCCAAGGTATGTGGAATGAACGCGCAGACCATCAGCGTACGCGCCGCGCCGACTAGGCCTTCCTTGCGGAAGAGCCAGCCGAAGAGGCTGAGGACAAAGACCAAAAGATAGAGCGACGCGGATTTCATGAATGCGCCAAGACGGTTGTAAAATACCTCGAAGGAGAGTTTTTCAAACACGGAGGGAGTGTCGGCCTGAAGCAATGCTCCATATTCCATTAGCTCGCTGTTGAATAGCTCCACATCGCCCGTTCGGTACGCCGCAAGCATCGCGTTCAAATGCAGCGCCAATGGATCGACGGAAATATCGTGCCCCTCGATCACGGCGTTCATGGCCGGATGCGAGGCGAGCAGCGCGCTCATCAACGGCCGCCACCTTGGGTTGCCGGGGGTTCGCGGAATAACGAGCGGGATCGAGTAGTTTTCCAACCGAATATAGCGCTGCACCGTGGCCATCAACTGCTCCGTCGGGATTGCCGTCGGGTCTTCGAACGAGGCCATCATATTTTGATAGAAGAATATCTTATTCGCTACCTTTATGACCTGCTTATCATAGAGATCGCGCTGGCGATCCTCCTTGCCGTGGGCGGAACGGACGGCGGCATCGATCTTCCCAAGGTTGGGCAATAGCTCGCGGTAAGAATAGCGGAACCGTTTGCGCTCCTCCAGCCCGAGGCCTGAGAGTACATCGAGGTTTTCGATGCGGAACACCTTATAGTCCATCGCTTCGGGACGGCCGGAGATATTATCGAGCAGCCATTGCGTTGCGGTAATCCTCTTCCGGTCTGCCATACGGAGAGATTGCTTATCGGACAGCACCGTCAAAAAATTACGCGCCAGTGTATCGATTGGTTTCTTGCGCCCGCCGTACTTCACGGGCAGGTGCGCAAAGGCATTGAGCTGGAAATCCGCGCTGGTTTCCTTCGGCGGTTTCACCCCACTCTGGAAAAACCATAGGGCAAAAAGCACCACGATGATGTTGGTGATGAGCTTTCGCATTAGGCATCTCTCCTTAGGTAGCGACCCAAAGACTGGATAAACTGCGCGGCCATGCCAACAAAAACGATCATGCAGGAGAGGTACGGAATCATCCAACTATCGTTGCGGACGACCTGCAGAACGGTACCGCTGTCGTCAGGTAGATAGCCTTGCTGGTAGAAGGTGCGGCGGGCGTAGCGCAGGGGATTGTTCATCCAGATGCGTAACTCGCGCTCGATATTGTCGCCTTCGTTGACGAGCAGGATCTGACTAGCGAAATCCTTCGGCATCTGCGTGCCTTCGTATTTTTCGTGTACGAAGTCGAGGAGCTGGACGGAGAACGGGTTGCCGCTGGGCGATTTCAGGTATTCCCGCCGAAAGCGGAAGTAGGTTGTGTAGGTCTTGCCGTCCACGGCAATGTTCGTCGGCATGTCCCATGAACGGTTGACAAAGTTTGGATAGAACCAGAGCGAGAGGATGTAGCGCCCCAATGAATCCCCAGTGGCGCGGTTGAAGAACTCGACATCGACGGCCGGAGCATTGCGTGCACCTCCTGCCCCGCTGACTTCCGGCAACGCGGCGACGTAGAGGCGAGAGCCATAGCCTTCGTATTGCGGATAGCGACTCCGGAGAGATTCGGAGATCTTCTGGAGCGGCTGGGGATTGTTCGAGTTGATCATGTAGCGATTGATCCTAATGTCGAACGGAAGTCCAGCGGGTTTGATGAATGCGCCATTCTTCAGCACATCGCCAGAAACCACCGTTGTGGTATCGAAATCGGGATGCGACGTATCGGTAAACGACAGTTCCAGCTGCTGGGAGCGGTCGACGTAGTTGATGGTCTCCCCTTCCTTGATCGTCATGGTGGCCTCGACGGCAAACAGGGCTGTCGCAAATTCACCGACCAACAGAAACAGGATGCCGCCGTGCAGTAGCACCATGCCGGCGCGCTTGCGGTAGAGCAGCAGGCACGCCACATAGAACACGACCGCCGCGAGTGTGCCGCGCCCAAGGCGCAGGAAGACTCGCCAGAAGGCATCGCTCTCCGTGGATGCCACCGGAGCCACACCCCAGCCAAACATGACGCCGACGGTCACCAGTATGCCAAGGAGTAGCATCACGATGCCCGCAATCCGGCGGCTCCCACTCACCTGCACCTTGAAACTGGTCCAATGTACCGTGACAAGATTAATGACCAGCAACCAACCAATAAGAAATCCGCCGGGAAAAGGAATCCGGATGTTAGGGATGTCCATCGAACGCGGGAAAAACACGTACAGGTCGATTTCAGCGATGAAGCACCGAAAATATTGATCCATCACCGTCCAAATGCCCTTGTCCACCTGAGCCAGTGTCCCGGCGAACACCAGCACCATGCTCAAGCAGAGCAATACCACGGTCAGTTTGAGCGAGAGGAAAAAGTCAACGATCCACTTCATTAGTGATTATGCCCCTCAAACTGGAGGGATTCGAGAAAACTCAGGATGGCAGGAGCATGGGCTTTAAGCTCATCGACAGAACCCTTAGCGGTGAAATACCAGTACGTCGGGGAAAAATCAACGATGGCAGCGATGATGCCCTTGTCTCCTTCTTCGTTGTAGATCGCGATGTACTTCACATCGCGTCCGCCCGCCTGAAAAGTTTTAACGTCTTGTGCAATCGCGGCCGGTGTTGCATCCGCAAGTCCGACCTGTCCGCGCCAGCGGTTGACGTTGCTCGGCACGTCGCCCATGGAGAGCGAAATAAGGTAAAAATCGATGGAGGTGCCTTCGATGGAATAGCTAACCTTGCGCATGCCTGAACCGGGTTGTTCGGCCCAGCCTTCTGGAAGGGTTGCCGTAAATCCGGTTCCGGCCGGTTGCGGTGCGGCTGGTATGACGGGCGCAACCGGTCGCTGCTGTTTCGGGGTTTGATAGGTTTGCGTTTCCTCGCGGCTACACGCCGACAGCAACACCAAACCAAGCAGGGAAAGAAGTCCATTTTTCATACGCCAGATCCTTTTAAACAAGGCCGCTCAATATAGAAACCGACCCGATCAATGTCGATGCGAATTCCGAGACTAATTTAAGGGGGTACTTTCTTTCTGACCGTTCACGAAAGTAGTGGTATACATGAAATCTCCGACCCTATTTCACCCTATTTATTCTGGTGATCGAGGAGCGGCTCCACCTTTTTAAAAATTCCTAAAGGCTCAGTACATCCTTCATGCTATAGAGTTTAGGCTCTTTCCCTGCTACCCATGCGGCAGCTTGTAGCGCCCCGATGGCGAAGACGTCGCGATGGGTGGCGCGGTGCGAGAGTTCGAGTAACTCGCCCATACCCGCAAACATAACGGTGTGGTCGCCCACAATATCTCCGCCGCGGATGGCATGGAAAGCAATTTCCTCTTGAGGTCGTTCGCCCGGCAGTCCGGTACGCCCATCCACCTGCACATCCTTTAAATCCCAGTCATACCCTTCGGCTGCCGCACGGCCGAGCATGAGTGCGGTACCGCTGGGCGAATCCGCCTTTTGGTTGTGGTGGCGTTCGAGCACTTCAATGTCGTAGCCCTTGCCTTTCAGCGCGCGAGCACCGGCCTCGACTAGGTTGCAGAGCAGGTTGACACCAAGACTCATGTTCCCCGAAAGTACGATAGCACTTTTTTCCGCCGCCGCATCGATGGCGGCCAGCTCCTCTTCATTCAGACCCGTTGTACCGATCACCCATGCCGTGCCCCACTCCGCGATTCGTGGCGCATTGCCAGCCGTTCCGAAGTGCGATGAAAAGTCGACAATCACATCGGCGTCCGCACCTACCTCTTCAAGGTTGTTGATCAGCTTAACTCCGGCTTCCTTGGTGCCGGCCATCAAGCCGGCATCCTTTCCAAGCTCAGGAACATCCCAAAGGTCGACCGCTCCATGGAGCTCTAGACCTGGAACCTTTTCTTCCATGATGCAGCGAATCAGGGCTTTACCCATGCGGCCACCCGCTCCGAGAACTACAACTTTAGTGGCCATTAGAGAACTCCTACATTTTTGAGCGATGCTTCTAGCACGACTTTTTTATCCTCCGTCATCGAACACATCGGTAAGCGATAGGTTTCTTCGATGAGCCCCTTCATGGCCATGGCGGCTTTGACTGGGATCGGATTGGTATCGATGAATAAATCATCAAACAACTGAGCATATTTGTCGTATCGTACCTGGGCGATTCCATAATCCTCTGCAAGCGCGGCGGAAACCAGCGCAACCACTTCGGCCGGGATAAGGTTCGACGCAACGGAAATGACACCCAGCGCCCCCTCTTTGATCATCGGCAGTGCGAGCGAATCATCGCCCGAGAGCACTTCAATATCACATTGTGCTTTAATGTCGATGACCCGTTGGACCGACCCCGCCGCTTCCTTCACAGAAACGATATGCTCGTGTTGCGATAGCTCGGCAACCACTTCCAACGGAATCTCGCAGGCCGACCGACCGGGTACGTTGTAGAGCACCACCGGAATACCAAGATCAGCCACAGCGGAAAAGTGCTGCACCAAGCCCGAAACATTCGGCTTGTTATAATACGGTGTCACTTGCAACGTTCCATCAATACCAAACTCCTTGGCGGCAGTAGTCAGTTCGATGGCCTCGGCGGTCGAGTTGGCTCCAGTACCCGCAATAACTTTGCAGCGACCGGCAGACTTCTCCATGACAGTCCGAATTACTTTCAAATGTTCTTCCGTCCGCAACGTTGGCGATTCTCCGGTCGTCCCAGCCGGAACAATTCCATCCACGCCGCCGAGAATTTGAAACTCAACGAGCTCTTCAAGCTTTTTGAAATCGACCGATCCGTCAGCGGAAAACGGAGTGACCAATGCGGTGTATGTTCCTTCAAAATACATTGTTTATACCTCGAAACTTTTTAACCCGCCAAAATCCAATGTAGCAAAATGATCCTCGACGGTTTCAGCACGCCGGATCTGGACGACCTCGCCATCCTCTCGGAGCAACAGTTCCGCCGAACGTAACTTGCCGTTGTAGTTGAAGCCCATTGAGTGGCCGTGCGCACCGGCATCATGGATTACCACGAGATCGCCAATATCCACTTGAGGGATCGCCCGATCAATCGCAAACTTATCGTTATTTTCGCAAAGCGATCCGGTTACGTCGCAAATATAATCTAGCGGCATGCTCTCCTTACCCAATACAGTGATATGATGGTATGCCCCATACATAGCCGGGCGCATCAGGTTCACCATGCAGGCATCGAGTCCCACAAACTGCTTATAGGTATTCTTCTTGTGTAGCACTCGGCTAACGAGATATCCATATGGCCCCGTTACCATCCGACCGCATTCCATTCGCAAGCCGAGCGGCTTGAGTCTTTTACCAATAATCCACTCCTCGTAGAGCTTTCGAATGCCTTCGCCAACCGCTTCAAGATCGACGGCTTCATCCTCCAGCTTGTACGGAATACCGATGCCGCCACCAATATTGACAAACTCAAATTCGATGCCTAGTTCAGCAGTCAGCTCCCCGACAAGCTCGAACAGCAGGTGTGCGGTTTCCACGAAGTAGGAGCCCTCCAGTTCGTTCGATGCCACCATCGTATGCAAACCAAAGCGTTTCACGCCCTTGTTGCGCAGGATACGGTAGCCCTCGAACAACTGCTTGCGGGTGAAGCCATACTTCGCCTCTTCCGGATGGCCGATAATCGCATTTCCGGCCTTGAGTGACCCTGGGTTATAGCGACAGCACACCAGCTCCGGCAGACCCACCTCATCTTCCAAATATTGAATATGGGTAATGTCATCAAGGTTAATAATTGCACCCAGCTCTTTCGCCTTCGCGTATTCATAGGCAGGTGTGTCGTTGGAGGTGAATATAATATCCTCGCCCACCACGCCGACGTTCTCCGAAAGAAGCAGCTCTGGGTACGACGAACAATCCGAGCCAAAGCCTTCCTCCTTGAGAATCTTCATCAAATACGGGTTCGGAGCGGCCTTCACCGCAAAATATTCCTTGAAGCCCGGGTTCCACGCAAACGCCGCCTTCAGCCGCCGCGCATTTTCGCGAATACCCCTTTCATCATAGATATGGAACGGGGTCGGGAAACGCTCCGTCAACGCCTCCAGCTGATCCTTATTCATCGGAAAAATTTTCTCTGACATCACCACTCCTAAAATCAATGCGCGCGACTATACACAACCCCCCTGCATTTCCAATGGTCGGAACCGATAAATTGTAGGTCATTAGAGGACGCCCAAAAATGAAGAGGCGGGGTAAAATCGCTCGCCCTTGCAAAAGAAAGGTTTCGTGCTAGATTATTTCTAACGAGAAATTTTCCGATTCGATCACGCCCAGGAAGGAGCCATACCCATGGAATACTGGAATCAATTCACTAACTGGCTCAAGCACCTAGAATTAGGTTCGTCCATCCACTTCCACACCGTACTTTCTCTTCTGGTCATCCTGTCCGCCGTAGCCATCCTCCGGATTCTTTCAAAAATTACGGATCAGCGTATTAAAAATCCCACCAAGCGTTACATGACGCGTAAAACCTATACCTACACCGTAGTTGCTATCTGCATCATTGTTCTACTCAACATTTGGATCGAAGGGCAATCAGGCATCGGCGCCTATCTGGGGTTGGTCTCTGCCGGCCTGGCCATTGCTCTAAAGGACCCGCTGACCAACCTTGCCGCATGGCTCTTTATTGCAGGACGAAAACCCTTCGTCATTGGCGACCGCATCCAAATCGGCGAACATGCCGGGGATGTAATCGACCTACGACCCTTCGCATTTAGCCTATTGGAAATCGGGAACTGGGTCGATGCCGACCAAAGTACTGGGCGGATCATCCATATTCCAAACGGCCTCGTCTTCACCTGTGCCTTAGCCAATTACGCTCAGGGGTTTAACTTTATCTGGAACGAAATTCCCATCACCATCACCTTTGAAAGTGACTGGCAGGATGCCGAAAAGTTACTCGGAGACATCGCCAAACAGCACTCTGCCATCCACGATCAGCAGGCTGAAAGAGAAGTCCGTAAAGCCGCCCGTAAATTCCTGATCTACTTCCGGCATCTCACGCCCATCGTATGGACCTCCGTCGTCGATCAGGGCGTTACCCTCACCATCCGCTACCTCTGCGACCCGCGTAAGCGGCGTAGCTCCGAAAGCCAAATCTGGAAGGATATCCTCATTGCCTTTGCCGCTACTACGAACATCGATCTCGCTTATCCCACCCAGCGATTTTATAATAATGCCGCCGAGGGGAAACCCGATGCAGGCGGCCCAAAACCTTCGTAAGAGAACGACCCCGTAAAAATAAAAAGCGCTCCAAAAGGAACGCTTTTTCAGGTCTACTATAAACTCACAACCTAAGTCTTGTTCCTCGCCTTCATCGTAGCACCGACGCGCAGGCGCAAGGCATTGATCTTAATGAAGCCGGTGGCGTCAGACTGGTCGTAGCCACCCGCCTCGTCGAAACTGACGAGTTCGGGACTGTAGAGTGAGTACGGCGACCGGCGACCGCAGACATGCACCCCTCCCTTGAAAAGTTTGAGGCGCACATCGCCGGTGACGGTTTCCTGACTCTGGCTAATCGCGACCTGAAGCATTTCGCGCTCGGGCGCGAACCAGTAGCCGTTGTAGACTAGTTCGGCATATTTCGGGATGAGCGAGTCGCGTAGGTGCATGACTTCGCGATCCATCGTAATGGATTCTATCGCGCGGTGCGCGTGGTGCAGAATGGTGCCGCCGGGCGTTTCATACACGCCGCGATCCTTCATCCCAGTATAGCGGTTTTCGACGATATCGATGCGACCAACGGCATGCTCGCAGCCCAATGCGTTGAGTTTTTTCAGCAGGGCGGCTGGGCTGAATTTTTCACCGTTAACCGCGACCGGAATACCTTTTTCAAAACTAACTTCAATGGTTTCCGGTTCATCGGCGGCCTGACTAAGCGGCTTGGTCATACACCACATGTTTTCGTCCGGCTCGTTCCATGGGTCTTCCAGAATTCCACCTTCAAAGCTAATGTGCAACATGTTGCGATCCATGCTGTAGGGCTTGGAGGCGGAAACCGAACACGGAATGTCGCGCTCTTCCAGATATTTGATCATGTCGGGACGCCCCACAAACGGGAAGTCTTCCGGCATCCGCCAAGGTGCAATGACTTTAACATCGGGTTTCAGCGCATACGCCGTCAGCTCGAAACGAACCTGATCGTTTCCTTTCCCGGTTGCACCGTGACAGATGGCTTCGGCGCCTTCGGCGATAGCGATATCGATCATACGCTTTGCAATAAGCGGGCGGGCGATGGAGGTGCCGAGCAGGTAGGTGCCTTCGTAGATGGCATTGGCCTGCATCATCGGATAGATATAGTCGGCGGCAAACTCCTCTTCGACATTGTCGACATAGCACTTTACCGCACCATGCTTTAGAGCCTTTTCTTCAAGGCCATCAAGCTCCTCTTCCTGGCCGACATTGGCGCAATAGCAGATGACTTCGGCATCATATTTTTCCTGAAGCCAAGTCAACAGGACGGTGGTATCCAGACCACCAGAATAAGCGAGTACAACTTTCATGATTCATTCCTTCCTAGTTTAAAACGGGATATCGTCTTCGTAGTCATTAAAATCGGCGGGGACATCCTTATCGGAAGCTGGCGGTTTTTCGTCGGTGGTGGTAGGAGCAGGCGCCGGAGCATCAGATTGGATTTTCCAACCTTGGAGATTGTTAAAGTAGCGCCCGTTATATTCGCGCCCTCGGATGTCGAAGGTAATGGTTACTTCCTGCCCCGGCTGAATATTATCGAGCAAACTCACCTTATCTTGAACGAATTCCAGACTGATCTCCTGTGGATATTTTCCGTCCTCGACGGTCACCACCACTTCGCGTTTTGTGAATCCACTCCCGAACGTCTGGGCGTCCTGGACCAGTTTTACTTTTCCGGTTAAATCATATGCCATTTTTAATTCTCCTTCTTTGTTAAAAAAACTCAACCAACGCAACGAGGCTGGAAGCACTCGTCTACGCTCTTATGGATTCGGCGACAGAGCCGCCATTTCAGGATTCAATTCCTCGCAGGTTTCGCGGATCAACCGGAGCGCTTGATCGATCTCCTTTTGCGAAACATTCAATGGGGGCAATAAACGCAACACATTACCTGCAGTGGCTAGTGAGAGCATCCCTTTTTCCTGTAATTTTTTCTGCAGCGGAAGCGCTGGCACATCGAGCACCAACCCGAGCAATAATCCCAGCCCTCGAACGCCGGAAATCCATTGTTTATGCTTCATAGAAATCTCGCAGAGCCCTTCCACCAAATAGGCCCCCATCATCGTCGTATTGGCGATCAGGTCCTCGTCTTCAATCACTTCAATCACCGCCAACGCGGCAGAGCAGGCCAGTGGTGTTCCGCCGAAAGTCGTGGCGTGATGACCCACCTGAAAGGTATTGGCCAGCGTTGAACCTGCAACGATCGCTCCAATCGGAAAACCATTGCCGAGACCTTTTGCCAAAGAGAACGCGTCGGGCTGCACATCATAATTCTGGAAACCGAACCATTTTCCCGTCCGCCCCATACCGCACTGCACTTCGTCGCACAGTAATAGGATACCTTTTTCATCGCACAGCTTCCTCAGGCCGGAAAGAAACTCTGGGTCGGCGGGAATTACGCCGCCTTCGCCCTGCAACGCCTCGACCAATACGGCGACCGTCTTGGGTGTGATGGCATCTTCAATCGATTGAAGATCGTTGAAGTTGGCGTAGACAAACCCTTTCGGTAGCGGGCCGAAACCTATCTTGATCTTCTCCTGTCCGGTAGCGGTCAGTGTGGCAAGCGTCCGCCCGTGGAACGACTGCTGCATGGTAACAATTTCAAACTTGCCCTGATCGCTCCCCCACAACCGGGCCAGTTTGATCAGGCCTTCATTGGCTTCCGCCCCCGAATTGCAGAAAAAGCACTTTGCGTCCATCAGCCCGGAGTGCTCCGCGAGAGCCTTTGCTAACTGCGGTTGCTTTTCGTTGTAGTAGAGATTGGAAATATGAACCAGTGTCTCGACCTGATCCTGTACTGCCCGCACCATCTTCGGATGGCAATGGCCTATATTGGTAACGGCAATGCCCGACACAAAATCGAGATACTCGTTCCCTTCCGCATCCCACACGCTTGTACCCGAACCTTCGACGAGAGCCAGTTCCGGTGCATAGGTTGGAATAAGATAATTTTTCTGTAAATCTGCGATCTCTTGAGTATTCATTCTTCTATTCCGTTATTTCAGTCCCCACTCCTTCATTCGTAAACAGTTCCAGAAGAAGAGAGTGCGGCATTGATGCATCAATAATGTGCACCTTCTTAATACCGGACTGCACAGCCCCCATCATACCCTTGATCTTCGGTAGCATTCCGCCGGTGATCACCCCGCGCTTGATCAATTCGTTCACCTCGCCTAAATGGAGCGATGAGATCAACGAGGCTTTATCTTCTGGGTCAAGTAGCAGGCCGGGCACATCCGTCAAGAACACCAGCTTGCGTGCGTTCAGCGCACAAGCGATCGCCGTGGCCGCATCATCGGCGTTAATGTTGTATAGATGGCCGTCGGCACCCCGTCCCAGCGGCGTGATGACCGGAACAATATCCGAGCGCAGATAGGCCAGAATGGGCTCGATATCCACTTGGTTAATCTTACCTACATAGCCCCAATCGAACGGCGTGTTGGTTTTCGGATCTTCACCGGTCAACTTGTCCACCCGGAGAATATCCTCGCCGTGGATACCACGCGCCTTGCCGTGGAACCGCTGAATAATTTCCACAAGACGGGGATTCACCTCGTGGTTCAGTACCTGTTCCACCACCCGAGTGGTGGCGTCATCGGTCACGCGCAAACCGTGCACAAAGTTGGGCGCAATATTCGCCGCCTTCATCGACCGAGAAATCGCCTTGCCACCGCCATGCACCACCACCGGAAGAAGCCCGACGCATTCCATGAATGCAATGTCCTGCATAATCCGGCTGTAGCCATCCTCGTGCTCCATGATGCTGCCACCCAGCTTCACCACCACGGTCTCGCCGCGAAACTGTTGGATGAAGGGTAGCGCTTCGGTCAGAGCGGCGGCTTTTTCGATAAACTTGTCCATTGAGTTAATCCCTTGCGTATTTCGTTCTACTCTACATTGATCCGCACATATTCCTCGGTACAGTTGCAGGTGTAGACCGTGGCGCTTCCCTCCCCAAGATGCAGGTCAATATTTATAGCAAAATCGGACTGGGAAACCACCTTAATCAATTCCGCTTGCGGAATTTCCGTCCGCATACCATTAGCAACCGCCTGTACGCCATCGTAGCGGATCGAAACCCGATCTTCATCGACCCGCGCCTTGGAGTAGCCGATGGAGTCCATCACCCTCCCCCAATTAGGATATTCTCCTGCCCAAGCGGTTTTATTCAAAAGCGAGTTCGCGACCGACCGCGCGGCGAGATCGGCGGCGGCATCCGATTCAGCACCAGTTACATGGACGGTCACAAACTTATCGGCCCCCTCGCCGTCGTGAACAATCATCAGCGCCAACTCGTGGCAGACGTTGTTCAGTGCTTCGGAAAATTCTTCCCACCCTTTGGAAGCTTCGCCGAGCGGCACGTTGCCCGCTGCACCGTTGGCGAGCGCGAGGACGGTATCGTTGGTGCTTTGGTCGCCATCGATCGTAATCCGGTTAAAGCTCAGATCCACCGCCTTTTTCAGGGCGGCCTGCAACGCTTGCGATTCGACGGCGGCATCAGTGGTGATAAATGAAAGCATCGTAGCCATATTCGGCTCAATCATGCCGGCCCCTTTGGCGAAGCCAACGATTTTAACACTCTTCCCGTCCACTTGAGTCTCGGCGACCGAAACTTTGGGCCGAGTGTCGGTGGTCATCATGGCCTCGGCGGTAGCTTGCACATTCCCACCGGATGCGGCGGAGTATAGGTTTCCGATACCAACTACGATTTTATCCAGTGGCAACTGCGGCCCAATCCGCCCGGTGGAACAGACAAAAATTTCCGATTCCTGGCAACCGATGGCCTCGGCGGCCTCGGCGGCCATGCCGCGCGCGGCCACCATACCGGCAGAACCGGTGCAAGCATTGGCGATTCCACTATTAAGTACGATGGCTCGTGCCGACCCATGTGCTAAATGCTCCCGGCACAGTTTAACGGGGGCGGCACATACTTGATTCGTAGTGAAAACTCCGGCGGCGGTGGCGGGTTCTTCGGAAAGGATCAGCGCCATGTCCTTTGACCCATCGGCCTTGATCCCAGCAGCGATTCCCGCGCATTTAAAGCCTTTCGGTAGTTCTAGGTTTGAATACATGAGTTCGTCCTTTTTAAGAGGTTGGATTAAAACTATTTCACAAAGGTTGGAAAACAAAAAAAGCCCCCCGGTTTCGGGAGGCTTTTGCAACGGGGTTGCCCAGCGATTAACGCTTGGAGAACTGGAACCGTTTACGTGCACCCGGCTGACCCGGCTTTTTACGCTCTTTCACGCGAGCATCACGAGTGATAAATCCGGCTTTCTTAAGTACGTCGCGCAACTCCTCGTCGGAACCGGCCAATGCACGGGCAACCCCATGAACCACCGCGCCGCACTGTCCGGATTTTCCGCCACCCTTAACGGAGGCGATCACATCAAATTTACCTACCACATCCGCGGTGATGAACGGCTTCTTGAGCAGTTCCCGCTGCATTGCAGTTTGGAAATAATCGTTAACTTCCAATCCGTTGACGGTAATTATTCCGCTACCCGCTACCATGCGCACACGTGCGATGGAGGTTTTGCGCCGACCGGTTGCCGCTAGTTCTAAGGTATCTTTTTTAGCCATGATAATTTTCCTGCTGATCGTTAAATTTTAAGTTCCTGCACCTGTTGCGCGGCGTGCGGGTGATCCGCACCAGCGTAGACTTTTAAGCGGGTGAGGATTTGGCGGCTCTGCCGGTTGACCGGCAACATGCCCTTAACCGCCTGGGTGATGATCCGCTCCGGGTTCTTGGCGCGGATATCCTTCGCTTTGGTTTCGGTGCGACCACTGGAATAGCCCGAATAGTCCTGATAGATCTTCTTCTCTTCCTTGTTGCCAGTCAGTTTAATCTTGTCGGCATTAGTCACGACAACAAACGCACCGGTATCAACGTGCGGGGTGTAGGTGGGCTTGTTACGTCCGCGCAACGTATTAGCAATCACAACCGCCAAACGGCCTGTCGTTTTTCCCGCGGCATCAACCACGAACCATTCACGTACAACATCAGCCTCTTTGGGCACAAAAGTTTTCATTGCAAATCATCCTCTCAATGGATTTCGGTAAAAAGTACAAGGGCGGGAAGTTATAGTAGCCGAATAGGCGTGTCAACCCCTCCGAGCAAGAAGTTTCTTGTTGATAGACTGTACATTAAAATACCCAACTTTTCTGAGGCAAATGTATCTCTTACTCCATTGCCGATACGCTCATCCTCGTTTGTCGTGAATTGAAGAAAGGTTCATTGCCGCTTCGCTGCCGTCTCGGTGCGCCAGCCTCACTACGTGTCTGGCATGAGGTACTAGTGGGTATTTTAATTTACAGACTACTATCGCGCTTCTAGCTTCCAATCCTCCCGCCTTCCCCATAGTATTCCGCTCATGGAACCTACATCGCTATACATTACTCTTCTGCTGGTGGGCTTTCTCCTGATTGGAACGGAGATTTTTCTGCCGGGTGGTATCCTCGGAATTTTTGGATCCGTGGCCTGGGTGGCGGCGGCCGGTGTGGGCTGGTGGAACTTTCCCGCACCGTGGAACATGCTGAGTGCCTTTGCCCTGTTGCTGGTTGGGATTGTGACCTTCGTGGTCTGGATTAAATATTTCCCGAAAAGCCGGATTGGGAAAAGCCTGTCGCTCACGGCTAGCACCAAGGATTATAAGGCTCACAATGAGGTCGATACGTTTCCCGTCGGCGCCACCGGCGAAGCGGTCTCCACCCTGCGCCCGTCAGGCATCGCCCGTTTCAACGGCAAGCGCATCGACGTAATGGCCGATGGCGAATGGATCGAAGCCGGCCAACCTATAAAAATTTCCACCACCTCAGACGGTCATGTCTCCGTCGTAAAAAGCTAATTATGCACCGTACCCTCCTATTTCTCATAACAGCCGGATTGCTGACCGCCCAAGCGCAGGCTATTCGCTTCGCCGCCACCAACACCTATACCGTTGCGATGGCCGAAACCCTTGCCGAAGAACAATGGATCTATACGAACGAGGCCGAGGTGAACGGACTCGTAAAGGAGGATCTCTTCCTGTTCAGCGGGAATCAGATGAATCTCGGCGGTGAATTCGAGCGAAATGTCTGGGGAATGGGAAACCTCATCGATCTAACCGGAATGGCCAAGCGCAATGTCCGACTGATGGGAAAAACCGTACAGGTTGGCGGCACCGTCGGCGGCAACCTCATGGCCATCGGCGATACGGTCAAGATTTCCCCAGAAGCACACATTGGCGGAAGCATCCGCTTCTTCGGTAATAGCGTGATCCTCGAAGGCGAGACTCAGGGCGATGTCTCCATCACGGCCAGCCGAGTCGTCACCATCGCCGGAAGCATTGCCGGGAATCTGGATATCGTGGCGCCGGAAATCATCCTCCAGCGCAACGCACGTATCGGCGGCGACTTGACCTACTCTTCCAACAAGGAACTCGTACCCACCGAAGGTATCGTGGCCGGCCAGCTACACCGTGCCATCCCACAGGCCGCGCCCACCTTCTCGCTAGATCGGCTCTATGCCCGTGGCCTGTGGTTTCTCGCCGCCCTGCTCGTCGGCGTTCCGTTCATCAGTCTGTTTCCAATGACCACCGCCATGTCCTCGCAACTGATCCGCACCTCTCCGCTGAAATGCCTCTGGGTCGGTGGTCTGTTTGCACTAACACTTCCGATATTCGGAATTATGAGCCTCTCTTCCATCATCGGCGCACCGCTCGGTGCACTAATTCTCGGCGGTTGGGGATTCATGGCCTACACCAGCCGCATCATCATGGGACTGGTGGTCGGCTCGCTGATCCTGCGCTCCAAAAGCACCTCGATTGGCGGTGTCCTGCTGTCTATGGCGCTCGGCTTGGCCGTAATCTACATCGCCACCACCATCCCTGCCATCAGTTGGTCTGTGCAACTGGTCGTGGTGAGCATGGGCACGGGCGCGCTCGTACTCAGCCTGCTTCAGAGACGCCGCCTGCTCGTCCAGATTCCGGATGAGCTCAAACAACTTAAAAAAATGAGAGATGAAAAATATAACCCCAAGGAAAAATAACCATGTCTGGACTATCCATGCCGATTGTCATTGTTGTTGCTGTATTAATTCTTGTAGTTCTTGCGTTTATTCTGCCGGTCATCGGGTTGTGGGTCCGCGCCACATTTTCCGGTGTTAAAGTTAAAATTTGGGGCGATCTCGTCGGCATGAAACTCCGGCACGTTCCGCCGAATCAGGTGGTGCTGACCTATATTTCCGCCGCCAAGGCTGGGATCGAAGTGAACCCCAACCAGCTTGAAGCCCACTACCTTGCTGGTGGAAGCATGCAAAACGTCGTCCGTGCCATGATCGCCGCCGACAAAGCTAACATTACCCTGAAATTCCAGCAGGCCGCCGCCATCGACCTCGCCGGGCGCAACATTATCGATGCCGTCCAAACCAGCGTTAACCCGAAGGTCATCGACTGCCCCGATCCTGCCAAATCCGTAAGCGGCATGCTGGATGCCGTCGCCAAAGATGGCATTCGACTCCTCGTTAAAGCCCGCGTAACCGTGCGGACCAACCTCGAAAGCCTCGTCGGCGGCGCCACCGAAGACACCATTATCGCCCGCGTAGGCCAAGGCATTGTCAGTGCCATTGGCTCCATGCCATCCTACAAAGATGCCCTCGAAAATCCAGACGCCATCAGCCGTCGCGTACTCGAAAGCGGGCTCGATGCCCAGACCGCCTTCGAAATTGTTTCGATCGATATCGCCGATGTCTCCGTCGCTGGGGTCGGGCAAATCGCCAACGTCGGAGCCAAGCTCGAAGCCGACCGCGCCGAAGCCGACAAGATCATGCGCCAGGCCGAGGCCGAAGGGCGTCGCGCCATGGCCATCGCCGAAGAACAAGAGATGCGCGCTCGCGTCCAGGAGATGCAGGCCAAGGTAATCGAAGCCCAGGCCGAAGTGCCGTTGGCCATGGCCGAAGCCTTCCGCAAAGGAAATCTCGGTGTGATGGACTACTTTAAAATGAAGAACATCATGGCCGACACCTCCATGCGCGAGTCGCTCTCCAACGGCGATGATGCAGCGCCCGAAGAAAGTAAATAATGAATGAACATCCACAGATTGCACGGAAGGGTACATCCGCGCAATCTGTGGACAACCGTTGAGGTATTGAGATGGAAGACCTAGTTCCCTTAATCTTCTTTTTAGTCATTGTCGTGGTGAACGTGTTCAAGTTCTTCATTGAGAAGGGCGGCAAGGCAAAGAAGCCTTCAGAGCAATCCGGTGAAGCCCCGCCTAAGCGCGCCTCGCCGCTGGAGAAGTTCTTTGAAACCCTCGCGGAACAGATGGCTCCACAGCCGACGGAGTTGACCGACTGGCCGGAAGACCGCGAACGCCCCGACTATGCCCAGGAAATGGAAGAGTTCGAGCAAGTCGGGATCGAAGAACCGATGGAGCTTGAAGTGCCGCAATCTGCCGAAAGCATTCCAATGCCTGTACCGTATGCCGTTAGAACCCTACCCGCCACACGTAGCACTCAGACCAGCACTCAGCTTCTCAAGGGAGGTGAAGCCCTCCGGAGTGCCATGCTCGCCCACATCATTTTCAGTCCGCCGCGCGCACTCGATCCCTCCTACAGCGACACCTTCGCCGACCATAACTAAACCATGGAAAAAATAGCTCTAACTCACCTGCTCGACGTCGCAATCTGTGCGGCGGAAGCGGCCGGAAAGCACGCTCTGGCCAATACATCCCGCCGCCACGAAGCCCACGAAACCTTCGACCACGATGTCAAACTAGTACTCGACATGGAGTGCCAGAAGGTGGCCGAAGAGATGATTGCCTCGGAATTCCCCGACCACGGTATCCTCGGCGAAGAAAACATCCGGAAGAGCCCGGTCGAAGGCTACGAATGGGTCATCGATCCGATCGATGGAACCATGAACTATACCCACGGCTTCCCTTACTGGTGCGCCTCAGTCGCCGTACGATATCGCACAAAGGTGCTGGCTGGTTGCGTTTTCGCGCCGGAATTCAACACCTACTATACCGCACATATCGAAGAGGCCGCCAAGTGCAACGGTGAATCCATCCGTGTTGCAGATACAGACCGCCTTGACGAAGCCATGATTTTCACGGGCATCTCCAAGCACATGGACTCGAATCCGGAGTTGCACTTCAAGACCTTTGAAGCACTCGCAACCCGTTCTCGCAAAGTACGCATTAACGGTTCGGCTGCACTCGATCTTTGCCATGTGGCGGCAGGAACGAGTGACGGATTTTTTGAAACCAGCCTCTATCTTTGGGATTATGCCGCCGCTGGCCTTATTGCCGAACAAGCTGGGGCTAGTCTCTCACTCTATCCTCTCCACGCCGAACCGCATGGCGCGAGTGTCCTCTGCGCCAACGAAAATCTAATCGGCAGCCTCCGCTCGATCTACACCCAATACGGCTGAGCCATGGCCAAACAAAAAACACCCCCCGACCTTCACTGGCTCTACGAAGCCTCCGTCCAAAACGTCGATACCGACCTCGACTTCGGTAAACGGGTCTATACAAAACATCGAAAGCGCAAGCCGTTGACCGTACGTGAAGATTTTTGCGGCACCGCCAAGCTCGCCGCCCGCTGGGTGCAGCGCAATAAAATGCATGAGGCCTGGGGCATCGACTTTCACCAGCCCACGCTCGACTGGGGTCTGAAATACAACGTTGCCGAACTCTCGGAGGAACAAAAAAGCCGCCTGCACCTCATCTGCGGCGACGTAATCGAAGCGGCCACCCCAAAAGTTGATCTAGCCTTTGCGCTCAACTTTTCCTTCTGCGTCTTCAAGCAGCGCGAAACGCTCAAAAACTATTTCCGAGCCGTCGCTCATTCGCTCAACACCGAAGGCCTCTTCGTTATGGACATCTACGGGGGCACCGAATCCGTCACCGAAAAATGCGATGACATCCGTGAAATTCCCGGCTTCATCACGCCCGACGGCATGAAAATCCCCGACTTCGAATACACCTGGGAGCAGGCCAAATATAACCCCATTAGCCATCACACCACCTGCCACATCCACTTTAAAGTGCCGGGCTTTCGGAAAATCAACAAAGCCTTCACCTACGACTGGCGCCTCTGGACCCTGCCCGAACTCCAAGAAATTCTACTCGAAGCCGGCTTCGCCAAAGCCGAGGTCTACCTGCACGACTTCGACGACGAGGGCGAATCCGACGAAATCTTCCGCCTCCGAAAAACCTACGAAAACACCCAAGGCTGGGTTGCCTATGTGGTGGGCGTAAAATGAATCCGGAAAAAGACCACGCAGAGCGACGAACCATGACGATGGAAACCATTGAACTTCGGCCCAACCTCTTTCGATTAACCATTCGGACTTTTTTACATTCCTTCATCCTATTCTTTGTCACAAAATGGTGGGCCTACGGAGCGTTTAACCCCGCCGACACGGGATTGGTTTTGCGTGCACGTGCGATAGAGGCCCTGATCGTAACAGGGGTGGCTCTCCTCGCCATCCTTCCCTTTCTCAAACACCGAAATGCGCTTCTTACGCAACATTCTCTTCGAGCTCGAATGAGAAATAAAAAGTTTGGATTATGGAAATCGAACACGGTTGATTTATCTGAAATCGTTATATCGCGCGCGTTTATTGATCGACTGAGTGGAACCCAAGTGGCGACCCTCGACGAGAAAATCGTGTACATCAACACCATCTTTTACTCGAAAAAACAGGTTCGAACATTTGTGGATGAAATTGAACGCCGACAATCTTTCAGAAAAATACAGCCCGATCAAAACCAGTCTCTATGAAAACAAAAAAAGAACGCGCCGAATATATTGGAAGGACGTTGGATGAACTTTATCCGGAGGTTCCCATTCCACTCGATCATACCGATGCCTTCACCTTGCTCATCGCCGTGCTGCTTTCGGCGCAGTGTACGGATAAGCGCGTAAATCTCGTTACCCCGGCTCTCTTCGCCATGGCCGACACGCCGCAAGAGATGGCAAAGTGTTCCGTTGAGGAAATTCTCGAATGTATCAAAAGCTGCGGGCTGGCGAATAGCAAGGCGAAGAACATCAAGCGACTTTCGGAGATGCTGATTGAAGAATACGACCGTGAAGTCCCCCAGAGTTTCGAAGAGATGGAGAAGCTCCCTGGAGTCGGTCACAAAACGGCCAGCGTGGTCATGATCCACGCCTTCAAGGTTCCGGCAATGCCCGTCGACACCCATATCCACCGCCTCGCACAGCGCTGGGGATTGACCAACGGAAAGAATGTGGTTCAAACCGAGGCCGACCTAAAAAAACTATTCCCGCCAGCCACCTGGGAAACACTCCACCTGCAATTGATCACCTATGGCCGCGAGCACTGCACCGCCCGCGGCTGTGATGGCACCCAATGCATCATTTGCACAACCTGCTTCCCCAACCGCACAAAACCCGTCATCACCAGCAAAGCGTAAAAAAAAAGGGGGGGGGATCTACCACGGAGCTCCGCTCCGCTTAAAATTATTCTGTTCCCGCCTTCACCGAGATTCCAGCGTGGCTCTTTCCCGTTTCGCAGAAAAGTGGCGGAGAGAGGGGGATTCGAACCCCCGGTACACTTGCGCGTACACGCGCTTTCCAAGCGCGCTCCTTAAACCACTCAGACACCTCTCCTAAATGAAACAAGTCGGGAAAGCTACACACTCAGCCGGGGGAAATCAATCGGGTTTTTGGGGAATTTACCCATATCGAGGCCTAGTGAAATCGAGCCTTAAGAGCTCGCTGGACAGGTTCAGGAACAAAAGGGGAGGTATCCCCGCCAAGCTCGGCTACACTCCGAACATTACTGGAGCTGACATAGCTATAGTCCTGCTTCGGCATTAAGAAAAGGGTTTCGATCTCGGGTCTGAGCTTCCGATTGGTCAGCGCCATCTGAAACTCATACTCAAAATCGGAAAAAGCACGAAGACCCCGAACCACCACGCGAACCTTTTGGGACTCCGCAAAATCGACGAGCAATCCACTGAAACTCTCGACCTCAGCTCCCTTGATATGCCCCACCGACTGACGCACCAAATCAATACGTTCATCCAGACTGAACAACGGGGTTTTACCCGCCTTGGTCGCTACCCCGATCACCACATGCGGGAAAATGCGCGAGGCGCGCTCGATGACATCCAGATGCCCCATCGTGATGGGGTCGAAAGTACCTGCACATATGGCCGATTTATTCATGCTGTATCCTTATTTTTCAATTGCAACACCAAGATGCGCGTGTCGCCATAGACCTTGTTGCGAAGTAGCTTCCAGACATTGGAAACCTCGAACGGGTCTGATGAACGCAACTCGTACACCAGGAGTCCCTCTCCTGTCAAAACCGAATGCCCGGCAATGCCCGCCAACGTCTGCTCCATGGCACCGGGAAGGTCGTAGGGAGGATCGGCCAGAATGAGTTCGAACAGCCCGCCTGCCCGCGCAAGATAGCGGATGGCATCGTCTTTGATGCACTTCACAAAACCCAGCCCGTCGTGATCAAGGCTCTGGACGTTTTGTTGCAAGTTTTTCCAGACCGTGGGGTTTTTCTCCACAAAAACCACGGACGCCGCACCGAGGCTCCAAGCTTCCAGTCCTAGACTGCCCGCCCCTGCAAAGAGATCCAGCACCCTTTTCCCTTCGCAAGTTCCGCCGAGCGATGAAAAAACCGCCTCGCGCACCCGCTCTTTGGTTGGTCGCACGTCCTGCTTCGGTACGCTGAAGCGGCGGTTGCGCAATACCCCACTGATAATTCTCATACGCTAAAATCCATACTTTATTTCATCACAGACTGCAATTTTATACCTTTGCAGGTAAGCAAAGGGTAGCGGTTCACATCTTTTCAAGTTAACTACAACACGAATGAGGTGCATCTGGGATTGCTAATGCCGATTTCAAAGCAAAACATAATGTACCGCCAGAATGACTGTCCCCAGCCCTATTTCAATCAAGGCAATTCGCTGGATATTCAACTCTCCAACCCACTTTTGCCATCGCTCCTGAAACAGCAAGGCCAGCGAGCCATCCAGCCACAAAACAATGCCCGCCCAAAACAGAATGGAAACCCATATATTCACTAGGAGCTCCGCTTAAACACCGCCCGACGCCATCTTCGGACGGAATTAATCAAAAATATTTCCTCGGCGTTCCTTAGCTCCTCAATCGAAACTACAGACTCCTCGATCTCCCCCGACTTGATCAATGCCGCCCGAAATGTTCCTGCCAACAGACCGCACTCGACCGGCGGAGTAACCAACCGACCGCCCTTGCGGATCACCAAATTGGCCATACCGCCTTCGGTCACCTCGCCCCGCTCGTTCCAAAGAATCACATCATCGGCCTCGGGAAATTCTAGCTTGACCCTCTCATACACTTCGCGATGCGTCGTCTTGTGAAACAGGAAAATATTCTGCGAATCGACCGCCTCCTTCGCCAGCGCAATCATGGCCATGGTGTCCCCACCGCTTTCCTGCGGAATGGCCTGCACCTCAAACTCTCCCTCCCGAGAAACCAGTAGCCGAATCTTATGCGAAACTTTTCCGAAAGCCGGGTTCAGCGCTGCCTGAATGGCATAAATATCCAACGGCACATCAAAATAGGCGGCACTCTTCCCCAATCGCTGCAGATGTTCATCCAACAGAAAAATTCCGCTCTCCGGCTCCCACAACATAGTTTCCAGCAGGTGGAATTCCGGCCGCGGCTGGGTCAGCACTCGCGCCTTCGTCAACGTCTCCTCATATTCCGCCTCGGCCTCCGAATCCCAGACAATGCCCCCGCCAATCCCGAACTCCAAGTTTCCGGCCCGCCGGTCAATCAGCGCCGTGCGGATCGCCACGCTAAAACAAGCCTCACCCTCCGGTGTCATGAAACCGATGCTACCCGTATAGATTTTACGTGAAGTGGTTTCCAGTTCTCGGATAATCTCCATTGTTTTTGCCTTCGGCGCCCCCGTGATCGACGCACACGGGAAAAGCGCCTCTATCGTGGAAGCAATACCTTCATCGCTTTCCCCCTGCACAGTAGAGGTCATCTGCCAAACCGTCGGATATTTTTCAACGTCGTACCTGCTGACAGCCTCAACACTGCCCAGTTTAGCAATACGGCCAATATCATTTCGGATCATATCGACAATCATAATATTTTCGGCGCGATTCTTCTCCGATGCCCGCAGTGCCTCGGCCTGCTGCCCATCTTCGGCAAACGTCCGGCCACGCCGCGCCGTCCCCTTCATTGGCTTCGACACCACTTTCCCATTGTTCAAGCTAAAGAACAATTCCGGCGAAGCCGAGCAAATCGCAAAATCGCCCGTGTCAATAAATGCAGCATAGTCCGTTTTCTGCGCTTTTACCAATTCGCGAAAGAAGGCCCAGGCATCGCCCGAAAAATCCGCATTTAGGCGGTAGGTATAGTTCACCTGATAGGTCGCTCCCTCGGCAATCCGCTCTTTGATGGTGTCAATCGCGGAAATAAAATCCTTTTTGGAAACGGAAGGTCTTAGCTCGCCAACCTCATAGCTCGCATCCTGCTCCTCCTCGATCTCATTTAACACATCGGGAGCGTTGAATAGCCCGAGGCAAAGCAGTGGAAATCCATCGGCGGGATGTGTCTTGAAAGCATGGTCGAAAGCCGGTGCCGCCTCGTAGGAAACAAATCCGGCCGCAAATAAGCCCGATGCCTCGGCTTCGCGCAACATCGGGAGAACCTCCTCGATTCGCTCCGTCCGTAGCACTCTTTCCGGCGACCCGAACCAAAGCCACTTACCCGCATGTTTAAGAACCACTTTCATCAACCTTGCCTGTTGCTGGTCGACCTATACTCCGTACAGAGTTCCTTTGAACGGCTTCACGAGTGCGCCGAGACCTACTTTAACCGCACCTTTCAGCACCAGCCTCTTCTCTTCAGTTACCTTTCCGATCTGTGTGATCGGGAGTCCAGAAAATAGCATTTCAAGATCGGTCGCCGATTCCGGCGCAACCGTCACGATGAAGCGGCTATTGGATTCGGAAAAGAGGAGCGTTGCCGCATCCAAATCGCCGAGCGCGGATAGATCGACATCCACGCCAAGCTGCCCACCGATGGCGATGAGCGACAGCGCGATGGCGAGACCTCCTTTGGTCGGCGTGGTGGCAGACTTGAGTAGCCCCGTATCGGTGGCCTGATTCATGGCCGCATAGATTTTCAGCGCAGTTTCGCCATCGACCGCCGGAACGGTTCCACCATAGTTTTCGGGTGCGCCCTGCTCTTCGGCGAGCTTGCGGTAGTACGCCGACGCGCCAAGCTCATCCTTAGTTTCGCCGATCACGTAAATCAGGTCGCCTGCATCTTTGAGCGGCATAGTGACGGCTTTGCTGACATCGTCAATCTGTCCAATGGAGGAGATCAGTAGCGTGGGTGGGATGGAGATTTTCTTTCCGCCGCGCGTGGAGTCATTTTTGCAGGAATCCTTGCCGGAAACGGCGGGGGTTTTGTAGAGCGTGGTCAGATCGTAGAGCGCTTTGTTGGAGCGCACGAGCTGAGCCATTTTATACGCGCCGTCCGGGATCTTGTCCGACTCGACTGGATCTGGCCAGCAATAGTTATCGAGAATCGCAATGCGGTTCATGTCGCCGCCGACGGCGATGACACGGCGAACCGCTTCGTCGATGACCGAGGTAGTCATATCGTAGGTGTCGATATCGGAGAACCAGGGGTTGATCCCTTCGGCCAAAATTGCGCCGCGGTCGTTGTTGTATTCCACGCGCATTACGGTGGCATCGGAGGGAACATCGGAGTTTACACCGACGAAGGGTTTCACGACGCTCAAGCCTTTTACTTCGCCATCATAGATCCGGCTTTTATATTCACGTGAACAGAGGTTTAGGTCGCCTATGAGTTCGGCGAGTGTTTCGGAATAGTCGGCCTTCGGCTCGACCATCGGTGCCGGAATGTTCGGCTTTTTCCAGATACCGGGCATGACCAACGTCGGGCAACCCTTTTCATAGAGGAAGTCCAT
>QIHI01000012.1 GCA_003230915.1 Kiritimatiellales bacterium | reverse complement strand
TGCGTTGATCGCTGGAGATTCGGCTATAGGGAAATCAGCCTTTCAGAAATATTGTACGGCCTGCCACGGTAAACTGGCTAACGGGAAAGGGCCGGGTGCCTATAATCTGGAACACCCACTGCCGCGAAACCTGCTTAACAAAGAGTTCCTGAACCAAGCGACAATGAGCGACGAGCGGTTATTCCAGTCGATCCTGCTCGGCGTGGCAGGCACGCCCATGCCAGCGCACGATCACCTTAAAGACCAGACCATTCTGGACATCATTGCCTTTATCCGGGCAAACACCACCGAGGAAGCCAAGTAATGAAACAAGATATAGCTGCAAAAACGATGATTATCTCATCGGTTCTCTTCTTTGGGGCGGCGTTGACGATGGGGTTGCTGACCGCACTTAAGTTTATTGCCCCAACGGTCGGAGAAATTGAATATCTCTCCTTGCCGCGGGTTCGTATGGTGCACACCAATATCAATCTGTACGGCTGGTTGCTGCAGTCTAATATGGGCATCCTGTTTTGGATACTTCCTCGCATCCTGCATACCAAACTCTTCTCTGAAAAGTTGGGTGTGGCGACGGCCGTGATTTACAATCTAACCCTTATTGGCGGAATCACCTGTATTTTCCTAGGCAAGATCCAGAATGTGGAATACGGCGAAATGCCTTTGATCGTCGATCTGCTCGTTCTGGTTTGTTGGGTGATGTTTTCCATCAATGTCTTTGGAACGGTGGCGATCCGGAAGGTTAAATATCTTTATGTGAGTGTGTGGTACACCCTCGGTGCCGTGATTTGGACGACGTTCGTCTATATCACCGGGAACCTGGTTACCGCGATGCCGATGGTGACCGGAATCAACCAGGCCAACCTAAGTTGGTTCTTTGTGCATAATGCCGTTGGTTTGATTTTTACTCCGCTGGGTGTGGCGATTGCCTATTATATGATCCCGAAACAACTCAACACGCCAATCTACTCGCATAAACTTAGCATGATTGGTTTTTGGGTGATCTCTTTTGTCTATGTTTGGACGGGTGCTCACCACATGATCCACGGGCCAATCTCGCACTGGTTACAGACGGTCTCGATTATTTTCTCGTTCAGTTTGATTATTCCCGTGATGGCTGTGATCACTAACTTCTTTGGAACCTTTGCGAATGCCCCTCGGAGCACGCGCATGGACGGACCCATTCCAAAACTGTTAATGATGGGTACAATCTACTACATCTTTACCTGCCTACAGGGACCCTTTCAGGCGATCCGTGCGGTGAATGAAATCACCAGTAAGACCGACTGGGTGGTCGGGCACGCGCACATGGCGTTATTTGGAGCCTTCTCGTACTTCGCAATGGCCGGCATCTACTACATTGCTCCGAAGCTAATGGGACGGGATCTCTATTCCAAAAAGCTGGGCGATCTTCATTTCTGGATCATGACGCTTGCGAGCATTCCGTTCTTTGCCGTGTTATGGATCTCCGGGGTGATTCAAGGGTTTGCGTGGCTAAACCCGGAAAATACTTTTGTGCAGACACTGGCCGCGCTCAAGCACGCGCACGTTATGCGCTTTGTTACCGGGGGCGGAATTTTCATCGCCTATACCTTGTTTCTGTACAATATAATGCAAACATTCTTCGGAAAATATTCCGAAGAAGCAGTTACTGAAACCATTTCCGAGTAGGGAGATTGAATGAAGAAGCTAGATGTTGAAAAAAGCCTGATTTTAACCGCGATAGGCGCATTTGTTATTTTTTCTGTAGGTGCGATTATGACCACGGTCGTGCCGCCACTCGTGGACGATACCCTATGGAGTGCCGGTGAGCATGATGTGCATGAATATACTGAGCAAGAGTTGCGCGGTATCGCGGTTTACAAGAGTCAGGGCTGCGTTTACTGTCACACGCAGCAGGTCCGCAAGCTCGCCTCCGATCAACGTCGTTACGGCTGGCGTTTGGTGGAGGCTCCGCCATCCGAGTCGTGGGAATATGTTAACGACAAAGATCACTTCCTCGGTACAAAGCGCACCGGGCCCGATCTGGCGCGTGTTGGAGGAAAGTATTCCTCCGAATGGCACTGGGCGCATTTTAAGGATCCACGCAATATGGGCGAAAAGTTTCCAGATCGGAAGGGGGTCTACGAAAAAGCTTCGATTATGCCGTCTTTTGCCTACCTGAGCGACGATGAGATCAAAGATCTTACCGCTTATATCCAAACGCTCGGTCGAAATATCAATTGGCGTAAAGATGCCGACGGTAACGAGCTGAACGACTACGAAAAATAGACCCGCGAGGAATCTACCATGAGCGAAAAAAAAGATGACGATATGCTCGAAACCACCACCGAGATTAAGCAGGGCCATGCTAGCGTCGGAAAGTTCAATATAGCCATTTTTATTGTGCTAACAGTCACCTGCATCGTCTACCTAATCCTGAACTTCAAGCCGTAGGTTGGAAGAGGCGGAAGAGCACCCGTCCTTCCAGAATATGCCGAAGTCAAAATACTCGAAACGTCGTCGCATCATTCAAGGAATCTTTTTGATTCTCATGCTAAGCGTTCCTTTGCGGCTTGTATGTTTCGATCTAGAACAAGAGTGTCTGCGGGTCTACGGAAAAAGTTTCGGTCTCGCCACCATGTTCTATCCGCTTTTTCTGATCGTGGCTCTCCTGCTCTACGTGCTCTATCTCTCCATGAAAAAGGGGCGCGTCTTCTGCTCCCACATGTGCCCGATGCACATGTTTCTCGAAACGGTCAACAACCCCAAGACATCTGGGAATCGACAGGCCAAGGTTTGGATCTGGGCTGTAGCCTATTCCTTTTTTCTAATGGAAGTCATTCTCTCGTTTTTTCAGCCACTAGATCGTCAACTCCAGTTGATGGCTTCTGGAAATCTTCCGCTCATTGGAATTTCACTGGCTCTCTTTTTCGGGTTCATGGTACTTTTGGTGGGCTATCAGGAGAGGTTTTGCAAGAAGAGCTGTCCTTATGCTCTCATGCAAATGCTGTTGCAGTCTGACCAAACGCGAACGATGACGTTTGCCAATCCAGCTAAAACCTGCACCAACTGCCATCGTTGCGATACGATTTGTCCCTTTCTCCTCCGTCCGCGCTTCGAAAGCACATCGGTTGACTGCACCAACTGCAACCTATGCCAAGAGGCTTGCACTGAAGAACTCGGTACTGGAAATACACTTTTCCATCTCATTGATCCCGAAGTGAAACCGGTTGATTGATTTAAATCCAATCCAAATGAACGAAGTACTTCTCCACACGGTCTGACCTACTGAGATGTGGGAAAACTTACGGAGGGTTCTTATGAAAATACGATTGATTGTTATGGCGTTATGCATGGTTCAGGGGCTCTTCGCGGAAAGCCTTGTGGCGAAAGACGGTACCATTTTTAAAAATGTGGCCATTGTGTCCGCTGATCCCGTCCGTATGTTGATTGTTCATGATGGAGGGGGCAGTCAGATTGATTACGCGGATTTGGTTCCGGATGGACTCTCCCCGCAACAACGCAATGTAGTCGCGGAAAAACTAACAGAGCATACCGAGCGGAAAGCTAGGCATGAGCAGTTGAAGCTGGAGCAGGAGGCTTTTGAGTTGGCTCAGCAGAAAAAAGGACTAATCCTATTCGAAAGAAACTGGATGAAACCGGTTGAACGAGAGGATATCCTTGCTCGTCGTGAGCTCCAGAAATTTGAGCGGGAGCGGATGAGTCTCGAATTGGAGACGCAGAAAGTCGAGCTACGGAAGCAACAAGCACTGGCCGAACAGAACAAGCAGCTACTGGAACCGCCCCGTCAGACATATTACTACTATAGCTATCCTCGGCGACACCACTCATCGCCAAAACATTATAGAAGCGGAAGGGGTTTGGGTTGTCGCAGTACGGGCAGAGGGGATCGATCTTATAGATGAAGTACCCCCGCGGATGCTCGGAAAGAGCCTTAAACAGCGAATGCCGAAGACCCAAGTTAGAGGTGGTGTGCCGATGGAGCATGCCTCCTCTTTTTTATGATTATAAAAACCGTAGAAGTTCACCCATTACCTCTCCAAAATAGTGGGCCGGAAGAGCGTGGCCATTGTTTTCGAAAATTCGCAGACGACTATCGGGTAGATGATTGTGTAGCCATTCGCCTGCGGCGACAGGAATAATCCGGTCTTCTGTTCCGTGTAGGAGCAAGACGGGGAGGTTAAGCTTTGGAGCTTGAAGTCTGAGATCAGCAGTCCGAAGATATTCCAGTCCGGCAATAAGGTCGTTCAATGCAGACGGAACACCCTGCTTCGTTATCTCTAGCAAGGTTTCTGCTTGTGAGCAACGGAGCAAGATACTCCGTCGACTTTCTCGGTGTGGAAAATGCACGTTTTTAAAAAATTCCATAAGCACAGCCTCGGGGTTGCGTTTGAGTTGGAAAACCATGCGCCTCAGGGTTTTTTCGGGTGTGCCGCAGGTATAACCCTCGTCCGCGCAAAACTTGGCGGTAGAGGAAATGAGTACAAGTTTCTTACAGCTTTCCGGCAATAGCTCCATCGCCAATAGTCCACCCATCGAGCCGGTAACGATGTAGTCGGTTGAAGGGATATTCCGATCGTTCAGCACCTGTGCGCCGGTCATCAGTTGGACATCGAATCGGTCAGCCAGTCGGTTACCCATGGATCGAATGGCATTCAGCCCATGCGCCCACCCTGAAATGATTAGCAGGGACGGTTTCATTTTTTTACCGCTGCGATAATGAGCTTGGCGGCATATTCGAGGTCGTCGATATGGTGGGCGAGGGTAACGGATAGGCGTAGGCGGGCGGAGCCAATTGGGACGGTCGGTGGGCGTATCGCTGCGGCGATGATTCCCTGTTCGCGCAACTTATTTGAAATCGCAACCGCCTTTTCATTGTCACCAATCATGATCGGGATAATCTGGCTTTGACTTTGCAGTGTGTCGAGCCCGGCGGTGTGGAGCAACGAGCGGAAAGAGTCGGCATTGGCCTGCAGGATCACGCCGAGCCGTGGACTGGATTCAAGCACATCCATAATACCAAGCGCGGCACCAATCACGGAGGGTGGCGGCGCGGTGGCGTAGATGAAGGCGCGTGCGGAGTTGATCAACAGATTTCGTAAAATTTCTGAGCAGGCGATGAAGCCGCCATAGCCTGCGAAGGCCTTGCTCATCGTACCCATCGAGACGGTCACGGAATTCTCCAGTTCGTGCTCGCGGATGAGTCCGGAACCGTGCGGCCCGAAGGTGCCGGAGGCGTGGGCCTCATCGATCATCAGCATCGCGCCATGTTGTGCGGCGAGCGCGGCTATCTCGGTGAGCGGGGCAATGTCGCCATCCATGCTGAAGATGGATTCGGTGATGATGAGTCGGCGGTTGTTGGTTGCCGGGAATTGTTCAAGTCGTTTCTTAAGTGCGGTGGGATCGTTGTGGGCGAAGCGGACGAGTTTTGCACCGGAGAGTTTGCAAGCATCAATCATACTGGCATGCACGAGTTTGTCGGCAAAGATGATATCATTGCGCCCGGCAAGTGCGGGGATGGTGCCGACGTTGGCCATGTAGCCCGATCCAAAAACGAGCGCGGCTTCAAATCCCTTTTCCTTAGCCAACCGCTCTTCAAGTTCTTCGTGGATCGGTAGGGTTCCGGTCACGAGCCGCGAGGCGGTTGAGCCTATGCCGTATTGGTCGAGTGCCTTCCGTGCGCAATCCATCACATGGCAGTGGTGGGCGAGGTCGAGATAGTCGTTACTCGCAAAGTTGAGTACTTCTTGCCCGTCGATTTTAATCTTTCCACCGGTTTCAGGATAGGCGTGGGCGGTTCGTTCCAATCCTTGAGCGCGGGCTTCGTTGAGTAAAGGTCGTATCCAGTTTTCACGCATAGACAATACTTTGTCGGAGTCGGCGAAACGATGCAACATCGCTTTGACAAGTGATTTAATCCGACTAGAGTAGGGTAGGCTAAGGAGGCGGAATATGGAACTAGGGCTACACGGTAAGGTGGCGATGGTGGCTGCTTCGAGCAGGGGGTTGGGTTTTGGGATTGCCCGCGAACTGTCACGTGCAGGTGCGCTGGTTTCGATCGGTGCCCGCACGGAGGCTGATGTATTCGATGCGGCCGAAACGTTGGCTGAAGAAACGGGTAATGAAGTACTGGCCAATGTACTCGATGCCGCAGATCCCGACTCCATTTCTCAGTGGATGGAAAAAACGAGTGATGCGTTTGGCGGGGTCGACCTGCTGGTGGTTAATGCCGGCGGCCCGCCCGCCGGAGATTTTGATGACTTTGATGATGGTGATTGGCAGACGGCCTTCGAACTAACGCTGATGAGTGCGATTCGTATGATCCGTACGGTACTCCCCGCCATGCGTACCGCAGGTGGCGGTTCGATTCTGACCATCACTTCCTGTTCGGCGAAGGAACCTATCGACTTCCTATTGCTCTCTAACGTAATGCGGTCAGGTGTAACCAGTCTGGCGAAAAGTCTGTCGCAACAGTTGGCACCGGAAAATATTCGCGTGAACAACCTGATGCCAGGGCGGATCGACACCGCTCGCATCCAGTCTCTCGACCAAATGAATGCGAAGGCCCAAGGTATTTCTACGGAGAAAATCAAGGCCACCATCGAATCAGATATTCCGTTGGGTCGCTACGGCACGATCGAAGAATTTGGACGGATCGGCGCCTTTTTACTTTCCGATGCCGCCAACTACATCACCGGCCAAACCCTCGCCATCGATGGCGGCTCCATCAAGACGGTCTGGTAAATCGCTTAGTGGCTTGATCGTTTAGTCGATTGTTTTTTGGCATTTAACCTGCTAATTTCCTTTCTAAATTCGGAGATTTTATGAACAGGCCATCCATCATCACCGCATCACTACTCGCAGCGGCGAGTTCCCATGGCGTTATTCTTTCCGGTGGTGACGGAACGCAAAACACGACGGCACCCATCGGCGGGCAAGGTTGGGACTACGTCGGACGGATCACCGGCTCTGCTCCGTCGGGCGTAACCTATATCGACAATGACTGGTTTATCACCGCCTATCATATTCAAGTTCTCGACAGTCCGACCGGCGTATTGCTCGGTGGCAGTTCCTATTCGATCGATGCGGGTAGCTGGACGCGCCTGACCAATAGTGTCGGCGGTGATGCCGATCTGGCGATGTTCCGAGTCACCACCGATGTGGCGCTGCCTGGCCTTTCAATTGCTGCTGCCTCGCTGTCCAACGGCACGGGACTGACGATGATTGGTAATGGTCGGAACCGACAAATCGGTGAAACCCAGTGGAATGTGAACACCGCTCCCGATCCGTGGACTTGGGTCGAGGTAGGATCAGGTGGTAATGCCGCTGGATACAAATGGGATGCTGGATCGACCAAACGG
This sequence comes from Kiritimatiellales bacterium, assembly GCA_003230915.1. Taxonomy (GTDB): domain Bacteria; phylum Verrucomicrobiota; class Kiritimatiellia; order Kiritimatiellales; family Pontiellaceae; genus Pontiella. Next base: position 27,173 of record QIHI01000012.1, on the reverse strand, counting down.
TGGGGCACAAATACGAAAGAAGCCTCCGCCGGACTCATCAACGACGGCTTTGGTATAACAGACATGTTCTACACCGACTTTGATTCCACACCCGATGAGGCGCAAGGTGCAACCTTCGACTCTGGCGGCGGGGTATTCGTAGACAACGGGGGCGACTGGGAGCTGGCCGGCCTCATGCTCACCACTGTGCAATTCAGTGGCCAGCCAGCCTCTACAGCAGTTTACGGCGACCTGACCTATTCGGCGGATCTAGCGTTTTATGCAGATCAGATTAATACGACCACCGCCATCCCCGAACCCTCGGTTCTCGCCTTTGGCTTCATCGTGCCCATCGCATTCTATGCCCGTCGGATTTTCTGTATCTAGCCTAGGTTCGACCGTAGCCCTTTCTTTCCAATTGCGGAGCCCTGCACGGGATCGGAACGAGAAAACAACCCACAGAAAGAAACAGGAGAAACATGAAAATATCTACAGCGTCATTGATCGGGATGGTTCTATGTTCGACGAGTTTTGGATCTCTCTCGGATGATTTATACGAACAGTGGTACCAGCAGGGTCTGGAGCAGATTCAGCAGGAGAACCTGGAAGGAGCGAAGAATAGCTTCGAACAGGCCCTCGAGCACAAACCTAACGATCCTGACGCCCAAAAGGGAGTTCGTATGGCGGAGGAACGGCTTGCGAAAGAAGAGGTGGCTCCTGTAGTTCAGGCTCCGGTGAAAACAGTCAAAAAGAAAAATTCAAAAGACTTCTCAATCCGCGTATCGCTCGGAAGCACGCCGGGAATTGATGAAGGGGAGGTTGATGGATTAGGTACGCTCTCCATTGAAGATGAGACCGGTGGCCAACTTGAAATTTTAGTCGTTAAGCGATTTTGGTCGAAAAATAATCCTAACCTAGGAGGCATCTTGGGAGGAGGCGTGTTCCTTTCTAGTAACAGCGGTTCGGATCAAACTCCTCCAGTTTTTGACTATGATTTGACGGCACTTGGTATCATGGGTCAAGGTGGTGTTGCCGCTAGGTTTGGAGACTATGTTGTTGTTGAAGTAATGCCTTATTTTGGGATCGGTGGAGCATCCGTGGAAATTACCTCATTCTCTGATGGTGGCGCGCCTTATTTTATCTATGGGATTAAAGGTGGAGTATTTGTTCTACTCGGGGAATCCATTGAACTTGGACTTGAACTCGGGTACCACGGATTCTCTAGCGAGGTAGAGTTGGACTTTGGAGGAGGAGTAACTACTGATTTAACACTCTCTGGAAGCGGTGTTCGAGGAGCGCTCGTCGCGGCCATCAAATTTTAATTTTAATTTCCAAATGCAACTAAAGCCGCTCTTTCCAGAGCGGCTTTCTTTGTGGGTGGGGGTTTACTTCGTATGAGGCTCTGATAAAATCGTTCGCTAATTTAACCCATTTAGAATGAGGAATAGGATTATGCGTAGCGACAGGACAAAAAAGGGCGTGGAGCGGGCACCGCACCGGAGTTTAATGCGGGCGACGGGAATGACATCGGAAGATATCAAGAAGCCGTTTATTGCCATCTGCAATTCGTTCAATGAGGTCATTCCGGGTCATGCGCATTTGGATCAGGTGGGCAAGTTGGTGAAGAAGGCCGTCCGCGAAGCGGGCGGCACACCGATTGAATTCAACATGATCGGAGTCTGCGATGGTATCGCCATGGGTCATGCAGGTATGAAGTATTCCTTGCCAAGCCGTGAACTCATTGCCGATTCGGTTGAAACGATGATCGGCGCCCACGCCTTTGATGCGATGATCTGTATTCCAAACTGCGATAAGATTGTGCCGGGCATGATCATGGGCGCGATGCGTGTGAATATTCCGACCATCTTTGCCAGCGGCGGCCCGATGAAGGCAGGCAAGACGAAGAACGGAAAGGTCATTGATTTAATTAGCGTTTTTGAAGGGGTTGCCGCACACAAGCAAGGCAAGATTTCCGACGAGGAACTCGACGAACTCGAATGCAAGGGATGCCCTAGTCAGGGGTCGTGTTCCGGCATGTTCACGGCTAATTCGATGAACTGCCTGTGCGAAGCGATCGGCTTGGCTCTGCCTGGAAACGGGACGCTACTTGCCATTCAACCCGAACGGCACCAGTTGTGGAAAGATGCCGCCAAACGCGCGGTTGAAATGGCGTATGCCGATGGCCCGCTTCCTCGGGAACTCGTGACACAAGAGTCGCTCGACAACGCCTTTGCTCTTGATATGGCGATGGGCGGGAGTACCAACACCGTATTGCACACACTGGCGATCGCGCAGGAAGCGGGTGTTGACTACGATCTCGAACGCATCAACATGATTTCAAAGAAGTGTCCGAATATCTGCAAGGTATCGCCCTCGTCGGATTACCATATTGAGGATGTGCATGCGGCAGGTGGAATCAGCGGAATCTTAGCTGAGATTGCCAAGAAGGATGGCCTGCTGAATTTGGATTGCCCGACGGTGACGGGCAACACGCTCGGCGACAATATTGCCGAGGCGAAGAGTCTGGATTTGGAATGCATCCACACGATCGAAAATGCCTATAGCGAAACCGGCGGCCTTTCCATTCTATGGGGCAACCTTGCCGAAGGCGGTTGTGTGGTGAAAAGCGCAGGGGTTGATCCGAAGATGCTCGTCCACACCGGCCCGGCGGTGATTTTCGAATCGCAGGAGGACGCCTGCGAAGGAATTCTAGCCGGCAAGGTCAAGGCAGGCGATGTGGTCGTTATTCGCTACGAAGGGCCGAAGGGCGGTCCCGGAATGCAGGAAATGCTCGCGCCGACTTCGTATATTATGGGGCAAGGGCTTGGCGACAGTGTGGCGCTGATTACCGACGGCCGCTTTAGCGGCGGTACGCACGGCGCGTGCATTGGTCACATTTCGCCGGAAGCCGCCGAGGGCGGGTCGATTGGTTTAATCCGTGAAGGCGATAGTATTGAAATTGATATTCCGAACAACACGCTTGCAGTTAACCTCTCCGGTGAGGAACTGGCTGAACGGAAGAAGGATTGGTCGGAACCTACGCCACGCTTCACCACCGGCTGGCTTTCGCGCTATGCCAAAATGGCCACCAACGCCAGCAACGGCGCAGTGCTGAAGGGATAGCGCGGCTATCGTCTGAATATTGAACAAGGAATGACGAATGTTGGCATCTGTTTTTCTCAGTGCCCAAGTTAGGGTTTTGTTAAGTGTGCTGGTTCTTTTGCTTGCAGGCGAAGCAGTAGCAGGGCGACTGGACGACCTTGAGAAGGAGATTTCTGAAAAGTCCTCCTCCAAAACCGAGAAGAAAAAAAGCCAATCCCGCACCTATGACGATGCCGCTAATTCCTCCTTCGGGTCGGGTACCTATCCTTCGTCAGGAGGAGGAGAGAGTTTTCTAGGTGAGTTCTGGATTTGGCTGTTTCAATATCAATACGGCGACCCTTTCGCCTCCATGTCCTCGGACGATGAAGAATGGATGGATGGCGGTTCCTCAATCTATCCGCAACATATGCTTGGTCAGGCCACAGCACCCTATGTGCGGTTCGACTATAACTGGCAGCAGATTGATTCGCTGACCGATGCGCAAGATTTCCGCGTTGAAGTGGGCTATAAATTGGCGGCCTTTCATGGGCGGATGACGAGGTATACCGACGATTCGAGTACGCTGGACATCAACCAATACTACGGGATATTGCGCTACGGAGGCTACCGCCCCGGCTTTCTTCCGGGAACCTTTGAGTTCGGCATAGGTTTTGGGGGCGTTCAAATTAAAGGGAACACCGATGATTCTTCTGCTGCACTGACGGTTCCTCTCAAGTATTATCCGGCCGAATGGTGCGGCATTGAATTCCGCCCGGCATGGTATGAGTGGATGAATGTTTCCGCGAGAGATTACGATCTTTCCATTAGCCTCGGACACCGGTTTATTCAGCTACGGGGAGGGTATCGTTGGCTTAGTTTCCAAGAGGTTGATATCAATCTCGACGGCCCTTACGCCGGGATTTCAGTTTCGTTTTAAAGCACTGGGTTGCTACCGTACTCCAAAAGGGTATAAAAACCCCACGGATCGAAAAAGGGATGGAGGTGGATCATGGCAAAGAGATTAGTTGAGCGAATCAAACGGTTCTTCGATTTCCTCCATCACGACTTGTGGCGGATCGATTTGGTTCATAATACCAAGCTCCACTCCTTCGGCATCGAGGTATTGCGTGTTACCCACCTAGTACTCAAAGGCGTCAAGAAAGACAATTGCAAGCTGCACGCCTCCGCACTTACCTACGCCACGCTGATGGCGATGATCCCTTTCGGCGTGATTTTGTTTTCCATTTCCAGCGCTATTGGTCTGCCTGCCGCGAAGGAAAAACTTCAGGAATGGTCGATAGACATTCCGCAAGTCAAAGAATTTTTGGATCATTTCATCGAATTAGTCGAGGCGGCTGACATGGCTGCGCTAGGCACATTCGGCGGCGTAATTTTTCTATACATCATTTTTAAACTATTGAGCGGAATCGAAGAATCCTTCAATCAGATTTGGGGCGTCCAGTCGCCTAGAAGCATTGTGGACAAGGCTCGGAACTATCTTTCGGTTCTCGTCGTTACGCCTATTTTGATGATCGGGGCTAACTATCTTTCGGTAAAGCTTGCCACATTCTCCGGTCAGATTTTCTGGCTGGGGCCCGTCATCAAGATAATGCTTCAGATGGCTCCGGTTTTGATCATGACGCTGGCGTTCATGGCGGTATTCATGTTTATTCCCAACACCAAGGTCATGTTCCGTTCGGCTGTAGTTGGTGGCTTCGTGAGTGCATTTCTGGCCATTATCCTTCAGGTGTTGATGATCAAGGTGGGTATTGGAGTAACCCGTTTGAGTGCAATTTATGGGACAATCGCCTACATCCCCATTTTCTTGTTCTGGATGCAGATGAGCTGGGTCATTTTACTTTTTGGCGCCGAGTTGGCCTTTGCCATCCAGAACCGCAACACCTATGCGGAGGAACAGCGTGCTGTACGCGCCAGCATGATCTCCAAGCTTTGGGTGGCCTTCTCGGTGATGCAGGAGGCCGTGCGGGTTTTCCAAGGGTCGGAAGCATCGCTCGATACCGTGGCCTATGCCCGAGCAAACAATATTCCCATTCGCCTGATGAATGAGGTGATGCAAGTGCTGGATACAGCAAACTTGCTGGGCAAGATGGGAACCGAAAACTCCAGATGCTATGTATTGCAGCAGGCGCCCGAACATGTCACCGCAAAAAAAATCTACGACCTGATGATCTCCGACGGTTCATCCCCAGAAGACCTCGGTCTGGTTAAGGATCTCATCACCGACGAGCTTCTTACCGCGGTCGAGATCAACCTCGATGAAACCCTCGACCCCATCACCTTGCGTAAGTTCTTCGACGAAGAAAAATAAACTCACACCAAGCCACGGGGCCACTAAGATAGGACAGAAAATAAAATTGGAATAAGTGTAGTGGACGGCTCTATGAAGTTGCACATGGAACTCGACTCCGTTTATGAAAGGCTATTACTAGCACACCGAATCCATTCATGGATGCGCATAGTCCCCCTGTAGCTTCGTGTTTTTGTGGCTTTGTGGGTGATGAGTTTTTCGCTAATGTTCCGCGCATGAATTTTAAGGAAGAACTCAACGAAGAGCAGTATGCCGCCGTCACCGCATCCGACGGACCGGCGCTGGTGGTGGCCGCCGCTGGAACCGGGAAAACCCGCACGCTGATCTACCGCCTCGCCTATCTTGTGACAGAGAAAGAGGTTCAGCCTTGGGAGGTTCTGTTGCTAACCTTCACGAACAAGGCCGCCAAGGAGATGCTCACGCGCGCCGAAACGCTGGTGCAACGCCGTTTCAATAGCGGATACAGCGGAACCTTCCATTCGTTTGCAAATCGTTTGCTACGTTCGCATGCCGACTGCATCGGTTTTGGGCGCGACTTCACCATACTCGATGCCGACGATGCCAAGAAGCTGATGCGCGCCTGTATCGACGAGCTGGACGTGGAGAAGAAACACTTTCCGAAGCCGGACGTATTACTCAGCCTTTTCGGTGTGGTGAGCGGCCGCATGGGAGACCTCTCCGCCGCCGTCACCGAGCGATTTGAGCATTCCGAAGTTGATCCGGATTGGGTACTCAAAGCGCATGCCCGCTATCAGGCACGTAAGAAAGAGTCGAACGCAATGGACTTCGACGACCTGCTCATCCACGTACTCAAACTGCTCGTCGAAAACGAAAAAATCCGCGCCTTCTACCAGGACGAATTCAAGTATGTCCTTGTTGATGAATATCAGGATACCAACGCCATTCAGGCTCAGTTGGTTCATTATCTCGTCAAGACCCACGGCAACCTCATGGTGGTGGGCGACGACTTCCAAAGTATCTACTCATGGCGCGGTGCCGATTTCCGCAACTTTCTTGATTTTGAAAAGGCATACGCTGGTGCAAAAACCTTCAAGCTCCAAATCAACTATCGCAGCACACCCGAAATCCTCGATGTTGCCAACGAGGTGATTTCCGGAAACCCCGAACAGTTCCAAAAGGAGCTACAAGCCGTGCGTGAAAACGGGGATGTGCCGCATCTTGTGAAGGTGCGCGACGGTTCGATGCAGGCTCGGTTTGTGATTGAAAAAGCACGCGAGCTGAACCGCAAGGGAATTCCGCTCTCCGAAATCTGCGTCCTCTATCGCTCGCACTTCCACGCCATGGAACTCCAGATGGAACTGGCACGCGCGCAGATGCACTATGTCGTAACCTCCGGCGTGCGCTTCTTCGAGCAGGCGCATATCAAGGATGTCTGCACCGTGCTGCGCCTACTGGTCAACCCCTCCGACGAGCTGGCCTTTTCCCGCTTGATTGAAATGCTGCCAAAGGTCGGGAAAAAGACCTCGCACAAGATTTTCCACAAGCTCGGTGGGCGCGTAAACCTCCAGCGCGAAGAGACCCACGAACAACTGATCGCCGCACTGCCCGCCGCCGCACGCGAAGGGTGGGAAGTGCTCAAGCCCGTCTTTCTCGCCTACCACGAGGAAAACCTCCAGAACGATCCCGGCGAAGTGGTCTTCCGCTTTGGCAAGGTCTTCTATACCGAATATATGGTCGAAAATTTCGACAACCACAAGTTCCGTGCCGAGGATATTGACGGCCTTATCGACTTCACCGTCAAGTTTGATTCCACCGAAGCCTTTCTCTCTGAGATTGCGCTCCTCTCCAATCTCGACAACGAGGGCGGCAAGGCTCCGTCCGACGAGGAAAATGAGGATGCCCTTCGCCTTTCCACGGTCCATCAGGCCAAGGGACTGGAGTGGAAGGTGATCTTTGTCCTGTTTCTCAACGAAGACATGTTCCCCAGTAAAAAAGCAATCGAGGAGGCGGGCGACTCCGAGGAACGCCGTCTCTTCTACGTCGCCGTCACTCGCGCCAAAGACGAGCTGTTCCTCTGCACACCGATGGTGCGCCGCCAGCGCGACGGCGGCATGATCTTCCTCGACCCCTCCCGCTTTATTTCCGAGATCCCTGAAGATATTTTGCGGCAGAACGGCGGGTTCTTTTAACCAGGAACCTCAATGCAAAGGCTGAAAAGTTTCGCACAGCAATCCACTTTCGGCTCTGCGAGTTTTGGTGTCCTTCGCATTGAAATCACTCCACCAAGAAATCGACAATCACGGGAAAGTGATCTGAGCCAACATCTCCAGCAACCATCCGATGGTGGATTTTAATTTCGGAGGAATGCAGAACATGATCGAGCGGAATGCGCAGGAATCGGTTGTTGCTGGGCCAGGTGGGCTGGAACCCAAAGCCCTTCATGCTGTTCTCCAGTCTGGATTCGGAAACAACCCTTTTAAACCAGTAGGAGAATGGAGAAACATTGAGGTCGCCGATTAAAAGTACAGGGTGCTTTTGTTCCATCACGATAGGGGGAAGTTCGGTTAATTGGTTGTTCCTGTATTTGGAGTCTTCCGCGCCTATCGGCGGTAGGAGATGAGTCCCAATCACCGAAACCGTGCTGTGCGGAAAATGGACATCGGTAATGATGGAAGGAACGCCCGCGTCGCCGATTTGCACGATCTTTTCGTGGGCGAGGGGATATTTGCTCAACAGCATGATTCCAAAGCAACCTTCCTGAGGTTCGGCGATGCGGTGGGGATAATCCGCATTCAACACGTCCAGTTCGATGGCCCATTTGGGAGTCACCTCTTCTAGAAGCAGAAGGTCGGGATCGGCTTTTCGGATGGTGGCGAGCACCTGCTCCGTGTTTTCGTTTCCGGCATTGAGGTTCATCAGCATGACGCGTGTGGTCGGACCGGACGGCGGGGAGGGCTTGCCGAAATAGAGCGGGAGCACGAAGGCATAATTGAGGCAGGCCAGCAGAATGAGCACAATCGCCTTTTTGTTTTTCCGTCGCCATAGCGCAATGCCGATCAGTAACAAGCAGAGTTGCATGTATTGCACGCGGAAGTGCGAAAACAGATCGAAGAACCAAAACCAGCGGCCAAGAAATCCCAGCACAGTTGCCGTTGCAATGCCTAGCGCGAGTAGGTCCAAGCCTTCGTCGAGGCGCGTTCGCGGTCTGGTTTTGTTTTGTGTGTGTTTAGACATCGATCACCAGCCCGCACCATTTCCCGTCGCCATCGCGCGAGATTTCTCGGCAGCCGAGCTGGACAAAAGTATCGGCTACGGCATCGGCCTCAATCTCGCGGATGCCGCTGAGCAGCATCCGTTTTTTTGTTGCGCGCTTAATCAGTGGCGCGGCTTCGAGCAGTACCGAGGTCAGAATGTTGGCGCAGACGAGATCGGCGGGTTCCGAATACCAGCCGGGTTCCAGAACATCGGCTTGGAAAAAGTTGATAGCACCATCTATACTGTTGCGTGCGGCGTTGGCTGTGCATTGATCGATGCAAACCGGGTCGTAGTCGAAGGCATCGACCTTCGGGATACCGAGTTTGATTGCAGCGATGGAGAGGATTCCGCTACCTGTTCCGGCATCGATTAGGGTTGTAGGTTTCAGGGTTTGAATGGCTTCTTCAAGTGCTTCGAGGCAGAACTGGGTGGTAAAGTGTCCGCCGGTGCCGAAGCTTAAACCGGGGTTGATGATAATATTTATTTTCCTATCCTCGGGCGCCTTCTCCCATTCAGGGACGATGCGCAGGTTTTGGCCCAATTCCATTATTTGGAAGTGGTGCTGCCAGAAGGTGGCCCAGTCCTGTTCCTTGCATTCTTTGGTTTCCGCAGTTTGAATCGGTAGTTCGGGCGGTAGAGCTTTGAGCGCAATCTCGGCTTCGAGCCGGGAGTCGAAATAGATTTCGATCCGCGATTCTTCCGCGAAGGGCTGGGTGAATTCGATCGGTTCCTTCTGTAGTGCCGCTCGCACCCATTCGCAGGTGGCTTTCACGTTCTGGGTGGCCAGCAACAGATTGAGCTGTCCGCCGCTGTTTAAGTTTTTGGTTTCCATTTGGTCTTTCTATACGAACCACACTAGGGTTTCAAGCACCGTGCCGAAGGCTTGAATTCATTTGACATCGGTCGCTGTCTCAAGGAAAACCTTGCCGCTATGAGTTTACCCATTTGTACATATGGAAACCCGATGCTCCGCAAGAAAGCGGTGGAAGTGACGGAGATCACTAGCGAAATCCAAACGCTTGCGAAAGAGATGCTGGAGACGATGTATCAAGAGCACGGTGTTGGGCTGGCGGCCGAGCAGGTGGGTCATACGGCGCGCATATTTGTGATCGATATTCCGCCGGACAGTGACATCGGAGAAAATGACGAGCGCGACAATCCGGATGTTGAGATGCCACTCGTGCTGATTAACCCCAAAATGGTTGGACATACGAACGACGTACAGGTGGGACAAGAGGGTTGTCTGAGTTTCCCGGATATCTTTGCCAATGTGGAGCGATGGTACGAGGTCGATACCGAGTACACCGATCTCAATGGGGATCCGCAGGCCATCCATGCTAAGGGGTTGCTCTCCCGCGCAATTCAACATGAACTTGATCATCTCGATGGCATCTTGCTGGTCGATCGCATGTCGCATGTCAAGAAGGTCGCTCTCGGTGGCAAGCTCAAGCGCCTTGTCAAACAAACTAAACTAGCACTTTGATTAAAAGAATAGTGGTTCGTCATGATCACACTGAATAAAACCATACGATTGTTTCTCGACAGCATCGGGCGGCGGGAGGAATACGAGTTCTACCTCGGAAAATTCCATGCCGACCATTCAGCCTGCTTTGCCTTGCTCTGCCCGGATCTTGGTAGCATCGAAGCCGGTGCAGAGGTGCTTGCTTTCGATTTGCACTTCCTGTTGCGCCTCGAACTCGTTCCGGCCATCCTGCTCTGCGGAGAGGAAACGAAGAAGATGGAGGCGGCCTTGGCCGACGAATCTATATTCCATTTTCGAAGGTTGGATGAAAGTGACGTGGAGGACTTTATTCGGCAGTCACACGCAGCCGAAAAAGTGCCAGTGCTGGTGGCTGAAAATATGACGTTGGAAGATGCCCTGTTGCAAGGGGTTCCAGAGGTAGCCACGCGCGTTCATTTTATCCGTGCGGCAGGCGGGCTGAAGAGTGCTTCCGGCGAACTGCTGCCACACGTCTACACCCACAAGGAAAACTTTCAGCCTTTGGAGGTGCTTGAATACAATTTTCCGGCTCTTGGAAAAAAACTTCTCGAAGAACGGCCGGGCACACACCTTTCCATTACCTCGCCGATCAACCTGCTGCAGGAAATCTTTACGGTTAAGGGTTCGGGAACGCTGTTTCTGCGAGGAAGTGAAATTACCCATTTTTGCGGGCTTGAGAGGATCGATCATGACCGCTTGCTGCGATTGCTGGAGGCGAGTTTTGGAAAGATACTGTTGAGCGAGGCGTTTTTTGAAGATGTAGCCGATGCCTATATCGAAAAGAATTATCGCGGGGCGGCATTGCTCGAAACGCATTCGGCGGGTCACTACCTCTCTAAATTCGCGGTCGGACAGGAAGCGCGCGGCGAGGGGGTTGCGATGGAGCTGTGGCGTGAGGTTTGCCGCAACCACGATGCGTTTTTCTGGCGCTCGAATGTGTCGAATCCCTTCAACTCGTGGTACGACAAGCAGGCCGACGGCCATCACACTGAAGGAAAGTGGAACGTCTTCTGGCGGGGTATCTCCCCCGACTCCATTTCGGAGATCATCGCCTACTGCTGCTCACGCGACGAGGATTTTTCAAATAAATAACCTATTTTTTCGGTTCGACTGAACACCGACCAATATTCCGACCTATTTTTACCCTATATTTTAACAAAATCATTTTTTAATCAAAAATATTGACAAATTAAATGGGTAAAAATAGGGTGATCAGGAATTTGGAGGTAAAAATATGTCAGATAATACAATGGAAGGTGGTCAGGCGATTATCCGGTGTCTGGAAAACGAGGGGGTAGAGCACATTTTCGGCTACTCCGGCGGCGCAGCTATTCCGATTTTCGATGCGTTAGTTACGACGGAGACCAAGATTAAGTTTATCCTCGTGCGCCATGAACAAGGTGCGGTTCATATGGCCGATGGCTACGCGCGGGCAACCGGGAAGCCAGCGGTGGTGCTGGTGACGAGTGGTCCTGGAGCAACGAATACGCTGACGGGCATCATGACTGCCCACATGGATTCGGTTCCGATGATCGTGATTACCGGCCAGTCGGTTTCTTGGATGCTCGGCAAGGATGCCTTTCAAGAGGCGGATATTTTTGGAATCACGATGCCGGTGGTGAAGCACTCCTATCTGGTCAAAAAGGGTAATGATATTCCGCGAATCGTCCGCGAGGCGTTTCATATTGCCACGACGGGGCGGCCGGGTCCGGTGTTGATCGATGTTCCGAAGGACATCAGCGCGGGGCCATGTACGGCTGATTTGCATGCGGAGATGGATTTGCCGGGTTATCGACTGATCGAAGGGGTGGATAACGACATCATTCTTCAGATTGCCGAGGCTCTATCTAAATCGAAACGCCCGCTGATTCTCGCGGGACATGGCGCGATGATTTCGGGGGCGGATGCCAGCCTTAAGGCCTTTGCCGAGAAGGCACGAATTCCAGTTACGAATACACTCCTCGGCAAGGGCGTATTCCCTGAAACCCACGAGCTTGCATTGGGCATGCTAGGCATGCACGGTACGGCCTATGCTAATAAAGCGATCTGCGAGTGCGACCTGCTGCTGAATATTGGTTCGCGCTTCGACGACCGCATTCTAGGCAAGCCGGAGCAGTTCTGCAAGAATGCGACGATTATCCACATCGATATCGATGCTGCGGAAGTCGGCAAGATGATTCAGCCGCAAATCGCCTGCGTGGCCGATGCAAAAACGGCGATCGACGAACTTGCCAAACATGTTCCCTCCTTGGAAACGGCGGCGTGGTGCAGGCACTTAGATGGCTATAAGACGAAGCATCCGCTAAAGTTCAAACGACAGGGCAGCCTGAAGATGCAGCACATTATCGATGAGTTCTACAAACTTTCCGAGGGCAAGGCCTGCGTGGCCACCGACGTAGGACAGCACCAGATGTGGGCGGCACAGTTCTACAAGAACGATAGCCGCTACAATTGGCTGAGCTCCGGCGGCGCGGGCACAATGGGTTTTGGCTTGCCTGCTTGCATCGGTGCGGCGTTTGCCCGCCCGGACGATCTGCATGTATGCTTTGTCGGCGACGGTGGGTTTCAGATGACGTTCTTCGAATTGGCGACAGCCGCGCTGCATAAACTCCCGATCAAGATCGTGGTGTTGAATAACCACTATCTTGGCATGGTTCGCCAATGGCAGGAGCTGTTCTATGAAGACCGCACCAGCGGAGTCGATCTGGAGGGTAATCCGGACTTTGTGAAGCTAGCGGAATCGTTTGGCGTTAAAGGATTCAACCTACGGCGTCCTGGCGATGTGAAGCGTGTTCTGGGCAGTGCGCTCAGCTATAACGACGGGCCGTGCCTCATCAACTGCGAGGTAGAGAAGACGGATAACGTTTTCCCGATGATTCCCGCCGGCGCGGCCATTGAGGACATGCTTATTGATCCACCCACCCGAAAACTTGAAAAACCGACCGGTTCAACCTAATCGAGGAGATTTGCCATGACGAATTCAGAAAAAGTGATACACACATTGAGCGTCTATGTTGCTAACAAGCCGGGTGCGCTCGCACGGATTGCGCAGGTGTTTGCCCGCCGCGGGTTCAATATTGAGTCGCTGGTGGTTTCGCCGGCGGTGGATGGTAACTTTTCGCGGATGACCATCGGCTGTAGCGGTAAGCCAGATGGGCTGGAGCAGATTATCAAGCAACTCGCCAAGTTGATCGATGTGTTGCACTGTATCGACCATACCTACGATCAATCGGTCATGAAGGAGATGGGGCTGATTAAGATTTCCGTTGATTGTGAGGGGCGATCCGAGGCACTACAGATTGCGGAGCACTTTGGTTGTAAGACGGTGGATTTGACGAAGGAGTCGATGATTCTGCAGGTGGTTGGTGATCCGGCCAAGATCGATGCCCTTGAGGAGATGATCAGGAAATTCAAAATCGTGGAACTTGTGCGCACCGGAAAAGTAGTGATGAGCCGCGGTCAAAAAAGAACCTAGACTCTTCTGAAAGAAAGATCATGGGCGGGATGGATCAAACCTATCCCGCTTTTTTTTCGAGCAAGACGACTTGCTCGCTGGTGGTATGAAAGCGGTCGTCGATCCCTTTATTGGTGGGGCAACCCACAATGGCGATGAGCTCTTTCATTAAGTAGGTCAAGTGGCTTCCGCTGTTGCTGGCCAGCTCCAGCATGGGACGCTGTTCGGGGCTAACCTCTCCGACATATCCGCCGAGCATCATTTCGAGCGATACGTTGATGGCGGTGAGCGGTTGCATGAGTTCCTGCGAGATTTCGGAGAGGCTTGAGAGCAGTTCTTTGCGGTTCATTTTCAAACCATGCCCCCCGATCGTGCCGGTGTCGTCGAGCTGTTGCGAGAGAAGTTCGAGTTTTTCCTTGGTGGAGTCGGCCGTTACAATAATATTATCCGTGGCTTGTCCCAGTAGATTCTTTAGTTGACTGTTGTCGGAGGTATCCGACTTCATCAAGTTTTCTAGTTTTTCGAAAACCGAAGTCAAGGTGTTCAGTCCCTCAATGATCGGCAAGGTTGGTTTCGCAGTCGAGGGATGCTGACTTTCCACCACAATCCGCCGCCAGTCAGTATTCGGAAAATCGGTATTGGCGAGTAGTTTTTCTGCTGCATCGGCACCGTTGGTTGCGAGATACGACTGTAGCTGTTTTTCATTTTCTTGAATAGCTTGGCGGTGTTCGACATATTGATTTGCGGCCAACTCAAACTCAAGGGTCTCATCCATCTCGCGAATGGCCTGTACGATTTCACGATCCAGTTCGGGGTCGGATTCTCCGGTCAGGCCTCGCAGTTTATCGAGCATGCTTTCTTCCAATAGCAAGAGCGCTTTTTTAAGGTCGGCGATGCCCTCCGAGGATTGGAAGGCGGGTTGTTCCCGGAGGCCATTATAGGTGCGTCGGAGGCAGCCAAGGACAACATCATTAAGCGACTCACCCGAAAGTTCAGAGGCCGCTTGTCGAATGGATACCGATTCCATGATCAGTTGGCCAAGGCGGTCGGGGTTGGATGCAAGTTCGGAGAGTTCTTCACCAATATCGGCCTCGTCGAGATCAACATCTCCTTTCAGGAATGCCACGATTTGATCCACATGAACGGAAGATTCGTGGCCTTCTCCATCGCCTGTGTTGTCGCTCTCTATTTCGTCCTCAAGCACGAGAACCCCATCGCCACCCATGCCGGCCAGATCGCTTTTATTGGTAACGATTTGGTCCTCCTCCACCACTTCGTAACGGGAGGTTTCTGTTGCGATGTGCGAGAGGGATGCACGGTTGATGCCTTCCGAAAACTCTCTGGCCTCGTTGGTGGAGAGCAGTTCGGCAAGTTGGGTCAGTTCGGCTTCCGATATTCCCTGGGCAATGCGCAGGCCGGTAATGCGCAAACGAACCAATCGACGTTCGAGAGATTTGAGCAAGGTTCCGGAGGCTTCGACAGGGACATTGTCGACGGTTAATACGCCATTGAATGCTCCAAGGGTTATTTTTTTCCGGTCGAGAAAGAGCGTGTGCATGGAGATCAGGGCGGCTGATATAGCCTTCTGAAATGCAGGATGGTGGTTGCCGTAGGTGGATATAATATTGATGGAGCGCCCAAGGGCATTGAGGGCGGAAAACAGGGCGTCGTCTTTGATGGACTGGAAATTTGTTTTCTGGTTTTGTTCCGTATTCTGCATGGGTCAATCCTTATCTGGATGGGTTCCTGTATAGCAAAGCAGGAACCATGCCGAGGGGTATTTAGAGCAGTATTTAGAGTCAAATGCATATTTTTCTCGGGAGAAGGTAGGAGGTTGTTGCGGAAAAATTGCAGTTTCCCTCAAAACTGATAATTCAGTAGCGCGTGTAGGTCGGTAATTAAGCTGTTAAATCGTGTGGGAAACGCTATAAATCTCGCCTTATGAAATCGATAAACCAACGGAAAATGGATCATATACACATTGTCTCAGAGGGCGGCGATATCGACCGCCGGCAATACTACTTTGATCGTATCCATTTAACCCATCGCGCCTTGCCGGAGATAAACTGTTCAGAGATCAATCCCTCCACCCGTTTCATGGGGAAAGATCTATCATTCCCATTGATTATCTCTTCAATGACAGGCGGAGCGGATGAGGAGTTGATTAAAATCAATCGCAATCTAGCGATTGCGGCTGAGGCCGAGGGCATTGGTTTTGCGGTAGGATCGCAGCGAGTATTGCGCTCAGACGAAGCCGCACGGGAAAGTTTCGACCTTCGGAAATATGCTCCCAATGCACTTCTGTTGGGTAATCTTGGTGCCGTACAGTTGAATTATGATATGGGGTTCTCCGATTGTGAGGCCGTCGTCGATGTGCTCGAAGCAGACGGTCTGTACCTTCATTTAAACCCCCTGCAAGAAGCCGTGCAACCGGAGGGCGATACCGATTTTTCAAATCTCCGCAGTAAGATTGCAATCATCGTACAAACCCTGAAACAGCCGGTTGTCGTTAAAGAGGTGGGTGCGGGAATCTCTCCGGAAGATGTGGAGCACCTGCTCGCAGCTGGAATCAAATATATCGATATTTCCGGCTGCGGCGGAACATCGTGGAGCCGTGTCGAAAGCCATCGTAGCGACGATCCGGAACTCGGTGAGTTATTCAGCGACTGGGGTATACCGACCCCGGTGGCATTGCGCCTGATGAAGCCGTATCGGCATGAAGTGAAAATGGTGGCCTCGGGTGGGGTTCGCAGTGGGATTGATATGGCCAAGAGCCTTATTCTCGGCGCAACATTGTGCGGAGTGGCGCGTCCTTTTCTCAACCCGGCGCGTGAGTCAGCCGATGCGGTGCGTCAGGTGATCCAGCGCTTGAGGCGCGAATTTACGACGACCATGTTTCTGCTGGGTGCCGAGCGCATTGACGACTTGAAAGATAACGAAGGATTGATCCTCGATGAATATTGGCATTGATCGGCTTAGTTTCCACACGTCCAACTATTACGTAGACCTCAAGACCATCGCCGAGGCGCGCTCGGTCGATCCCGAAAAGTATTATATCGGGATTGGTCAGGAAAAAATGAGCATCCCCTCGCCGGATGAGGATGTGGTGACCTTGGCCGCCAGCGCGGCCTATCCGTTGATGAAAGACGGTGAACTGGACGATGTGGAATTGCTGCTCTTTGCCACCGAAAGCGGGATTGATCAGTCAAAGGCCGCCGGGATCTATGTACACGGGTTGCTAGAAATGCCATCGCGCTGCCGGACGGTTGAACTCAAGCAGGCCTGCTACAGTGGAACGGCCGGGCTACAGTTTGCCATTGGTTTTGTGGCTCGAAATCCAGAAAAAAAGGCGTTGGTCATTGCATCCGATATTGCCCGCTATGAACTTGGAAGCCCGGGCGAGGCCACGCAAGGCTGCGGCGCGGTCGCCATGTTGGTTTCCGCCAACCCGAGGCTGATGGCCATCGAGCCGGAATGTGGCTATTACACGGCCGACGTCATGGATTTTTGGCGACCAAATTATCGCTCAGAAGCACTGGTCGACGGTAAGTATTCCGCGATGGTTTATATTCATGCGCTGCTGGAATCGTGGAAGCAATATGCCGAGCTTTCTAATCGGACGCTGGCCGATTTTGACCGATTTTGTTACCACATCCCATTCACCAAAATGGCCGAAAAGGCCTACCAAAAGTTGGCACAAAAACTAAAGTTTAAAATGAGCAAAGAGGAGTCCCATGCATTGCTGGAAGAGTCGCTACGCTACAGTCGGATCACTGGAAACTGCTATGCGGCTTCTATGTATGTCGGGCTTCTTTCACTGCTCGAAACCGCTGAGGATGATCTAGCCGGGAAACGCATCGGACTCTATAGCTATGGCTCCGGCTGCGTCGGCGAATTTTTCAGCGGGGTGGTTCAGCCTGGTTATCGCGAGTTTCTCTATACAGATCAGCATCGGAATTTGCTGGAGAATCGAACCAAGCTGACGTATCAACAATACGAAGATATCTTTAATTATGGCGTGCCGACCGATGGTGGGGAATATGTGTTTCCGCAATATAAAACCGGACCCTTTCGATTCTCCGGCATCAGCCAGCATAAGCGTGAGTATGAATCGTTGGTCGACTAAATAATGAAGGCAGTAGCTCCAGGAAAACTGATTCTCAGCGGCGAGCATGCTGTGGTTTATGGCAAACCCGCCATTGCCATGGCCATTGATCGTAGCGCGGTCTTCGAACTTACCCCGCAGGCTGGCGACCAAATCTCGTTCGATCTGCCTGGCGGCGAGGGTAGTGGGTCGCACACGCTCATCGCACTAGGCGATTTAAAACGGCGCGTGGATAAAAAATACCGCGAGTTCCTTCGCGGCGAAATCGGTATTCGTGATGTGCTCACCATGCCGGCCGACCTTTTCCGCTTTGCCTTCGTCCATACCCTCGACGGTCTGCACCGCCACATCGATACGGGGGTTTGCCTCAAGCTGCGCTCCAGTATTCCGGTCGGATGCGGAATGGGCTCTTCCGCCGCGACGGTGCTCAGCGAAATCCGCGCCATTGGCCACTATCTGCGTGTTGATTTCAAACCCGACTGGTACTACGAATACAGTCTCGAGGCTGAAAAACTCCAACACGGAAAACCCAGCGGCGTTGATTCCTACATCTCGCTTCACGGCGGTTGTGCCAGTTTTAAACAAGGGGTGGCAAATCCGATGTCGCTACCCCGTATGAAAATGTACATGGTGCAAACGGGCATCCCCGAGTCGACTACGGGCGAAAGTGTGATAGAGGTGGAGCATCGATTCAAGAATAGCGAAATCTGGAGCGAGTTCGAAGCGGTCACAAATGCATTTGAAGAGGCGATTCGCTCCAACGACGAGCAAAAGGTTCGTTGGCTCGTTCGCGAAAATAACAGCCTGTTGGTCGACATCGGCGTTGTTCCTAAACGGGTGCAGCACTTTATTGCCGACATCGAATCCGCTGGGGGTTCCGCCAAGATTTGTGGTGCGGGTGCTGTGAGTGGCGACAAGGGCGGGGTGGTATTGGTCTTCGCTGACGAATCGCCCACCGCCCTCTGCGCAAAGCATGGCTATACCGCCTCGCCCGTTCGGGGTGACCCGCTCGGCATCCGCATGGTCTAACCCATGGCTTCCAACGCATCTATCACCACCTCCGCGCCGGGGAGCCTGATGCTGCTTGGCGAACACGCCGTACTCCGTGGGAAGCACTCGCTCGTTTGCGCAATCAATCGGCGCATTACCGTCCATCTTCTACCCACCGGGAACGATTCGGTGGAAATTCGTTCCGACTTGGGCAACTACCAAAGTCCACTTGCCGATCTGGTAGAGCACCCCTCGCTCAAATTTGTGTTGCAGGCCATCAAGCAACATCGCGAGCAGCTTCCATCTGGCTTTCGGCTAATGATCGAGTCAGAGTTTTCGGCCGACATTGGTTTTGGCTCTTCCGCCGCAGTAACCGTTGCCATGCACACCGCGCTCATGCAATGGATCAAGGGCAAAGTCCCAGAACACAAAGAACTCTTTTTCCAATCCCTCGAAACCGTGCATGCGGTGCAGGGCAGAGGGTCAGGCGCGGATCTGTCCGCCAGCATTTTTGGCGGTTGCGTTGATTATTCCATGATACCCGAGTTCCATCCTGTGGAAATTACCGTTCCACTCACTGCGGTCTACTGCGGCTATAAAACCCCGACGCCGGAGGTGATCCGCAAGGTGGATCAGCTCTGTGCGGAAGCACCTGAAAAATATGACCGCATCTACTCCGAGATCGATACGAGTGTTGGTGAAGCGGTATCGAGCCTGCGGAAGGCCGATTTTTCAAATTTTGGAGAATGCCTCAACCATAACCAGCAGCTGATGGATGAAATGGGAGTGAATACTCCAGAGCTACAAGAGATCGTGTCGGCGCTGCAAGTTGCCCCAGGAATTTTCGGGGCTAAAATCTCGGGTTCGGGGTTGGGAGACTGTGCGGTCGGAATCGGCTATGCCGACTTGACGGAGTTGGACTATCCCGTTCATCATTTGGAAATAACTCCGCTAGGACGCGAGTGCCATGAGTAAGAAAAATCTAAAAGAGCAACTTTACTCCATCATCTTCGAGGCCGACACCCCTGCGGGTAAGTGTTTCGATGTGCTGCTGTTTATTGCCATCATGGTCAGCGTTGTTCTGACCATGCTCAACAGTGTGCACTCCATTCGAACTGAATACGGGAGACTACTCTTTCTGTTGAATACGGTGTTCACGGTGTTATTTACGATGGAGTACATTCTGCGCCTTTATTGCGCCGAAAAACCGACTCGCTACGCTCGCAGCTTTTTCGGTGTGGTTGATCTGTTGGCCGTGTTGCCGTTCTATATCGGTCTGCTGGTTCCAAGTACCCGCTTCCTCGACGTTATCAAGGTGCTACGAATGTTACGTATCTTCCGCGTACTCAAGATGGCGCAGTATGTCGGTGAAGCAAATTTATTAATGAATGCACTCGTCTCCAGTCGCCGAAAAATCGGTATTTTTGTCGTAGCGGTTATGAGCATCGTAGTCATTCTCGGTTCGGTCATGTATGTGATCGAAGGGGAGGCCAATGGCTTTACTAGCATTCCGCGTTCGGTCTACTGGGCGATCGTCACATTGACCACGGTCGGCTATGGCGATATTTCACCGCAAACTCCAATGGGGCAGGCGCTGGCCGCCTGTATCATGATCATTGGCTACAGCATCATTGCGGTACCCGCCGGCATCATCACCGCAGAAATCGGCCTCTCGATCGCCCGCCAAAAAAAGGGTCACCCGTGTACGGCTTGCGGACACGCTGAGCATGATACCGACGCCGCCTACTGCAAGTACTGCGGTGTGGCGCTCAACTGATCAAGCAACCCCATCATCGCGGCATTGATTTCCTCAAACTGAGGCGCAGTACGTATTTCACGGGCTGTTTGGATAGAGGGGGCGTTGATGAGTTCATTCCCGCAGTTTTCAATCAGTGCCTCCATGCTTGCGGGGGTGGTTTCAAGATGAAATTGAAGAGCAACGACACGGTCGTTATAGACAAACCCCTGATTTTTGTAGGCCGCGCTGGAGGCAAGGCGGGTGGCTCCTTGCGGAATCTCGAAGGTATCTCCATGCCAGTGAAAGGCGGTGAGCATTTTAGGAAGCAAAGGATGTATGCCTTGGATCGGAAACCAGCCGATCTCCTTCTGCGAGCTGGGATAAACCTTTGCGCCAAGGGCATCGGCGATAAGTTGAGCTCCGAGGCAGATACCGAGTACGGTTTTACCGGCAGCGAGGGTTGCTTTGATACATTTCTTTTCTGCGACAAGCCACGGATGTTCGTCGTGTTCGTAGATCCCCATCGGGCCGCCCATAATCACCAACCAGTCGAAACTTTCAAGGGTTGGAGGTAATTCGCCAGCAAAAAGGCGCGTACAGGAAATTTCCATGTGCTGGGCTTTTGCCCAGTCTTCTATGATGCCGAGTCCTTCAAATGGAACGTGCTGGAGCCAGTGTAGTTTCATCGACTATTTCTTTTTCAGCAGGATGGTCTGCATGTTGGGATGGGCGAGTCGACGACCGGCTTCTAAAATATCCGGGAAATCGGCGGCGGGGATGAGTGCGGGTTTAAGGGTGGCCATACGTACGATACGGATGGCGTTGGCGCGTGAGCTGTACTCAACAGCCACTTCAACCCGTCCCGCACCGTTGGGAGCCTGCCAGGAGAAGCTACGTGGCAGGATGACGGGTTCGTAGCCTTCGGGCAGGGTAATGGAGGTCTCCACAACGGTATCGACGTGTTTGTTCCAGACGAGGGGTAGGGTACGTTCGTTAGAGCGGTATTGTAACAACTTGCCGAGGCTCCCCGGGACGGTGAAATAGAGATAGTCTCCATCAATCACGGCGTAGCGGTCGGTGGAGACGGAGAATTCGAGCCTTCCAGGATAGCGATCGTAATCGGTGGTCAGCTCCGATGTTGCGGTGGCCGACTGAGAGATGGCGGAAACAAGTTCGAGATAGTGTCGTCTCCGTTTTTCGGGAGTGATTTCGCCGTAGGTTTTGTGGAAGACCTCGAAGGCCGTTCCTTGGACGGTGATGCTTTCGGTCAGGCCGACTTCGCCATTGGCGGCAACGGACATCTCAAATATGGCGTGCTTGCGGTTGCCCTTCTCTGCTTTGACCTCGATGGTTCCGAGTTCGCCATTGGAAAGATCAAGCATTGGACGGTGGTGGTAGGCCGATGTTCCGAGTTTGGCATATTGCGATGCGCCGTCGAGATAGAGCATTTCGCCATCGATTTCCACTTGAACGAGTACGATGCTAAAGGCCTTGCGCGATGGAATAGCGAGCAGGGGTTCAGCAGCCTCGGGGATCAGTGAAAGGGAACCGGTCAGGATAAATTTCGGATTGAATCCAGCAGATTTAAGTAGCGTGTGGAGCACAACCATGCGATCAGGGTTGTTTCCGTAACGGTCGGTCAGTGTTTGGTCGGCGGGAGTGATGGCGGAGAGGGGAAGGCGGGGCAGGGTGGGGCCGGCGAGCCGTAGGTTTTCAGCAATCCAGTTGCGTAGGATGATGACTTTTTCCTTGTCGCCTTTGATGTCACGGACCAGTTGCTCTGCCAGAGCAATGGTCTTGGGTTGGCCGTCGGTTGCGGACAGTAGGGTTCTGTGTACTTTGTTCCCGTAGGTCTCCCAGTCGCTGGAGGAGACGAACACAGCGGGATTGAAGATCCACCATGGGGGGAGGTTTTCCTCCTTTTTTACGGGCGGCTGGTTTTTAGCAGTCCATGTGTAGCTAATGGTGCCGTTGTTGGTGGTTTGGGTTTCGTCGATGCCGGTGTTAAGAATGTTTAGTTCAAGCGATTCGGGTGCGGTGAATGTAAAGGTTTTTTGCGCGATGGGTTCGTGCCCGTTAAAGGTTTGGGTGGTGGAGAAGAAGGGCTTGCCGCTGACGGTGGAGACGATCTCGTATTCAAGGATGCTGCCGACTTCCACACCGGGTAGGTTAGCAACAAGGAGTTTTTCGGTGGGATAGCGCGGTGCGGAGGCGACCCAATCGGCATCCATTACATTGATCTCTTCTGCGCGGATCTCTTTCACGGTGCCATCGGGTTGGGTGACGGTGGCCGAAGTCAGTTCGATCATTTGCCAAGCGGGATTGTAGCCGATTTTGATTTCAGAGTTTTTCTTGGTGCCGGAGTAGGTGAGGATCTCGAGCTTGGTGCGAGTGATTTCCGTCCAGTGGCTGGCGTCGTCCAGGACGATGGTTTTTGTTTTTTCCAAAATCCGTACATCGGCCTCCGCCTCGCTTTCGGCGATTGGAGCATCGAAAATTAGCTTTTTGCGCAGGTTATATTCGATCTCCTTGAGGTTTTGCTTGAGCGCAAGGTATTGCGTGGGGCTGAACTCGATGGTGTTCATGAGGAAGGTATTGCTGGCACTGAGTTTTCCTTCTGATTGAACCACGGAAATATGCCAAGTTAGTTCGTCGGAATCGATGGGTTGGTAGCGTGGAATATTGATGGTTCCAAGGTCGGTTGGAATTTCGAGTACGAGGGTTTCGGTAATGCCAGCGGTCATGCGGGTGTAGAGCGGGTATCTGCGTTTTTCGAGACCAGTCTGGCCGATCAGAAAGTTGGCATAACCGAGGGAGCTTCCAAGCCGGGGCAGGCTTAGCATTTTATTTTCGGCGCCTTCGATGAGTAGGTTTTCGGCGGTGTAGGTTAGTTTTATGATAAGGGGTTGGGTAGTATCACGTAGCTCCTTGGGTAGGATTTCGAGAGTTTTAAGTTTGGCGGTGGGCATGGTTTTTTTGAGATGTCCCTCGAAAAAACGTTTGCGTTCTTCGGGCTTAATCTTGGAAAAATAACCTCGGTAGACGGTGTCGTTGATGCCCTCGAATACAAGCGTGCTGCTGGCCTCGAACCTTCCGGTTTTATCGAGCGATCCCCTAGAGGCAATTTGCAACAGGTTATCGGTTGCTGGGATGATGGGCGTTGTCAAAAGGGTTTCGCCTTCTGGGCGGGCGACGATGTAGCTCATATTTTGAAGGTATGAAGGAAAGATATCCCTAGTATTTTCGTCGGTGGAGTCCATCAATATATATTCTCCATCGTCACCCAGTGCGGCGGTGACGGCATGGTTAAAGAAGGGTTGCGGAACCTCTTCGTCCTTCTTCGGGCCGGCCATGATAATGACGGGGAAGGATTCGATATTGACGATACGCAACATGGCGACGAGCAGGGCGGCCTTGTCGCGGCAGACTCCGTAGCGGTTGTCGAAAGTAATGTCCACGTTGTGCGGTTCGTAGCCCGGAGCTTCTTCTTCGGTAGTGATGCCCATATAGCGAATATCCTGCGAGACAAAGTTGAAAACGGCTTCGATTTTTTCGAGTGTATTACTGCACCCCGCCACTAACTCATTAGCCTTAGTCTCCATCTCAGGGGTGGTGACATCGAGGCGTGGTAGACATAGCTTCCAATACCACTTAGAGAGATCCTCCCATTCGTTCATTGTGCTGACGAGCAGGCGCTGAACCACCGTGTAGCGCGTGGGCATGTTGGGTTCGTCGAACATGCGCGGCACATCCCGCACTTCCCAGGTGTAGACCATTTGATCGCCCTGCTCGCTGACTAGTTCGTTGAAGGAGACGGTGCCGAGAACTTCATCTTTGAGGGCGATCTTTACGAGCGGCCGCGCCTTCGGGGCAATCACCTGATAGGTCGCCCGTTCGATGGGACTGCTGTACTCGAAAACCTGATAGTCGCTCCACGTATCCGGCACAACAGTCTTGGTTTTTACGCTGTGGGCGATGTAGCGCAGCGTGTCGCCAATTTCTAGTCCAGGCACAGAGAGCCTCAGCACCTTGGAGTTAGGGTTGTAGATATTGGCGTTCATCTGGCCGGGGTCGACCATCACTTTACTTTGTGCGGCGATATCGATTTCGTTGACCGCGCCATCCGGCTTAATGACCTGTACCTTGGTGAAGGCGCTTGTGCCGTAGGAAATATTAAAACTAAGCATTAGGGATCGGTTATCGCGTTTTCCTTTTTCAGTGAGGATCTTAATTGCCGTGTCGTTCCATGTCTCCGAGGTACCGTCGATTTGGTATTCGGTCTGGATAAAATCATCGAGCAGCACGTCGTCGGAGTCGGGATACTTCTCTGTCGTCGCGACGTCAGCCTGTTTAACAAGGTGAGTTAGGCTCAGAAACTCTTTCGCTGAAAGAGGGTGAATGATCAGAAGGACAAAGGTGGCAATCAGGATAAAGCGGGCGGTTTGTTTCATGCGAATCTCCAAGGGTAAGTGCAACCGAAAATACCTTTCAACGGTATTCCCCGCAAACTCTTTCTATGGCGAAGGTAACCTGTACATTAAAAGGCTCACTTTGAGAGGAATAGTACCCCGTGCCAGACACGTAGTGAGGCCGGCGCACCGCGCCGGCAGCGAAGCGGCAATGAACCATTCACGCCTGATCTCGCAGTGCGATGGTACGGGCAGGATGGCCAAGACGATTTCCGACCTGAGCCGTGGAGAGACCTTCTCGTTGAAAGGTTTCGGTCTGAATGCGTTCTTCCCCATTCAAAGGCTTGTCTTTCCGTGTTGGGTTGATATCTTCAGTTTCTCTAATGCCGATGCTCCTTTGCTTTGTTTTGCTCGATGGAGAAAAGGATCATTTTGGCGTGAGACTCTTTGTTCTCCAGTTTTGGACAGTTTGGTTTAAGGTCTACCGTAGTAGCTTAAAACACCTATAAATAAAGGGAAAAAATTAAAAAGCCCCGGTAGCTCAGCTGGACAGAGCACCGGATTCCTAATCCGGGGGTCGGAGGTTCGAGTCCTCTCCGGGGCACCATTTTCTCGCCAGACTCGTTGTGGCGGCGTTTTCTGCGCTTGGAAATATTGAAAACGGGTTTGCGGGGAGACCAGACGCAGTATACCTTTTCTTTTATTTGGATGAATAGAGAGTACCTGTGAATAATAATGCAAATACGAAGGTCGTACCTGACTGTTTTCGTTGAACACACGCCGATTCCTCCAATAATAAAATATTCCGAGAGTGCGAAGTTCCGCTATTGGGCATATTTTTTTGATTAACTGTTCTTTCGACGACAGAAGGGAATGAATGAGTGCAAAGATTATTGACGGGAAGCAGGTCGCGGCAGACATCCGTGAGGAGTTGACGAAGGAGATTTCCGAGCTGAGGGAACGAGGGATTATTCCGGGGCTAGGTGTGATTCTGGTGGGAGCGGATCCGGCTTCTCAGTCGTATGTGAGTGCTAAGGAGCGGGCCTGCGAAAATATGGGCATCTTTTCCGACGACAACCGGCTGCCAACCGAGACGACGCAGAAGGAACTGCTGGCGTTGGTGGACAAGATGAATCATGATCCAAAGATTAACGGCATTCTGGTGCAACTCCCGCTTCCGAAGCACATCGACGAAGCGGCGGTGCTACTTGCTATCGACCCAGATAAGGACGTGGATGGGTTTCACCCGATGAGCGTTGGAAAAATGATGGTGGGCGAGGATACCTTCCTGCCGTGTACACCACATGGAATTGTGCAGTTACTTTCGCGTAGCGGCGTGGAGACATCCGGAGCGCACGTTGTGGTGGTGGGTCGTAGCAATATTGTCGGCAAGCCGGTGGCGAACATGTTGCTCCAGAAGAAGAAGGGGGCGAATGCCACCGTCACGCTCTGCCACACCCGGACGAAGGATGTGGGGTACTTTACCCGCCAAGCTGATATCATTATTGCGGCATCTGGTTGGCCAAACACGATTACGGCCGACATGGTGAAAGAGGGTGTGGTCGTGATTGATGTGGGCGTGAATCGGGTGGAAGATGCCAGTCGTGAGCGGGGCTATCGTCTTGTGGGCGATGTTGATTTCGATGCGGTGAAGGAAAAGGCCGCGATGATTACTCCGGTTCCCGGCGGGGTTGGCCCAATGACGATTACGATGCTACTCTTCAATACGGTGGAGTCGGCTAGGCGTGCGAACAAGGTTTAATGATTATAAAATAGGAGACGGACATGATTTCAGAAAAAATGCTAGAAGCTTTGAATGAGCAGGTGAATAAGGAATTTTATTCAGCATACCTATATTTAGCGATGTCAGCTTATTGTAACACGATCGGGCTTCCTGGTTTCTCGAACTGGATGCGCCAGCAGTACGAAGAAGAGAATCTGCACGTCACTAAGTTGTATGACTACATCCTCGGTCAAGGCGGCGATGTTCACCTCAAGCAGATCACTGAACCGCCGCAAAAATATGGATCGCCGGTCGAAATTTTTGAGCAGACTTTGGAGCACGAGCAGTTCGTGACCCGTTGCATCCATAAATTGATGGGCCAGGCGGTCGATGAGCAAGATTATGCCACTCAGGCTCTTCTTCAATGGTATGTGACCGAGCAGGTTGAGGAAGAATCCAATGTAAACGATATTCTTGCGCCGCTACACATGGTGGGCGATGATAAAGGTGGTTTGATGATGATTGACCAGCAACTTGCACAGCGAGTTCCGCCGACTCCGCTGGCTCCGGGACAATAATGGGAGGAAGATGATGAAGAAAAGTAGGAACCCTGTGCTGTGGTGGGTCGCGGCATTTATTACGTGTACG
>QIHI01000057.1 GCA_003230915.1 Kiritimatiellales bacterium | reverse complement strand
AGTTGAATTTGCGGGGGCGACCTATCACGTGATGTGTCGCGGAAACCATCAGGAGCCTATTTTCAGGGATCATCGAGATTGCGGAAGGGTCAGCCCGTGAAGTGTAGCATTATATGAAAGTCAGGGCTAAATTTTGGATCAAAATGTTCGCGCTGATGGTTTTTACCTTTGGTACTTTTCCTGTGTTTGGGCAGGGTGCTCAGAGGTTGAAAGATGGTTCGGTGATTATTCCAATATGTGGAAATAATTTAGTCCAGATTGATCCGCAGGGGCGGCTGGAGGGCGTGCTCAATTCGCGCGGCGGGTTGACGACTTTTTCGTATGACGACTCCGGGAACCTCGCCCAACGCACCGCCGCCGACCTTAAAATCACCGACTACGGATATGACAACCTGAACCGCCTGGTTGCAGTTACCAACGAAGGCTGAGTTTGGCTACGACGAAATGAACTGGCTCATCGCCAGCTTCAGAGCTCGCTCGGGTCGTTCTCCTTTTTCCAGCGCAGAGGGATAAAACTCAATGCCGTCACGTACCTGGGGGATCTGCAAGCCGAGATGGCCCAGACGGCTTTTTATATGCTTTGGCTTATAGCCATGCATGTCCGAGTCGATCCGATGTACGCTCATAAGCATGGCCTGAAGCCCTTGAGATCGGCCTCATTAACCAGGATGCTCATTGCCTGATCCATTCCGCTAAAGCCGTGTTCGATTATAATTTCCATGATCTGGTTGATTGGATTATCTTCTGTTGTGTCGTTCATTCAGCGCCCTCTTTCTTTGTGGTGAATTAAAGAAGTGCTGAACTAACGCGCCGCTTCCAATCCCTCCTAATAAGGAGGGATTGGAAGCCCTTTCGGGCTTACCGCCCTCAGAGCTAAATTGAAATTACAGAGGAGCTGTTACACGAACCAGGAAGGATTATTTTGGCATGAGGTACTATTCCCCCAAAGTGGGCGTTTTAATTTACAGTCTATCTCGGCATGAAACTTCGATTTGGCGGCTTGACTTCCCTTCGCCTCCTTCCTATGGTGTCGCGCTCTTTTGTAAACCGTTGGAAGCTTTCCTTTATGGAATGACTCGCCAGCGGCGATTTTGTTTGCCCGATAGTGTAATGGAAGCACATGTGACTTTGACTCACAGGGTCCAGGTTCGAACCCTGGTCGGGCAACCACTTGAATAGTAGTGTTATGAAGATTATTTCTGGAACAGGACATCGAGACTTGGCGGAGCGCATTGCGTCTTCCGCAGGAGTCGAGCTGTGCGATGTGGACATCACGCGCTTCCCGGATGGCGAGATTTTCGTCAAGCTGATGGATAATGTGCGGGGCGATGATCTATTTATCGTGCAATCGGTGGCGGTGAAGCCGAATGATTACCTGATGGAGTTGCTGATCATGATCGATGCCGCGAAACGCGCATCGGCCAACCGAATCACAGCGGTTCTACCGTATTATGGCTATGCACGTCAGGATCGAAAAGACCAGCCGCGCGTTCCGATCACGGCCAAGCTGGTGGCCAACCTGCTGGTTGCCGCTGGCGCAAGCCGGGTGTTGTGCCTGGATCTACACGCCCAGCAGATTCAAGGATTTTTCGATATCCCCGTGGATCACCTCTATGCTTCGCCCGTGATAGTGAAATACCTACGCACGCTGGAGTTGGATAATTTGGTGGTTGTTTCGCCAGATGCCGGCGGTTTGAAGATGGCGGATGCCTATTCCAAGATGCTCAATGCGGGTATTGCGGTGGTGGGTAAGCAACGTAAGAGTGCCACGGACGTGGAGGCCAATCATCTGGTCGGAGATGTCGAGGGCTGCAACACGTTGTTGGTGGACGACATGACTTCGACGGCCGGCACGTTGTCGGCCGCCGCCGGACTACTAAAAAAAGCCGGCGCAAAATCGATCCGCGCCGCAGTGAGTCACTCATTGCTAACGGGAAAAGGAATTGAGCGGCTCAAGGAGTCGCCGATTGATGAACTTGTGACAACGGATAGTGTTCCTCAGCGTAAGTGGGAAGGCTTTGATGTTACGGTGTTATCGGTGGCCGACACGCTGGCAGAAGCAATTTGCCGAATCCATAACGACCAGTCGGTCAGTTCGCTGTTCAAAATTTGATCATATAGGAGAGAACCCATGGAAGACACGAAGTTGATTGCAAAGAAGAGAGACCTGCAAGGGTCGTCCAATTCACGTCGCCTGCGCAAAACCGGGAACCTTCCGGCTGTGATTTATGGCGAGGGCAAGGAAGCCACCGCCATTCAACTCGAAACGCACGCTTTTGAGCAGTTGCTACACCATCACGCCAGCGAAACCTTGATTACCGAGATTGCCTTGGACGGTACTGGAGATATTTCGGTGCTGGTGAAGGATGTTCAGCGCCATCCGGTGAGCGGAAATGCGATACACGTTGATCTGCTTAAAATCATTGCCGGACAAGCCATTCAAGTGGACATCCTGCTGGAACTCGTGGGTGAGGCCGACGGCGTGAAAGAGGGTGGGGTTATGGATCAAGTGATGCACTCGATTTCGGTTGAATGCCTGCCGCGTAATCTGGTGGAATCCATTGAAGTCGATGTTTCCGAAATGAGCATCGGCGATGTACTGCACGTTTCCGATCTTAATTTGGGCAGTACATTCACGACCACGCTCGAAGGCGGTGCCATCGTGGCATCCGTTGCCGCACCACGTGTGGAAGAAGAGCCGGAAGAAGAGCTGGCCGACGCTAGTGCCGAGCCGGAAGTGATTAACGAGAAGAAGGCCGACGAAGAGGCTGAGTAGGAGCAGTTTTTTGTTCCGGGAGGAGTAATTTTGAAGCTGGTCGTTGGACTGGGAAATCCCGGGAAAGAATATGCCCGCTCCCGCCACAATATTGGTTTCATGGTGGTGGAGGAGTTAGCACTCCGGCAGGGTGTGGAACTCAAGAAAATGTTTTGGTTCCCAGCGCGGCAGGCGAAGTGCAGCATTGGAGAAAATGAAGCACGGTTGCTGGAACCGACGACCTATATGAACCGCAGCGGTAAAGCGGTTTGGGGCGCGATGAAGAAATGGCGCGCGGTCGCTGCTGATACGGTGGTGATCTACGACGATGTCGACTTGGAATTCGGCGACATCCGGGTACGAGGAAAGGGCTCGGGCGGAAGTCATAACGGCATGAAGTCGGTGCTCGAGTGGGTGCAGACGAAGGCCTTCCCGCGAGTGCGGGTGGGCATTGGCCCGAGGCCGATAGGAGCCGATATGATTGAGTTTGTGTTGGGCGACTTTGCCGAAGAAGAGAGTTTAGGGTTGGAAAAGGTTGTCGGACGGGCCGCCGATGCGGTAGAAAGCATCTTTTCCATCGGAACTGAACGGACGATGAATACGTTCAATCAGTCGAAGACAGGATAAGTAAGGAGAAAACCATTGAAGACATTGTATGAAGGATTGTTCATCTTTCCGGAGACGCTCGACGAGGATCACCTCGAGATGGCGATCAACCGCGTAAAAGAAGAACTCGAAGGTTTGGGCGGTGTGCTCGAGAGCACCACTCGGATTGGAAAAAAGAATTTTGCGCGCCCGCTCAAGAAGCAGAAATCGGGATTCTATGTGGTCATGATGATCAGCCTCCAAGGCACAAAAGTTGATGCGTTCAAGAAGCGTCTGAGGCTCGCGACCGATGTGTTCCGCTCGCAGCTTGTTGTGGCTGAAGAAGTGGAAGCCGCGCAGGAGGATTAGTCGTATGGCCAGCTATAACCGAGTCTTGTTAATGGGCAACCTGACGCGTAATCCGGAAATCCGGTATACGCCGTCGGGAACGGCTGTTTCAGATCTTGGTTTGGCGGTGAACGAAAGTTTTAAGAACAAGGCCGGCGAAACCATTGAGCAAGTCTGCTATGTGGACGTGGTGGTGTGGGGAAGGCAGGCCGAAACGGCCTCCGAATACCTGCATAAAGGTTCCCCAGTTTTTGTGGAAGGCCGCCTGCAGTTGGATCAATGGGAAAATCAGCAGGGCGAGAAACGTAGTAAACTGCGCATCCGTGCCGATCGTGTTCAGTTTTTGGGGACTCCGGGCAAGGACACCGAATATGCGGCTGCACCGACGAGATCGGAATCCCCCGCGGGAAATACAGTGCCAGCTGCTCCGGCATCGGAAATAGCCGATGACGATGATGTGCCATTTTAATAGAAAAAGGATGTAAATTATGCGTCGCAGTAGAGATAGAGATGAGTATAAACGTGATCCCGAACTCCTCAAGGGAGTCGAGAAAATTGATTATAAAGATGCGGAGCTTCTCAAGAAGTTCATGACTGACCGAGGCAAGATTCTGAGCCGCCGTCTGTTGGGTACCAATGCCCAACAACAACGCCAGATCAAACGAGCCATCCGCCGTGCGCGGGTTGTGGGTCTTATCCGCTAAGCAGGAAGGAACGAATTATGGCTACTGAAGTCTTATTGATGGATCAGGTTGAAGGTCTTGGTATTGAAGGTGATATCGTAAAGGTTGCCGACGGCTATGCCCGCAACTTTCTTTTCCCCAGAGGAATCGCCACTCAGGTGACCGAAGGGAAAAAACGTCAGGTTGAGAAAAAGCGCACCGAGCGCTTGGCTCAACTGCAAAAGGAAAAAGGTGCGGCTGAGGAGCTGGCTAAGAAAATCGACGGGGTCGAGTGCACCATCGCCGTTAAAGTGGGCGAAAATGGACAGCTATTCGGTTCCGTTAGCGTTCCCCAAATTCTGGAGAAGCTAGCCGAACAGGGGTTGAAGTTGGACAAAGCTAAGGTCAACCTAGCCACACCGCTACACGAACTTGGCGTTTTCGATGTTGCTCTTAAACTGCACGCGGAAGTCACCGGTACGCTCAAGGTCTGGATTGTAGAAGAGAAATGATTCCAGAGGGTCTAGGAGCAGGACTTCGAATCCTCCCGCACAGCGAAGAAGCCGAGCGCGGGGTTCTTGGATCCATCCTGCTCGACCCGGCCAGTGCCATAGATAAATGCCTTGCAAAGCGCCTAGGTAGCGATTCGTTTTACGATCGCCGCCATCAGGCGCTTTTTGAGCAAATGGTGGATATGAGCCAGGCCAATCAGGCCATGGATGCCATCACCATTGCCGAATGGCTTAAGGATCACAGCGCCCTCGAGAAGGTGGGTGGCTACGACTATCTCGTCCAGCTTCAGGAGAGCACGCTGGTTCCCGCGCACGTCGAATTCTATTGCGACATCGTCCAGGAAAAAAACCTCTACCGCCGACTGATCGAACACTCGAATGAAGTAACCGATTCCGCCTACAAGGGTGAAGAGGATGCCGCACTGCTCGTCAGTCAAGCTGAGTCCTCTCTCTTTGAGCTTGGCAGCCACGGCAACGATAAGATTGCCGATTGGAAAGAGTCGATCAAGCACGTCTTTACCGAGATCAACAAAGACCCTAGCGACATCGACCATGGGATTACAACCGGTTACAAGGGTTTGAACGAACGTCTACGCGGTCTGGCCAAGACCGACATGATCGTACTTGCTGCCCGCCCGGCCATGGGCAAGACCTCGTTGGCAATGAATATTGCCGAACACGCTGCGCTGGGAGTACTCGCGAAAGAGAATAAAGGGGTTCCAGTCGGTATTTTTAGTTTGGAAATGTCCCGCGAGCAGCTCGTTCGGCGTATGCTCTTTTCGAATGCTCGGGTTTCGATGCAGGCCGTTCATAAGCGAATGACTACTCAGGATCATGGCGATCTAGCGCGTGCGGTTGATCGCTTGTCCAAGGCCGATATCTATATCGATGACACGCCCGGCCTTGAAGCCGTCGAACTGCGTTCTCGCGCCCGCCGCATGAAGAGCCGCCATGGAGTCGAACTTATCATCATCGACTATCTCCAGCTGATGAATTACACCAAGTTTGCCAAAGATGGCCGCCAGCGTGAAACCATGGCTATTTCCGGAGCCATCAAGGCGATGGCTAAAGAGCTGGATATCCCCGTCATCGTACTCAGCCAGCTTAGTCGTGCAACGGAAGGGCGGGGAGATAATATTCCAAAACTATCCGACCTGCGCGATTCCGGCGCGATCGAGCAGGATGCCGATGTCGTACTCTTGTTGTATCGTCCGAGCTACTATAAACACGGTGATGAACGCAACGACGATAATCTGGCCATTGTCGATGTGGCCAAGTTCCGTCACGGCGAGACCGGGGATGTTCCGATGAGCTTCATTAAGGAATATACCCGCTTCGAATCCCGTGACCCGCGCGACGACGATACCGTTCCGTCCGACTACTAATTTCCAACCTGAGGAACCCTTCATGAAAAAACCAGTGTTCACCCTGCTTGCCGTTTTTATGGGTTTGGCAGCCTCGGCGGAAACCATCAAGGATATCCAGATCGTCAATCAGGTGGGCGAGGCTTATGACATAAGTTCGGTCGTTGCTTTCACCTCCTTTAAGGTGGGCGAACAGGTGTCTGACCGAGATATTATTCTCTCTTCGATTGCGGTCGATGTGAACCGCATGCGCGAGTCGGGGCGCTTTTCCTACGTTAATGCCCGGATGGATGTCGATCCTGACGGCGTGATCCTCGTTTATACCGTGGTCTCAAAACAGAAGTTGCGCCGCATCGAGATTTCCGGGGCGGATAAGATGCAAAACAAAAAGGTTCGCAAGAAGTCGGAGCTGACCCTCGGACAGTTTGCCGACGATGCCGCCTTCGCTCAGGCCGCTGCCAAAATCAAGGTGGCCTATCGTGATTTCTGGTACCCCGATACCCAGGTTGAGTGGGTCACTCGATCGGATGATCGGCTCGGTACGGTGGATGTTATCTTCAAGATCAAGGAAGGCCGGAAGTTGGGAATCAGGAAGATTGTTTTCGAGGGTAACGATCTTGTGGAAGATAAGGTGTTGCGCAAGGTGATGCAGCAAAAACAGAAGAAGTGGTACTCTTTCATTACCGGTGCGGGAAAGTATAAACCCGAAAATGTGGATATGGATGTTTTCTCCATTCAAACGCTCTACATGAATGCAGGCTTTCTCGATGTACAGGTTTCCGATCCTCAGTTTGACGACGAGAACCCAAAAAAATCCAAGTTGCTTTTCTCTATCGATGAGGGTCAGCGCTACCGAGTCGGGAAGATTATGATAGCCGGCATGGAAACCTTTGAAGAACAGGAGCTGCGGCGCAGTATTCGTTTGGGCAGGGGTGATATTGCCGCCTTAGATGCCGCCGAGGCCGGCAGCGAAAGTATTCGGACTTTCTACGGCAACCGTGGGTACATCCGCACCCGGGTGAACCCAGTTTACGATGCCAATGCAGAAACCGGAATGGTGGATATACGCTACGACGTCACCGAAGGCGCTATTGGCTACATTAACAAGGTCAACATCATGGGTAACGAGCGGACGATGGACAAAGTCATTCGCCGCGAGCTGGTCATCTATCCCGGCGACAAGTACAACTCTAGCCGTGTCAAAACCTCCGAAAACCGCCTGCGCAACCTGAACTTTTTCGAAGTGGTCACCAGCAATCCCGAACCTACCGGCGAGGGCGACCAATACGACCTCAATGTGCAGGTAAAGGAAAAGCCGACCGGACAGTTTTCCGCGGGGGTTGGTTTCTCCAGCATCGACTCGCTTGTTGGCTATATCGAGCTATCGCAAGGAAACTTTAACTGGAAAACTTGGCCGCCCATCGGGGCCGGTCAAAAGTTTAAGATCCGACTGCAACTGGGCGCGCAGCGCAACGACGTCGAAATTTCTTTCGTCGAACCGTGGTTTCTTGATCGCAAACTTTCCTTTGGAATCGATCTTTTTCATCGTGAAGCCCGCTTTTTTTCCGATGAATACGACCAGAAAAATAACGGAATGCGGCTGTCGCTCGGCAAGCCGATTTCACGTTTTACGCGGGGAACGCTCGCCTACACCCTGGAGCAGTTCGAGGTGTTCGATGTGCAAAATTCGGCTTCGGACGCTATCAGGGCCGAAGAGGGCAAGCGTTTGAAGAGTGGGCTGGACTTTACTTGGTCGCGTGATACGCGCGACCGGTTTTTCAGCCCCACCCGCGGAAACAGGACGACCATCCAGCCCTACTTCGCCGGCGGACCGCTCGGAGCCGAAACCGACATCTATGGGGCGAAAATCCGGACGGGACAGTATTGGGCACTGATCGGCGACACCGTTTTGAATTTCCGAGGTCAGATCGAGTCGGTGGACTATTTTGGTGACAGTGAATTTGTCCCGATTTTTGACCGCCTGTTCCTTGGCGGATCCTCCACGCTCCGCGGCTTTGAGTTTCGCGATGTGGGTCCAAAAGATATCAATGGCGAACCGATTGGCGGAAATAGTTCGGCCTACTTCACGGTCGAATACACCGTTCCGATCTGGAGCAAAGTGCGAGGTGCTGCCTTCTATGACTGGGGGGTAGTGAATATAGATTCGCTGGACTTCGATACCGACAGCTACAACGATAACTGGGGTGTCGGTATTCGGCTTGATCTTCCCGGATTCCCGCTGAGCCTCGACTATGCCTGGCCGATCACTTACGACGAGCAGTCGCACGATGGCAAAGGCCGTTTCAACTTCCTGATCGGGCACAGTTTCTAGGGATTACGTTACCGCCACCTTCACCACAACTTTATGGATTGGGCCGTTGCCAATCAGTGGAAGATGAGCATCGGTGGGAAGGAATATAGTAAACGATCCGGGCGGAACCCGGATGATACTGTCGGGTTCGCCCTCGAAAAATTCGAAGTCTTTTTCTGGGTCATACTCCACCGAGCTGACAAGACCTTCTCGGGGTTTCCAACCCATGGATTCTTCTCCGCTGATCACATACTGGATATCAAGATACTTCCGGTGACCTTCCATTTCTCCATCATCGACTTGCCGCCCGTCCACGTGCGCGATAATGGCATAGACACGGTCTCCTGTGATTTCATATTTCCCATCTGGAAGCTCTTCCAGTCCCGGTTGGTCAAGAAAACCAAACGCCTCGGAAAGGCCTTCTTTCAAGCCCACATACTTCGCCGCATTCCCTAGTGTGTCCAATATCATTTACCTGTTCCCCCGATTGGTTAAATCACTTAAATCCTGAATTCAAACTCCGACTGCAACGGTTTTTTTTATAATAGCGGATGTTCTTCCTGAGTTAACATCTCCCAGATGCACCTCTTCGTGTTCTGGAATGTGTGCCGATTAGCAGTTAGAATCCAAAGCCAAGTTGTCCAGCTTTCTGGTCTTCCATTTTTTCATCCGAACCGAGCAAGGCGATGAATTGTTCCTCGTTCAGCACTGTCAGACCCAGCCCTTCGGCTTTGATCAGCTTCGAACCCGCGCTTTCGCCAGCTACTAAATAGCTCGTGTTTTTCGATACGCTACCGCTCACTTTCCCACCGCGTGCGCGAATCTTGTCGCCGCCCTCGTCACGCGTCATCGTTTCGAGCGATCCGGTCAGCACGAAGGTTAGCCCTTCCAGCCCATTGTTTCCACCGGTTTCTGTGTACTTAAAGTTTACGCCCGCCGCCTTCAGCTGGTTGATCACTGCAAGGGTTTCCTTGGTTTGGAAATATTCAACCACGGATTTTCCAACGATGGGGCCGATATCGCGGATGGTTTCCAACTGTGGGACATCGGCCACCATGAGCGCATCGATGTTTTTTAATTCATGGGCAAGGATGGCGGCCGCGCCTTTTCCGACGTGCCGGATGCCGAGTCCGAACAATACTTTTTCAAATGGCCGCTGTTTACTTTCCTCAATTCCTTTAATCAGGTTTTCGCCGGATTTTTCTCCCATGCGTTCCAGTCCGAGCACTTCGACTTTCTTTAGCGCATAAAGTTCCGCCGGATTCTTGACCAAACCACTGTCGACGAGCTGCACGACCAGCGATTCACCCAGCCCGTTGATATCCATCGCGCCGCGTGAGGCATAGTGGGCGATCCAGTTCTTCACCTGCGCTGGGCATTGTAGATTAATGCAACGCAGGGCGACTTCGCCTTCGCGTTTTTCGGTTTCTCCGCCGCAGGCCGGGCAGATGACCGGCATGACGAACTCCATTTCCGTGCCCGTCCGCTTTTCGGCGAGCACCTTTACGATCGCGGGAATAATCTCGCCAGCCTTTTCGATCATGACACGGTCGCCAATTTTGATGTCTTTGCGCCGGATCTCATCCTCGTTGTGTAGCGTCGCACGTTTAACGGTGGTTCCCGCCAACTGTACAGGTTCGAGTTCAGCAACGGGGGTCAGCACGCCGGTACGACCCACCTGAATTGAAATAGCGTGTAATGTGGTTTCGGCCTGCTCCGGCTCGTATTTATAGGCCACCGCCCACCGCGGACTTTTGGCCGTGAAACCGAGACCTTCGTAGAGCTGCCGTTCGTTGACCTTGATGACACCGCCATCCATTTCGAACGGAAATTGATGGCGCATGTTTTCGAGTTCGTCCAATCGTTGGAGTATTTCCTCGATACCGTCGCTGAGCCAGTAGTTAGGGGTAATCCGTAATCCATAATTTTTAAGGGAGATGAGCATCTGTTCGTGGGTTTCGAAAGAGATGCCGTTGAGCTGACCGGTAGCATAGAAGATGGCATCGAGCGGGCGCTTGGCGACCTCGCGTGGATCAAGCAACTTGAGCGACCCCGCGCAGGCATTGCGCGGGTTAGCAAAGGATTCCTGCCCAGCATCCTGCCGCTGTTCGTTCAGTTTGGCGAAGCCAGTCGTATCCATATAGATTTCACCGCGCACTTCTAACACGGCGGGGGGTATCATGTCGGACAGGCGCAGCGGGATCGATTGTATGGTGCGGACATTGGAAGTGACATTGTCGCCGATGGTTCCATCGCCGCGCGTGACGGCGCGCACCAGTTCGCCGTTCTCATAGCGCAGCGAAATCGCCACGCCGTCAATCTTAGGTTCGAGGATGTATTCGAATGTTTCCGCTGGAATCAGTTTGCGAATGCGACGGTCGAACTCGACGAGTTCCTCCTTCGAATAGGTGTTCGAAAGGCTCATCATCGGTACGGCGTGTCGAACGCTCTCAAAACGGTCGAGCGGCGCACCGCCGACGCGCTGGGTGGGGGAAATGAGGCTTTCAAGCTCGGGGAATTCCTTTTCGAGCTCTTCCAACGATTGAAGCAGCCGGTCGTATTCACGGTCAGTGATTTCAGGAGCGGCATCGACATAATAGAGTCGGTTGTGCCGCCCGATATCCAGCCGCAGTTCTTCAATCTGTTGCTTTGCTTTCGCTTTATCGGTCATGGTATCTAATCTACCTGCATGCCATTTGAAAACCAATCATTTTGATGGTATCTAGGGGAGGCTCTTTGCATGATACGATTTTCTTTCGAGAGTTACTTTAACATGGGGAGTTAGGGATGGATATGGAGTTTTTGAATGCCGAAGATCGGGAATTGGTTACGAAGTTGATCGATGCAGGACAACAGCATCTTTTTGCGGATTGGGATGTGCCGGGAACGGAAGATGAGGCGAAGGCCGCATTTCTGGCCTCTCTTTCAAAGATTGATGGTTCCTATCCCGGCGGGTTGGTCGGGTATGTTTCCAACGCTCGGAAGTTGCTATCCGAAGCCAAGGCAGGCGGGAATCCATTCGAAGGGTTTGTGCCGCACCACCCTAATATGGTTGATCTGACCACCTTCGACACAACCTACGATCACTATGAAGCACTTGGTCAAAGGCAGTTTGGCAAGGTGGGCGTTGTACTTGTGGCGGGTGGGCTTGGCGAGCGGCTGGGATATAACGGCATCAAGCTCGATATTCCGGTGGAGGTGGTTGAAACCACACCCTACCTTGCACACTACGCCGCCTGTCTCAAGGCCATGGAGGCACGTATGGAAGCCCCGTGCCCCGTGCCGTTCATCATCATGGTTTCTCAGGACACCGCTGCTAAAACTCTAACGACTCTGGAGGACAACGACTATTTTGGGCTCAAAAAGGAGCAGATCCATATCCTAAAACAGGAGCTTGTTCCGGCGATCTCCAATAACGACGGCACGCTGGCGCTGAAGAAAAAGTATGAACTGATCCTCAAACCGCACGGCCATGGCGACATCCACATGCTGTTCCATACCAGTGGCCTTGCGGCCAAGCTAGCGAGGGAAGGCATCGAATACCTGTTGTTTATTCAAGACACCAATGGACAGGTTTTTAACGCGATGCCTGCTGCGCTCGGCGTATCGGTGGAAAAGGGCTATGATTTCAACTCGATTGCTGTCAACCGCATCCCCAGCGAGGCCGTCGGTGGGCTGGTGAAGCTGGTACGCGACGGCAAAGAACTGACGTTGAACGTGGAATATAACCAGCTCGACCCGCTCCTGCGCGCTACGATTAGCCCGGAGGGCGATGTGCCGAACGAGCGGGGGTTCTCCATGTTCCCCGGGAACATCAACGTGCTGGTGATTCGTATGGAATCCTACGTCCGAATTCTAGAAAAATCGCAAGGCATCATTGCCGAGTTCGTTAACCCGAAATATGCCGACGCCACCCGCGCGACCTTCAAGAAACCGACGAGGCTCGAAACCATGATGCAGGATCTGCCAAAGCTGTTCGGTCCGGATGAAAAGGTGGGCGTTTCCATCTTCGACCGCCGCTGGAGTTTTTCTGCCAACAAGAATAATATCAGCGATGCCGCTGCGAAAAATGAAGCAGGTAGTCCGCCGGAATCCGCCGCCACAGCCGAGTCCGACTTCTATCTTGCCGGTCGTATGCGATTGGCCGCCGCTGGTGCAACGGTGGGCGAGGCAGCAAAAGAGTTGATCCTTGGTGTGCCGCTCATTCCCGGCCCGAAAGTTCTATTGCGGCCGGCGTTTGCGATGACATTGGCGGAGGCTCGCGAAAAAATTTCGGGAGGTTCCATCACTGGGGAAGCCACGCTGATTCTCGATGGCAAGGATATCGTGCTTGAAGATGTTGAACTGTCAGGCCGCTCGGGGCTCGTCATCAAAGCCTGCGATGGTGCAAAGGTGACGGTGAAGGGAGCGTTCAGCAACGGCGGATTCGAACTCGTCCGGCTCACCGAAGAGGAGCTTGCCAGCGATGCGGTTCCAGAATACCTTCGTATCCGCGGCTACCGCTTTAAAAATCGTGGCGCGGTAGCCTATGAATTTGACCAGCCAGGCGACTATGTTGTCGAGGCTAAAACCGTTGCCGACTAGTTGGAGAGTATTATGCCGATTCGAGAATATAGTGCTATTGATCCGAAAAAATCATGTTCCCACTGCAAGGTGAGGTTTGAGCAGGTTGAGCCGATGGATGCGCCCGCAGGCAACGTTTGCCCGGAATGCGGGAATACGGTGCAGCGGCAGATATCGGCTCCGAGCGTCGGCGGCTCCCAATCCGGCTTCGACGACCGCGCCAAAAGCGCCGGATTCCAAAAGCTCAAAAAGACCGGCCACGGCGAGTATGAGAAAAAATATTAACATATGGCCGAATCCAGACATAATCCAACCAAGCTAGACGGTCAGATTGAACGGGTCGTTTTCCGCAACGAGGAAAACGGCTTTTGTGTTTTACGCGTCAAGGTGCGTGGTCATAAGGAGTTGGTCACGGTCACCGGAACGGTTCCAACCATCAACTCTGGTGAATGGATGGCGGCCGATGGCGAATGGTTCACCGACCCGCGCCACGGCCCGCAGTTCAAGGCCGCACAGATGCGTATGTCGAAACCCGACACGCTTGAGGGGATCGAAAAATATCTTGGCTCCGGGTTGATCAAGGGTATCGGCAAGGAATATGCAGCTCGGCTGGTTAAAACTTTCGGGCGCGATGTGTTCGATGTTATCGAAAACTCATCTGGCAAACTGCTGAAGGTGGAGGGAATCGGGCAGCTACGCAAGGATCGGATCAAGTTGGCGTGGGACGAGCAGAAGAGTGTCCGGCAAATTATGGCCTTTCTCTTTAGCCATGGCGTCAGTACCACGCGCGCCTTCCGTATCCACAAGAAGTATGGCGATAAGGCCATCGAAATCGTGCAGCGCGATCCATACTGCCTCTCGCGTGACATTCGCGGTATCGGCTTTCTGATTGCCGACCAGATCGCCATGCGCCTTGGCATTGCCAAGGATTCCGATCTGCGCGCTCGCGCCGGTCTAGAGTTTGTGCTCGGTGAGCTGACCTCGAGCGGCCATTGCGCCTATATCCGCAACGACCTGCTTTCACGCACAGCCGAGCTGTTGAAAATCGATTTGGTGATTATTGAGCGGGCACTCGATCATTCGCTCGAAAATGAACGGCTGATTCAACGAGCGAATTCCAAGGGGGAAGATTTAATCTATCTGCCGAAACTCTACTCTGCGGAAATTGACCTTGCGAAACGGCTCCAGTTATTGGGAAACGGGCGACACCCCTGCCCCTCCATCGATTTTGAAAAAGCATTGGTCTGGGTGCAGAAAAAAAGCGGAATCGAACTTGCTGCCGCCCAACGCACCGCGCTGAAGACGGCGGTGGAATCGAAGGTGATGATCATTACCGGCGGGCCAGGAGTCGGGAAAACCACGCTGGTAAACTCGGTGCTGATGGTGCTGAAGGCCAAAAAACTGCGCGTCGCGCTTTGCGCTCCGACTGGCCGTGCTGCCAAGCGAATGGCCGAAACCACGGGAATGGAAGCCAAGACGATCCATCGCCTGCTGCAGTACAATCCCGGTACGGGCAATTTTGTCCATGATGCAGAAAACCCACTGGAGTGCGATGTACTGATTGTCGACGAATCGAGCATGATCGATATTGTGTTAGCCTCGCAACTGGCCGCCGCCGTTCCGCTACACGCCGCGCTCATTGTGGTTGGAGATTCCGACCAGCTTCCGTCCGTCGGACCCGGATGCGTGTTACGGGATATTATCCAGTCGAAGAAGATTCCCGTCGCGCATTTAAACGAAGTATTTCGGCAGGCAGCGACGAGCCGTATCATCACCAACGCCCATCGCATCAACCAAGGCCAGATGCCGGAATTTCCCGAAACGCAGGAAACCAGCGATTGCTATTTCGTCGAGTCCGACGACCCCGCTAAAGCGGTTGATTTGCTCGGCAAGCTGATTAGCCAGTCGATTCCCAAGAAGTTTCGTTTTAATCCGTTGGAGGAGATTCAGATTCTTACACCGATGCAGAAGGGGGAGTTGGGTGCGCGCAACCTCAACCAAACCTTGCAGCAATTGCTGAACCCGCGTGGCGACGAGGTGGAGCGATTTGGCTATGTCTATCGGACGGGCGATAAGGTGATGCAGACCGAGAATGACTACGACAAGGAGGTCTACAACGGCGATATCGGGCGCATCGCAAAAATCGATTCAGAAGCCACTGAACTTATCGTCGATTTTGATGGCCGCAAGGTCGTGTACGATTTTCGCGAGCTTGACGAACTGATTCTATCGTACGCCATCACGATCCATAAGAGCCAGGGCAGCGAATACCCCTGTGTCATCATTCCACTACACACCCAGCACTATGTCTTGCTACAGCGCAGCCTTATCTACACCGCCCTTACCCGCGCCAAAAAACTGGTCATCTTGCTCGGCACGAAAAAGGCACTCAACCTTGCCGTCACCCGCGCTGAATCGCGCGAGCGTACCACGACCTTGTCTGAGCGGTTAAAGGAATATCTTTAGCCCATCTCAATCGGCGTGCGTTCGAGGTGCCAGATGTCGTCAGAATAGTCCTGAATGGAGCGGTCGGACGAGAACCAACCCATGCGGGCGACGTTGAGGATCGCCTTTTCCGCCCAGGCCGATTTGTCGGCATAGAGCTTGTCGACCTTGGCTTGGCACTCGACATATTGCTCGAAGTCGGCGAGGTAGAAATAGTGGTCGCCGTGTTCGGTGAGGTCGTTGTAGAGATCTTTGAAGAGGTCGGGATGGGAGGGATCGAAGTGGTTATCGCGAAGGGCTACGAGTACCTGCTGGAGACTCTTAGACT
Source organism: Kiritimatiellales bacterium (assembly GCA_003230915.1). Classification (GTDB taxonomy): domain Bacteria; phylum Verrucomicrobiota; class Kiritimatiellia; order Kiritimatiellales; family Pontiellaceae; genus Pontiella. Next base: position 18,976 of record QIHI01000057.1, on the reverse strand, counting down.
TATCCATGTACGACCACGGGTTGTAGCCCTTGCGGCGCAATTCCTCCAGTTCCTCGGTGCGGTGTCCGAATATGAAGATATTGTCTTCGCCGACATGTTGGGCAATCTCGATGTTGGCGCCGTCCCAGGTGCCGACGGTGAGTGCGCCGTTGAGCGAGAGCTTCATGTTACCGGTGCCGGAGGCCTCGAGTCCCGCCGTGGAGATCTGTTCGGAAACATCGGCGGCCGGGATGATTTTTTCGGCGAGCGAGACATTGTAGTCGGGCAAGAAGACCACCTTGATGCGGCCGGCGACGTCGACATCGTTATTGATAACTTCGGCGAGGGTGTTGATCAGTTTGATCACGGATTTTGCAATGAGATAGGCCGGTGCGGCCTTGGCCGCGAAGATGAACGTGCGCGGCTGCATCTTGATCTTTGGATTGGCCTTGATCTTCTGGTAGAGATGGATGATGTGCATGGCATCGAGCAACTGGCGCTTGTACATGTGCAACCGCTTGATTTGAACATCGAAGATCGAGTCGGGGGTGACATCCTCGTCGGTTAGCTCCTTGATAATTTTGCAGAGAACCTTCTTATTGTCCTTCTTGATCTCCATGAAGCGTTGTTGAACCGTCTTGTCCTTGGCAAATTTTTCAAACCCTTCCAGCAGGCTCAGATCTTTTTTCCACTCTTCGCCGATTTTTTCGGTAATGAGGGCGGAGAGTTCCGGGTTGGATTTGAGCAACCAGCGGCGGTGAGTAATGCCGTTGGTGACGTTACAGAACTTTCCGGGGAAGACCTGGTCGAGTTCCGGCATGGTGTTCTTACGCAGTAGGTCGGAGTGCAGGGCTGAAACGCCGTTAACCTTGCCGCTGGCCACGACGCAGAGGTTGGCCATACGTATCTGTTTGTGTGAGCCTTCCTCGATGAGTGAAACCTTGCGCATGAGCTCGCCGTCGCCGGGGAAGCTGAGTTCCACCTTGTGGAGGAATCGATGATTGATTTCGAAGATAATCTGGGTATGGCGCGGTAGCACGCGCTGCATTAGATCGACCGTCCATTTTTCGAGGGCTTCGGCGAGTAGGGTGTGGTTGGTGTAGCTGAAGGTGTTGACGGTGATATCCCACGATTTTTCCCACGGAATCAGCTCTTCGTCGTGCAGTACGCGCATGAGTTCGACCACGGCCAATGTCGGGTGAGTATCGTTGAGCTGGATGGCATTTTTTGCGGCGAACTGGTTGAAGTCTGAGTGGTTTTTCTTGTAGCGGCGGATGATGTCGCGCACCGAACTTGACGCTAGAAAATATTCCTGGATTAGGCGCAGCTCCTTACCAGCATAGGTGTAGTCGGACGGATATAGCACTTTGGTCACGTTTTCCGCCCAGTTCTTTTCCTCTACCGCTCGGACATAGTCGCCCTGGTTGAAGACGTCCAGGCGGAAGCCCTCGGCCGGTTGCGACTTCCACAAGCGCAACATGTTCACCGTGTTCACGTCGTAGCCAATAATCGGAACATCGTACGGAACGGCCTCGAACATTTCCCAGTCCTGCCAGACATCCACGTTCCCGCGGCCGGGCACAAAGCTTTTCTTCACCCGGCCATAGACGAACACGGGCAGGGTGTATTCCGGCCGAATCAGTTCCCACGGATAGCCTTTTGCCAACCATTCGTCCGGACGTTCGTGCTGCCAGCCATTATCGAACTCCTGCCGAAAAATACCGTGTTCATAGCGGATGCCATAGCCAAATGCCGGCAACTCCTTGGTCGCAAGCGAGTCGAGGTAGCAAGCCGCCAACCGGCCCAGACCACCGTTGCCGAGTCCCGCCTCGACATCGTGCGCCAGAATGTCCTCGATCGTGATTTCGAGAGCCTTGGCCGCTTCGCAGGCGATATCCGTGATGCCTAGCGCCAGCACATTGTTTTCGCACATTTTGCCGATGAGATATTCCATCGAGAGGTAGTTCACTCGGCGGACATCCTGTTCGAGATACGTGCGTTGAGTGGCAATGAAGCCATCCACGGCCATATCGCGCACTGCGTGCGAGAAGCACCACATTTTATCGAAGGTTGTTGCAGCGTCGAGATCCTTTCCCCTACTGTATTTAAGATGAAAGAGGGCGCGCGCGGCCAACGATTCCGCAGTAATATTGTCTTTAAAATTTTTCATATTAGAATTCCTGTTTGGGTCGAGTGAAAAACGATCCTTTGATTAGCCTAGCCACTACGCTGATGCAAGCTCCACGGAATCTATAGAATTCCTTCACGGCTTAGCTCGCGAAAGATTCGATCGACCTCGTTATGAGCCACCGCGATAAATTCTTCAAAGTCGGCCGTATTCTGGCCGGTGGGGTCGGGGATGTCAGAGATTTCGGTGGGATCGTTTTTCCAAAGATATTCCATCATACGAAAGGTTTTTCCTTCCGCTTGTGGAAAATGTTCAAGAATGCTGTCCTTCTGCCACTGTTCCATAACCAAAATCACATCGGCCACTTTAATAGTTTTTTGGGTAAGTGGGTCGGAACGGTGGTGCTTGAGTGAGAACCCGTTGAGCCTGGCAACATGTTTAACCACTTGATTGGCCGAACCGCCGTTTCGTGCCTTCATGCCAGCGGAGAGGATGCGAACCTTTTTGCGTGCATGAGGTAGGTGGTTCTTCAGGTAGTTTTCCATATAACCGTGTAGGTAAGCACTACGCGTTATGTTGGCCTTGCAGACCACGATGAGGGTAAACTTTTTTCTAAATAGACCCATGGTAATTCCGGGGGAGGGGAGAAAAAAGAGCCACCCGCGAGAATGGCTCTGTACTTCGGGGGACGGACCTAGCCTACTTAAACTGTTTTATGTAAGTTTGATCCTCGCGGGATAGCGTATGTAAGGCGAATCCCTTCTCTGCTCCGTTGGCTTCGAGTTTGAGGTAGACCTTGCCTGCTTCGAATTTCATAAAGATAGCGCGGGCGGGGATCTTCTTGCCTTTATGCAGGATGATCCAGTCGCGGTATTCAGGAACTGGCCTTTCGTCTACAGCGGCTTCGGAATCTTCTTGCTCGCCACCCGCGGTCGGATTTCCTGTTTTCGCTCCTTCGGGGAGCGGAGCCTTGACCAGTGCGGCAGGTGTGCCGCCGATGGAAATCTTGCCCGGAAGGCCTTTCTTTGGATCAATGGGAATGCGGTAGTACAAGGGGTCGCCGTTTTCGTCGACATCGCCGGAATCCATCACGATGGATCCTTCGATTTCGTAGTTAGAGGGGGCATAGTTGCTTTTGTAGAAGCCGAGATAGTTCTTGTAGTTGTCAAAAATAATGATGTGGTAGCCCAGCTTGTGGAGCTCGCCCTCGTAAATGTGGTAGTAGGTGTCGCCGGCTTCAATGGATGAGACTCGCTTGATTTTTATTTTTTCAGGGTAATGTTCTCCCCCGACTGCCTCTACCGCTTCTTTGGCCGCCCGGCTGTTCGGCTGCTCCTTCCGCTCGCGTTTGGCCACTGCATTGGTTGCAATGCCTATTGCCATGGCCAGAACCACTATCATGCTGAGTGTCTTTTTCATCCCTGTATCCTCCTTAGCTTGGTAAATTCAGAGTACTGTTCTAAAATCTCGAATCATTCAATATAGGGGTAAAATGTAGAGGGTTTGGTTGTAAATGCCAATTTTTTCCGTCTTTTTTTAGTGTTGAACTAGTTCCCTCACGCCTTTTCCGAGCCAGAAAAACCACTTGGCAGGCTAGAGGGCATTCGGCATACTGTCTGCTCTTTTTTATAATACCGAATTCAGAGGCAATACATATGTACAGTGCATCCGACCTGAAGAAAGGCCTAAAAATCGAGATCGATGGCGACCCCTGCATGATCACCAATTTCGAGTTTTCCAAGCCCGGTAAAGGACAGGCACTCTATCGGTGCAAGATCAAGAATTTGGTCACTGGAAACCAGTTTGACAAAACCTACCGCTCCGTTGAAAAGGTAAAGCGGTGCGCGCTCATGTCGCGCGATTTCACCTTTTCCTATATTGATGGCGACAACTATGTTTTTTCGGACAATGAAACGTATGAGGAAGCCCTTTTAAGCGAAGAATTACTTGGCGACTTAAAAAACTTCATCGCCGACGACATGAAAGTAGAGATCCTGTTCCACGACGACCGCGCACTCGACATTACCCTGCCGAACTTTGTGGAGATGGAGATTGCCGAAACTGAACCCGGTGCGCGCGGCGACACCGCCACCAACGTTATGAAACCGGCCAAGCTGGCTAATGGCTACGAAATTAACGTGCCGATTTTCATCAACGAAGGCGACACCGTCCGCATCGATACCCGCACCGGAACCTATACCGACCGTGTGTCCAAGGGATGAATGTCCGACGGTTGCATAGAACTCAGAGACGCCATGATGCAGCGCATCAGGGCATTTTTTTATGAGCGTGACTTCATTGAGGTTGAAACCCCGATTCGCTTGAAGATTCCCTGCATGGAGTTGCACATCGATGCCGAACCCAGCGGAGATTATTTCCTGCGTACTTCTCCTGAAATCTTCCATAAACGGTTGCTCGCTGCCGGATACGAACGAATCTTCGAGATCGGCAAGTGCTTTCGCCACGGTGAATTTGGGCCATTGCATAATCCTGAATACACCATGTTGGAATGGTACCGTGCAAATGCCGACTATCTGGATATCCTCGCGGACACTCAGATTCTGATTCAGGCAGTAGCCGGAATTTCCGCTTCCACTTGGCAGAAGATCACGGTCTCTGAAGCCTTTGTTAAATATGCGGACTGGGATCCGATCGGCCACTATGACGAAGACCGCTTTGATCTCGATGTGGTCGAGAAGATCGAACCCGCTTTAAAGGCACTCGGCGGGCCGGTCGTACTGATCGATTATCCCGTCGAGGCCGCCGCGCTATCGCGCCGTAAGCCGCACCACCCGCTCGTGGCTGAGCGGTGGGAGCTGTACATCGACGGCATCGAAATCGCCAATGCCTATTCTGAACTCACCGACCCCGCCGAACAGCGCCGCCGATTCGAGGTATGCGCCGAGCACCGTAAGGTGCTGGGGAAAACAGTGTATCCGGTGGATGAGGAATTCCTTCGGACGCTGGAAAACATGCCCCCGTCGGGCGGTGTGGCGCTGGGCGTTGACCGCCTGCTCATGCTGATGGCGGGAGCCGACTCGCTTGATGCGGTTCTACCGTTCCGTTGATGACTTGCCAATGTGGTATTTCTCGATGGTTTTTTCCAGTGCGCGCAATTGTTTGGAGACGTCGTTGAGACGGAACTCAATGGAGTTGAGGATCCAGAATTGGAAGTGCTCCACCTTGGTGGCCTTGTGCATCATCCAAATAATCTTAATCGAGACGAGAAGAATTGCAATTCCAAGCGAGAGTTCGGTGGGGATGGGTGCATGGAATCCACTTATAACGTGGAGGACATCATTGATGCCGATGAGCACGATCGCGGTGATGAAGATCCGGTTCATCCATTTGTCGCGCTGCGCCTGTTTCTTTCCGCCGATCTGGCCCACGAGCGTCCTGATCTTTTCCTTCTCTTTTTTGAATTGGTCGAGTTCCGCTTTCAGTTTAATGGGATCTAGTTCTTCCATGAGCCGCTCCTTGCTGATCGTTGGGCAGTTTAATTTAAAGTCTACCGTATAGGTCTGGATGGGGTTTCATCAATAAATTAGAGTGTCAATTTAGGAGGTGCGTGCTACAACCTGCACCTTTATTTTTTGCGGATGGGACTTCATGGGGAAAAAACTTAAGATTGCAGTTGCCTGCGGTGGAACCGGCGGGCACATATTTCCGGGGCTGGCCACAGGGCACGAGCTGCTCAAACGTGGCCACAACGTAACGCTTTGGCTGGCTGGCAAAGACATTGAAAGCGATGCCGTCAAGGATTGGCCCGGGAAGATCATCACCATTCCCTCCGAAGGGTTTCAATTTGGGTTTTCGCTGCGCAGTGTTGGAACTCTGTTCAAGTTATTCAAGGCCTACCGACTGTCGCTCACCCCCATGCGCAAAGCCAACCCCGATGTAGTGCTGGCCATGGGTAGCTATGCTTCGTTTGGCTCGGTAAAGGCCGCAAAAAAACTCAAGATTCCCTATGTCCTGCACGAGGCCAACCTGCTCCCCGGCCGGGCTGTAAGCCTGCTTGCGCGTCGGGCAAACACCGTCGCCGTCAGTTTCGAAAAGTCGCGCTTCTATCTCAAACACGGCAACATTGAAACCACAGGTATGCCGTTGCGTCAGGCGCTCCAGCAGGCCAGTAATCGGCCGCCGCGCGAACGCGGCGCAGGCGAGCCGATGCGCATCCTCGTGATGGGCGGGAGTCGAGGGGCGCAGGTGCTCAACGAAACCGTACCCGGAGCCATCGTTGCCGCCGTCGGGAAAGGCATTGCGATCGAAGTCGAGCACATTGCCGGGCTTCAGAATAGCGAAGCCGTCGAGGAAATCTATGCGGCGGCGGGTATCAAGGCCAACGTGCATCACTTCGTTCAGCACATGGAGGCAATCTACCCCTGCATCGACCTTGCCATTTGCCGTGCCGGTGCCGCCACCTGTGCGGAACTCTCGGCCTTTGCCCTGCCGGCACTGCTCATTCCCTATCCCACCGCCGTGCGCAACCACCAGATGGGCAATGCACGCGTCCTGCAAGATTTTAGCGCGGCTGACGTGGTGGCGCAGAGTGATCTTACCGCCAGCTGGCTGTGCGACTACCTTGTCCGTGTTGCCGAACAACCCGAACGTCTTGAGCGCATGGCCGTTGCCATGAAGAAGCGGGCGCAGCCCAACGCCGCCGGCCGGTTGGCCGACCTGCTCGAAACCGTGGCTGGGGCGTAGTCGTGAATCCGGTCGACCGAGCAGAAGAGCTGATCCAAAGAAGGGGGAGTGTCCATCTGATCGGTGCGGGCGGAATCGGGATGGCCGGGGTCGCCTTTCTGCTTAAGGAGCGTGGCTTGGCGATTAGCGGCTGCGACGTGCAGGAAAACCGCCAAACGGATTGGCTTCGGAAAAGCGGCATCGATATTTTTACAGGCCACGACGAAGGGCACATCGCCAAGGACACCGACTGGCTTGTCCGCTCCACCGCGGTACCTGACACGCACCCGGAGGTCTGCCGTGCCAAGGCATTGGGAATTCCTGTTTCCCTGCGAGGAGAAGTCTTGCCAGCACTGATGCGTGATCGAACCTGCATCGCCATTGCAGGAACGCATGGGAAGACCACCACCACGGCCATGATTGCTCAGGTGCTCGATTGCGGCTACTGCGTTGGGGGTGAAATTTCGGGGATCGAAGGTGTGGCGAAGGATGCGCCACTCATGGTGGTCGAAGCGGATGAATCCGATGGTACTGTTGCAGGCTACACGCCCGACTATGCCGTGATTACCAACATTGAGTATGATCACATGGAGCACCACGCCTCCGAGGCGGACTTTATCAGTTGCTTCGAACGTTTGGTTCGAAATACTAAGAAGAAGGTTTTCTACTGCGGGGATGATCCAATGGCCCACCGGCTCTGTTCCGGGAACCAAAAATGTGAACCCTTCGCATTTTTGGAGACACCGATTCAGCTGCCCATCCCAGGGCGACATAATCAATGGAATGCCGCCGCTACGATGGCGGCTTGCAGGTCGTGGAAAAGCGATGGAGAAATCCGCCAAGCGCTGTCGAAAATCCGAACGATTCGCCGTCGTTTCGAAACTCTCTTCGAAGGCGAGGGTCTCCAGATTATTTCCGACTATGCACACCACCCGACCGAGGTCGCGGCACTCGTTCAAACTGCGCTGGAGCTGAAGCCCAAGCGGCTACTTGGAATCTTCCAACCGCACCGCTACACACGCACGTGCGCACTCGGCGCCGCTTTCCCGGCCAGTTTCGAGGGGTTGGAAAAACTCTGGCTCGTTCCGGTCTACGCTGCCTCCGAACGGCCGATCAAAGGGGGAACTACACAGGATTTAATGACGCATTTCCCCAGTAATTGGGACGATCGATTGCACGATTTCGATAGCTTGGAATCCGCGTGGACTGATCTTCGCTCCGAATTGCGCGAGGGCGACCTTTTACTGATCATTGGTGCCGGCGATATTGAGCAGATCGCCGATTGGGCGATACAGTGGAGAGCTTAAAAATAAAGGCCGGAACGTGTGTTCCGGCCTTCAAAGTTGGTAGCGGGGCTCGGATTTGAACCGAGGACCTTCAGGTTATGAGCCTGACGAGCTACCGGGCTGCTCTACCCCGCAAACTTTTCTCGTTTAAGAGGGGGGTGAACGTATACGATATTTGATTTGTTGCAAGGGGTATTTCTACTTTTTTTCAGGTTCACTTGCCGAGGCATTATCAAACCTTTTATCGAGTATTTGCACCCGGGGAGGAGCCTTGACGTTTAGGGAGGGGTCAGGTAGCTTCTGCGTTCATTTTTCGAGGAGACGAGTAGATGCCGGATATTCAAATTATGCCTTCCATTTTGGCGGCGGATTTTGGCCACTTGGCCGAGGGTTGCCGGCGGGCGGAAGCGGCGGGTGCGGATCAGATTCATGTGGACGTGATGGATGGCGTTTTTGTACCGAATATTAGCTTTGGGCCGGAAGCGGTGAAGGTGTCGGCTGCCGTGGTTTCTATTCCGCAGAATGTGCATTTGATGATTACGAAGCCGCAAAATTATATCGAGGCCTTTTCTAAGGCAGGTGCGGATACGATTCAGATTCACATCGAGGCGCAATGCGATGTGGCTGAAGTGCTGGCGGCCATTCGAGATTTAGGCAAGCGAGCGGCGATTACAATCAATCCGGAAACTCCCGTGGAACGTATTTTTGAATGCGTGGAGAACCGTTGGGTGGATGAGGTGCTGGTGATGTCGGTGCATCCGGGCTTTGGAGGCCAGAAATATATGGCTATTGCGGAAGAAAAAATCACGACAATCCGCCGGATGGCAGATTGGATAGATATTGCCATTGATGGCGGCATTGACCATGAGACGGTGGTTCCTGCGGCGGCGGCAGGCGCAAACCTATTCGTGGCGGGTTCATACCTTTATGGGCAGGACGACATGGCGACGGCGGTTTCAGATCTCCGGAAGGTCGCGCAGGATCACTTTTGCAAGGCGATATGAGCGATCTCTCTTTAACTCGAAACTTTTCGATTATCGCTCACATCGACCATGGAAAATCGACATTGGCCGACCGCATGCTGGAGCTGACCCAGACCGTGGAGCATCGCAAGATGAAAGAGCAGTTGCTCGATTCAATGGATCTCGAGCGAGAGCGAGGCATTACCATCAAGGCGCATCCGGTGACGATGAAGTACACCGCAAAGAATGGAAAAACCTATACCTTCAACTTAATCGATACGCCGGGTCACGTGGATTTTTCGTATGAAGTTTCCCGAAGTTTACAAGCCTGCGAGGGTGCCGTCTTAGTGGTGGACGCTGCGCAGGGTGTGGAGGCACAGACGGTTTCGAACACCTATCTGGCCACCGAAAACGGCCTTGAAATTCTTCCGGTACTCAACAAGATCGAGCTGCCGAATGCGGACGTGGCCGAGGTTTGCCAGCAGATCGAAGATATCTTGGCGATCGAAGCGACGGACGCGTTGCAGGTGAGCGCGCGGACGGGCTTGGGCGTAGAGGCCGTACTTGAAGCGATCGTGGAGAGGTTCCCGCCGCCCGCGAAACCGCAGGACAAACTCACCCGCGCATTGGTATTCGACTCGAAGTACGATGCCTTCCGCGGCGTGGTGGTTTATATGCGTTTGTTTAGCGGCTCGCTCAAAGCAGGCGATCGGGTGCAGGTGATGAGTACGGGCCAAAACTACGAGATTAAGGAAGTCGGAATCTTTACTCCCGAAATGGAAAAGAGCAAGCAACTCGACGTGGGAGCGGTGGGCTATGTGATTGCCAATATCAAGGAGGCCTCTGATATCCAGATTGGCGACACGCTTACCTTGACGAGGTCGCCAGCCGAGGCTCCGTTGCCGGGCTTTAAGGAAATTCATCCTATGGTCTTTTCCGGCATCTATCCGATCGAAACAAGTGACTATGAGAAACTCGGTGCGAGCATGGATAAGCTCCGCCTGAACGATGCTTCGTTTTCGTTCCAGACGGAGTCGTCAATTGCGCTGGGCTTTGGCTTCCGCTGTGGGTTCCTAGGTTTGCTACACATGGAAATCATCATGGAACGCCTTCGTCGTGAGTATAACCTCGATATTATTTCGTCGTATCCAAACGTAGTGTACAAAGTCGTAATGAAGAACGACTCAGAATTGGAAGTCGACAATCCGGTAAATCTGCCCGATATGAGTAATATCGACCATATCGAGGAGCCGATGATCACCATGACGATTATCTGCCCAACCGAATATATGGGAGATATGATGAAACTCGTTATAGATCGGCGCGGCGAGATTCGAAAAACGGATTCGATCGACGGTCACCGCGTCATGCTCACCTGCCACATTCCGCTCAACGAAGTGTTGATCGACTTCTACGACAAGCTCAAGACCATTAGCCGCGGTTATGCTTCGATGGACTACGAATATTCCGGCTACCAAGCCTCCGACCTCGTCCGGATGGATATCATGATTCACAGCGAGGTGGTCGATGCCTTTTCGAGTATTTTACACCGCTCTAAAGCGGAGTTTCGTGGGCGGCAGATGTGTAAGTCGCTCCTCGATGTCATTCCGCGTCAAGCCTTCACGGTCGCCCTGCAGGCCGCAGTGAACGGCAAGGTGATTGCCCGTGAAACCATCCGTGCCTATCGTAAGGACGTGACGGCTAAGTGTTACGGGGGCGATATTTCCCGCAAGCGCAAGTTGCTTGAACGCCAGAAGGAAGGTAAGAAAAAACTCAAAAAGATCGGTCGGGTGAATATTCCGCAGGAAGCGTTCATTGCTGTTTTAAAAACAAATTCACAGTAGTGGAAGGCCGTAGACCAACTCTGAAGGGGAATAATGACGGGATTTTTAAAAAAGAGAAAACTTCGTAAGCAGCTTAAAGAATATCTACACGCGGCACGCCATGCGCGGCACATGCGCGAGGATGTTGCAACTCCGAAAGATCTCGAAGCACTGCGTGAAGCCGAAGCGGTCGTGCTTGAAATTCGCAATACCGGGAAGGGTGATGTAGTTAAGGCTGTCGAGCGACTCAGTGCTGCCGCCAACAGGGTTTACCCCTCTTCCAATACGTCCGGTCTGCGCGAAAATATCGAGGTCATCATTGTTGCCCTTTCCGCTGCTATGGCCATCCGCGCCTTCTTCTTCCAGCCCTTCAAGATCCCGACGGGCTCCATGCAGCCGACGCTCAACGGCATAACTACCGAGATGCAACATGAAGGCACGTTTACCGACCACCAACCCATCAAGTTTGTGAAATGGTTGCTGACCGGCGCGTCATATAAGGAATTCCGAGTCAAGAAATCGGGGGCTATAAGAGGGAATTTCTATGGCGACCGAGATAAGATTGTACTGGATATTGGAGGCGTTCCGCACAAGTTTCCAAGCTACATGCGCGAGGAGCTGTTCCGTATGCGCGATAATGGAGAATTCAAACCCTCTTATAAAGAGGGGGAGATCATTGCCGGTGCACGGGTGATTGCCGGTGACCATATCCTCGTTAACAAGATGAAATATAATTTCATGCATCCAGAGCGTGGGGATATTTCGGTCTTCGATACCAAAGGGATCAAACATGGCCAAGTGCGCGCCGACACGTTCTACATCAAACGCATGGTAGGTTTATCCGGCGAAAAGATTCAGATCCAGAACGGGCGTATCGTGGCGGACGGCCAAATCATCAACGAGCCGCCGATGTTCGAGAAGATCGCTACCGATCCGGCTTACCACGGTGGGCATGAGAATGCGCTGGGTAGCTTGCTGGCTTCCGAGGCCTCCTTCATTCAACTGGCGGACGATGAATATTTGATGTGCGGGGATAATACTGCGCCGGGCATGAGCCTTGATGGACGCTTTTTCGGGGGGGTGCAGCGCGAGAACTTTCAAGGCCCTGCCTTCTTTGTCTATTGGCCCTTCCGGACGCATTGGGGCATGGTTCGGTAGGGTAGAAAAAGAGGAAATTTGCGGGTTGACTTCATATCCGCCCCCGCTATTATCCGACCTTCTTTTCCACCCATTGGAAACTAATTTGATTAAACGGAGTTAATTTGCCATGCCAAATCTGAAAAGCGCCAAAAAGAGAATGCGCCAGAACGAAGTGCGCCGTGTCCGTGGCCTACAGGTTCGCACACGGCTTAAGAATGCACGCCGCATCATGATGGAAACCTTGGAAGCCAAGGATGCCACCGCCGGTGATGTCGCATTCCGTAGCTACTGCTCTATTCTTGATAAAGCCGCTAAAGGTGGAATCATCAAGAAAAACACTGCGATTCGCCGCAAAACTAATGCCGCGAACAATCTGCGCAAGATTGCTTCCTAAGTCGATTCGACATACGGAAATGGAAAAAGCCCGCCATTGAGCGGGCTTTTTTGTGTATACGTGCTGCGGGGGTGTTGTTGTTTTGAATGGGAAGGGCTACCACCGCTCGATCAGATCATCGACCATAAACTTGGCGAGTTCTTGTGCGGCGGTAGGTAGGGCGTCGCGTTTGGAGGTGGTGAGATCAGACTCGAAGAGGAAGCGGGCCTCGCCGTAGGTTTTTGATTCCGAGAGGATCTCGCCCGTCTTGGCATCGACTAGTGTGGCGACGCCGGTGACGCGTAGGCGGTATTGTTCGGCGGTAGTTTTGAGATCATCGCGGAAGGAAATGGCACGGAGGGAATAGTCGGTGAGGGTCACTTCCATAATGGAATCGGAAATTTCGGCGCTGTTCTCCAACTTGAGCCGTCCGTCGAATTGGATCCGTTGCCGCAAGGCATGGGTGACCTGTAGCTCGATTGCGGATTCGGTGGTTTGGTTGACAACGGGAGACATATACACGGTTTCAAGGCCTTCGGGGCGGCTTCCGCCGAGCTGGTAGCCCATGCAACCGGTCAACAAAAGGAGGGTTGCAAAACCGCTAAAAAGATGGGTGCTTCGCGTCATATTTTCGTCCGAATTCAGAAAGGGCGACTCTCCCAGAAAAATTGGATTTGTCAAAGCTTGATTCCTAACCTTGGCGTGCTTAGTGTGGCCGCCAATTTTCAATCCTATACTGAACGAGGATATGATGAAAAAGGTGCTGATTCCGACGAAGTTGAATGCGGTAGCCCGAGAAATGCTGATGAACCACGGCAAGTATGAAGTCGTGCAGGACGATGCTACGGATTTTGGGAGTTTGGCCGTTCAACATTCCGATGCCTATGCGTTGCTGGTGCGTTCCGAAAAAGTGACACCGGAGATCATCGATGCCATGCCCTCGCTTAAAGTGGTGATTCGCGCCGGTGCGGGCTACAACACGATCGATACGAAATACGCCCGCGCCAAGGGCATCGACGTAATGAATACACCGGGGGCCAACGCCAATGCCGTCGCCGAGGAGGTCATTGCCTTGATGCTTGCCGACGCTCGCCACGTGATCCCATCCGATGCTTCCACCCGCGCCGGCAAGTGGGAAAAGAAAAACTTCATGGGCAAGGAAATCACGGGGAAGACGGTCGGCATCGTTGGCTTCGGTGCCATCGGCCAGTTGGTGGCTCGGCGCCTGTCCGGGTTCGATGTTCATGTGCTGGCCTACGACCCCTTCCTCTCCGCCGAGCGTGCCAAAGAGCTGGGTGCGGACTCCGCCGACCTCGCAGAGATTTTTGAGAAGTGCGACTATGTCTCGCTACACATGCCTGAAAACGAAGAAACGCGCGGCATCATTAATAAGTCGTTGCTCACCCGCATGAAGAATGGGGCAACACTGATCAACTGCGCCCGTGCCGGAATCATCAACGAAGACGACTTGCGGGAGCTTAAGGCGGAAAAGGGGTTGCGCTTCCTGAACGACGTTTATGCCAAGGACGCTGCCGGTGACAAGTCGGTGGTCGATATCGCGGACATCATGGTACCGCACCTTGGTGCGAACACGGCCGAGGCTAATTTTAATGCGGCATCCCGCTCCGCCTCGCAACTGATCGACTATGACGATAAGGGCATTGCCTCCTATGTCGTGAACCGCGATATTCCCGAAGGACTCGACCGCGCTTATAGCGAGCTGGCCTTCATGCTGGCGCACCTGTGCCGTAGCATCGCTGGAGAGCAAAAGAAGATGAAACTGATCGAAACCAGTTTCTACGGCAACCTTAAGCCCTACGCCGACTGGCTACTCGTCCAGATCGTTGCCGCACTGAGCGATGAATTTGATCGGACACAAGGGTTCGATGCGGCGTTGGCCTATCTCAAGGAAATGGGGGTGGAATACTTTAATCGCGAAATCGATACCTCAAAGGGCTATGAAAATTCCATGACGGTCGACGTGACCACCTCGGTCGATGCGGCGCACTTCCAGCGCATCAGCGTACGGGGTACTGTGACGGAAGGTAATATGATGATTTCGCGCATCAACGATTTCGAAAAGCTCTACTTCGAACCCGTCGGGGCCGCCGCGCTCTTTATTTATAAAGACCGTCCAGGCGTTATCGGTGTCATCGGAAATGCGTTGGCCAAGGCGGGAATCAACATCGATGACATGCGCAACCCACACGACCCATCCGGTGAGTTTTCGCTCGCATTGATGAAGGTCAACCAGAAGATCGACTGCGAGATCGTCGATAAAATCGCCGTACAGATCGATGCCCTGCATGCATCGTGCGTGAACTTCTAACACCTCCAAAAAACTGAAAAGGCGCCCATGGCTAAAACATCGGATAGACCGAGACTATCGGAGCTTTTTTTCGTTTTTGCGCGGGTGAGCGCCATCACTATCGGCGGCGGATACGTCATGTTCCCGATGCTCAAGCGCGAGCTGGTCGATGCGAAAGGCTGGATCTCCGACGAAGAGTTGGTCGACTACTATGCTCTCGGCCAAGCGATTCCCGGAATTATTTCGATGAATACCTCGACGTTGGTTGGCTACCGTAAACATGGGTTACCCGGAGCTATCGCCGCCGCGGCTGGAATGGCTGCACCTTCATTGGTGGTGATTCTTCTTATTGCGGCATTCTTTGTCCAATACCTGGATCATGTATGGGTACAAAAGGCTTTTTTAGGAATTCGCACCGCCGTGGTGGCCATGGTTGGCATGGCAGTGTGGGAGGTTGGAAAGAAGTCGGTCACTACTCCAACGAAGGCGGCGATTGCGGTTGGCTCGTTTTTAGCGATTGCAGGATTGCATGGGTCGCCGATGCTGCTGATCGTCACGGGTGCGCTGCTCGGTCTGATCCTCTTTCGAAAGGAGGCAAAGGCATGAGCGCGCTGATTGATCTCTTTATTTCCTTTTTCACCATTGGGCTGTTTAGCTTTGGCGGGGGATACGCCGTGCTCTCCTTTCTCCAACAGGAAGTGGAACGGCGCGGCTGGATGACGACCGAGCGGTTCGTGGATCTGATTGCCATTTCACAGAGTACACCTGGGCCAATCGCCATTAACATGGCTACCTTCGTCGGGTATCAAGTCGGCGATGTACCCGGCGCATTCGTGGCGACGCTTGCCGTGGTATTGCCGGGAGCTAGTCTAATTATCCTATTCGCCTTTTTCTTTATCCGCTTCTACGAGCGATCCACCACACAGGCACTCTTTCGCGGTCTACGGCCGGCCGTGGTCGGATTGATTGCAGCGGCGGCATGGCAGATTGGTTCCGTCTCGATTGTCAATTGGGTGTCGGCGGGCATGACCGGGATCTGCTGCGTGCTGATTGCACGATGGAAGCTTCATCCCGTTTTTTTGGTCATTGGATCGGCGGTTGCCGGGATTCTCTTTTTTTAGCCAGCAGATCGGCATCGGCGGCGGCCACGAGATTTTCGCAGGGTAGGGCGGCGATGCCAGCGGTGGCGGAAAGGTCTGCAGATAAAACCCGGAGTATAAATTTTTGTGCGTTGGCCCGTCCGGTTTCTGGGAGAATTACGGTAAACTCGTCACCGCCGTAGCGACAGACAATATCGGCTTTTCGGGCGGTTTCTCGCAGAAGATTGGCGAATTTCCGCAAGGCCTCATCGCCAGCAGCATGGCCGTGGGTATCGTTGATCTGCTTGAAGTGGTCGAGGTCGAAGAGGACAAGGCTGAGTTCGCGATCATAGCGAGTGGAGGATTCGATGTGGTCAGCGAGGGTTTCTTCGAAGTAGCGGCGGTTGTATAGGCCAGTCAGCCCATCGCGGGTGGCTTGCTCGTTCAGGGAAAGAAAGGCGAGCCAGAGAGGGAGGTTGGTTTCGGTGTGGCTCATCCTAAGGGTGGAAAAACAGTATGGCATAGGTGTAGGCAATGAACTCGCCTAGAACGGATCGTACCCCCTCGCTGCACTTGTACCAGCTTTCGGAATCGTAGGAATAATCTTCGAGGCAGGTCACGCCAATGGAATAGTCTGATCCGAGCGCCTTTTTAAACAGCATGCGGCTACGGCGGCCGTGGGCGCCCACGGTGACGAGGTGGATGTCGGTTTCCTGAATGTTGTAGGTCATGAAGCTTTGCCTTAAAGCGAGGGCGGCAAGGTAAGTGCGATCTTTTTTGGTTTCGTCGACAACCGTTACGATAATTTCCGCGTTGGGAATGCCGAGCTTGCGTAGCCGGTTGGCGGTCATTTCGGGGTAAGATTTAAATTGCTGGATGTAGCTTCCCGTTTCGATGGGGACACCGGTGCAGATGATTTTCGAGTAGTTTCCCGTTTTATAGAGAACCACCGCCTCGTCGAGGGCGAAGTCGTGGATCCAGCCTTCGACCACCATCAGGCCTTGGTGCGGCGGCTGTTCGGGAGCGAGGAAGGAATAGAGGTTGATTAGAAAAATGAAGGCGGCACCTACGATCAGGAGGACCACTAAAAGTCGGCCGCGCCAAGTTAGCCGCTTCCCGAGATGAGGTTTGGTCAGTGCAAATTCCATACAGCGTATATAGCACGGACGAGGATGTGGAAAAACAAGAAATTTCTTGGTAGAATGGGTTAGCCAATGAATCTAAGAAAATGGAGTTGATCCATCCGTTTTGGTCTGCAAGTTTCGTTTCCAGAGTCAGAGCCCTTCCGGCTTAAAGGGTCTGCAGATAATCCAGCACTTCGTCGGCATTCCCTTTGAAGACGATGGCATCCTGCTTCTTCTGGATCTGGTAGTCATACATCGGGTCGTAGTAGTCGCTTAAAAGTTGTTCGATCCATTCCTTATGTTGTTCGAGTTCGCCGCTTTCGTGGGCGGCGTGGAGGAGCTGTTTGATTTGTTGGTGGCGCAGGCCGCCGAGCCGCTTGCGGATGCGATCGATGCAGTTGTTCATGTAGGCCAGCCATTGTCGCGGGCCGTCGTCCGCGCCGTAGGTCGTGTTGTATTCGGATTGCGCGGCGGTGATATATTCATCAAAGGTGATTTGAATGCGCTCCTCCATTGATCGCTCAAGCACGACGAGGTCAGATTTTCGGAAGTGTTCGACCAGCGGTGGCGGCAGATAGCGGTCGCCAATATTCCGACCCTCGTCTTCGAGAACCAAATGCGGGTATCCGGCGCCGGCATGTTGGATGAGTGACCATGCTAAGTGGTTTTCAAAATCGATGGGGCTGGGTTGCGGCGTGGTAAAACGCCCGAAGGAGGAGCCGCGGTGGTTAGCGATCGCTTCGAGGTCGATTGCGTTTTCCAGCTTTTGGAGCAGCATGGTTTTACCGGTGCCGGTGCGACCGCCGAGAATGACTGGAATGGCACTTTGCTTGGTCGGTTCAAGCTGGTCGTATAGATAGTTACGAAAGGCTTTGTAGCCCCCTTCCAAGCGCGGGATAACCGTGCCGAGTTCTTCGGCGATCCACTGCAGGCTAATGTTGGAGCGTAATCCGCCGCGAAAGCAGTAGAGCATACTATCGGGACGCCGTTCGAGCTGCTCTACCCAAGCGGCGATACGCTTCTGCTTTACGCTCCCGTGTACCAGCTCATGCCCCAGCTTAACCGCTTCGGCGTTACCTTTTTCCTGATAGCAAATGCCGACGAGATGCCGCTCTGCGTTATTCATCAATGGAAGATTGATGGCGGTTGGAAATGCGCCGCGCTCAAATTCAATGGGTGCTCGCACGTCGATCAGCGGAACATCATCGAGCACGATTTGCCGGAAGCTGTTGGTGGTGGATCGTTCCATCTAGCCTTCGATCTCGATCAATTTTTCACCGCGTGGGCGAGTCTGGCCGATGGATTTCAGCGTGAGTCCGGCTTCGGCGGTTAGGGCGAGGAATTCGGTGAGAGCATCCTTACGCACGATGCTCAGCAAGCCACCGGAGGTCTGCGGATCGCATAAAAGAAGCTGTTGCTCGTCGGTCATTTCACCAAGCGTATGGCCATAACTCGCAAAGTTATTTTTATTCCCACCGGGGATGCAGCCGAGTTCGATATACTTTTCAACATTCGGGAGTTTGGGTATGCAGTTGTACTGGATGGTGGCAGAGATATCGCTTCCGTCGCAGATTTCGCCCAGATGCCCAAGCAAACCGAAGCCGGTCACGTCCGTGAGTGCCACCACGCCGTCGAGCTTTGCGATTTCCGCTCCGATTTTATTAAGGGTACACATGGCTTCGATGGATGCGTCGATGTGACCCGACTCGATCACGCCCATTTTCTGCGCGGTGGAGAGGATGCCGATGCCGAGCGGTTTAGTCAGAAAGATTTCGCAGTCCGGTTCAGCGGTATTATTTTGTTTGAGATTTTTATTGTCGACCAGTCCCGTCACCGCCAATCCAAAGATCGGTTCCGGCGAGTCAATCGAATGTCCGCCTGCCAGCGGAATTCCGGCATCGTCGCACACGGCTCGTCCGCCATCAATCACCTGCCGCGCTACCTCGTCGGACAGCTTCTTGATCGGCCAGCCAAAGATCGAGATCGCCATCAACGGTTGACCGCCCATCGCATAGATATCACTCAGCGCGTTGGTGGCGGCAATGCGCCCAAAGGTAAAAGGATCATCAACGATCGGCATAAAAAAGTCGG
>QIHI01000129.1 GCA_003230915.1 Kiritimatiellales bacterium | reverse complement strand
ATTCGACGAGGGTGTCGCCGGGGTCGGTGCGGCTGATGCGGGTTCGGCTCGCAAGCTGACCGGAGTCATGATGGCCAAAGTCGGTGGTTCCCTGCTGCGAATCAATTTGCTGAACGGTTCGACCCAAATTGCCATAGACGGGGTCAAGGGTTCGCGTGGTGGTGCCGGTGCTGTCCTTCCATTCCTGAGAGGATACCTGTCCGTTTATACGGGTTGTGATCAGCTGCGTTGCATCGGGATAGGTGGTGGTCTCGACTCGCATGCCCTGCGCTGGAATGTAGGCGGTGATGGTATGTGTTTCCTGCCCTTCCACCGTGTTCCACGACTGCAAGCCATCAACCGATGTTTCTCGGGTTGCGGTGGTGCGCGGCGCGTTAGCGTTGTCCACATCCCAAACCTGCGTGGTGGCTCGGCGCACATTCATCGAGTGTGCCGTCACCACATCGGTGACGGTCTTTACGATTCGGTCCATTCCGGCATAATCGATGGTTCCATTATCGTCTTGATCCAATGCAACGACTTCCTGCTCGCCTTTTCCATTGTAGAGATAGAGCGATGCAACCCCATCCCGGTCGATGGTTTTTTCCACCTGTCCCTTTGCGTTATACCACGACTGTTCATACGAATTGTCGGAAAAGACGGTCTTGTATGGCCGCCCAAGAAAGTCCGTGTAGGTTTTGCTCCAAAGCGTGGTTTCCCCGCTGTCGCCTAATAGGATTTCCTTGCTATAACCTTCCCCGCTTTCAACTCCATACTCCATCTGTATATGCGTCACGGCGGTTCCGGTCCGTTTATAGAGCTGCCCATCGGCATAGTATTCCTCAATCTGGGTTCCAAGGTCGGGATAGGTGGTGCTCTTGAGCTGATGCAAACCGTTCGTGGTTTCACTATGCGAAGTCACGCCCTGAATCGCATTGGTTGAGAAGGTCATACGCCCAGCGGAATCATACACAAAGAAATCCAGCCACCGATCCGATGCTCCGTCCAGATAACCCCGCTTCCTGATGCGGCCTCCGGCGTCATACGAGGAACGCTCCGTAATCGATACGCCTTCGGCATTGTCATAGGTCGTATGGGTTGCCCGTCCTTCAGGATCGTATTCATAAAATCGAACCGAGCCATCCCGGGCCGTCTCCTGCTCAATGCCGCAACATCCGGACAGGGATTCCCGAGTCGTGCCGTCGAGGTACAACCACTCGATGGGTTTACCGAGTTCATCGAGGTTGATGGCGGTCTCGGATTCAATTTTCAGCGTCGATGCGATGTCGTAAACCTCCCGCTCCGTGACGTAGCCAAAATCGTTCCGAAGTAGTTCCGTGCGGGTTCCATCCACAACGGCTGTACCCGCTCCATTGGGTTCTCCCTGCCATGTGGTTTCGGTATCAGCCGTGGGATAGGTCTTCAAAGTAAGCGTTCCCTCCGAATGCTCGACCCTCGACACCTTCTTGCCGGTGAACGGACTGTCGTCGCTTATATCCTGAATGTAAGTCGTGGTTGTGATGAGATTGCCGGAATCGTTGATGCCGCCACCTGCGCTGGCGCATTCAATATATTTGGTCGTGGTTGTGGTACGAACGGTATAGGAACGGCTGATCTCCACGCCTTGGATACTCTCGATATCCGTGGTCGTTTGTTCATTTCCTAATTGAACGGTAGTGGTGGTCCGAACCCGACATAGCGACTCGTTGACGTCGGGTAACTGGTCGCCAAAGGGCATGATGGTTTTATACAGGTCGCCACTGGAATTATATTCATACCGTTCCCAACTTCCGTCGGAGCGCGTGACTAGCTTCTGCCTGCTATATCCATTATCCAGCACGTTGGTGGAATAGGAGTATGCCGTCCAAATCTCGGTGCCGATAGGCCCGGATTCCTCACGGACAAGCTCTCGACCCCAATCATAATCCAGATAGGTTTCAACCGTGCGGTCCGCTTCCCCATATTCCGTATTGTATTTGGTTCGGGTAATTGTATTTGTTGTGCTGGAGGTAGATTCCTTATAGGTGTGTATAATCTGTTGCCCCGCCTTATCGACATACATATTCCAATCGGTAAGGGTGAGCGGCCAAAATGTTGTGCGTTTGTATGCAGAACCGTCTTTCAGCTCATGCACATATATATCCCAGTAGAACGGAGCATTCGTGTAAGCGGTTGGAATACCGGCAGCCCAGTCCTCAACCACAGAACTGAACGGGATATCCTGAACAACGATGATTGTTTTCCCGCTGGTGGAATCGAAGGGGCTACTTTCATTTTCACGATAGAAGAAGTCGACCCTGAAACCAATGTTCGCTCCCGGCAGTTCAGATAGCTCTACTTTACACTGAGGGGCTGTCACCGTTTCCAACCTGCCGTTCGTGTAGGTGGCTTGCACCGAGTCCGACAATGGGATGAAGGTAAAGCGATCCAAATCGGCCAACCCGTACGCAGCTTCTTTCGCCGACAGCTCCAGCACACCCACCGCATTCCCGTTGGTTGAAGAACCAAGTCCGATAGAAAGATGGATACTTCCAAGAGCGGCAGATACGCCTCCGGGCGTATCCGCACAGGACGCACAGGAACGGCCTGATAGATCAGGCACCGGTTTGTAGTCCATGGTGACAGCGGCAAATGAATTGCTGAAGTTCAGGCTCCAGCCTTTGACGTGGTCTGAAACTTCAACAGGATTGGGGAATACAGGCGTATCGGTATAATCCGTAATAAGATCAGAACTCCAATATCCAAGCAGAAGATTTTCGTAATAAAGGGGCGTACTGTACACCGCATTACTGAAGCCGCTAGGAAAAACCCCTCCACTACCAATAGGCTCAATTTGCACATACATCTTGGCTTCTGACCACTGAATATCACCAAAATAAGGTTGAGCAAATCTATGCCCGATGATGGTCAGCATTTGGGATATGTAAAGATCGTCAAAAGGAAGAGATGATGGCGGAGCTTCGGCCTTATAATACGGCCACATATCGAGCCAGTCATTGGTCGTCATCATCCTGAAATCCCACACAAAACCTAGATCGGCAGGATGCTGCTCATACCCATAGTAAGTAGGAGGGAAGGGGCCGCCAGAACCTGGTGATGCAGCGTAATAACTTGTATAAGCCCCGGATAGCATCTGGTTCGAGTAGACGTTTTGATGCAACAACTGACTATTGGATGAAGAGTTATACATCTGTTGCCTAAAGAAGCCTGCATAATAGCCATGAGACGGCTCCGATTTAATCGTCATCAATGAGGCGATGAATGA
This sequence comes from Kiritimatiellales bacterium, assembly GCA_003230915.1. Taxonomy (GTDB): domain Bacteria; phylum Verrucomicrobiota; class Kiritimatiellia; order Kiritimatiellales; family Pontiellaceae; genus Pontiella. The sequence continues at coordinate 32,748 of QIHI01000129.1, read as the reverse complement.
TTGAGCGGCAACGAACTGGTTCGAATAATTTTCTGTCGTACATTCGGTATCCAGAAGTGAAGGCCTCGTTATTGCTGACACATTGTTGGAGGCATCTACGCTGATGTAGAATTTCCAAAGCTCGGATTCTTCAAGTTTATCCTGCAAGTCCTGAACCAAGAATACATTCTCTTCCGGTAACAGGGTTTCCCCGTAGAATTCATCGGGAGGATAGGTCGGGGGAACCTCTGAACACGGAGTCTGCTTCCAAACCAAACGGTGCGCTACGTTCTTGGGAATCGTGGACTTAAAAATCTGCCCGCCGTTCTTCTCCACGGCTTGCGAAGTATGCGTATAGCGGATCTGTATTTCCCGCTGAACTGCCTCGATGGGCAATCGGGCTTGCGTTTGCGATACAACGACCGAGATGCCTAAAACCATTAGAAACTTTTTCATGTTGCCCCTTCTGTCTACTGATAAAGCTTGAATTCCACCAAACATGAAAATCAAATGGTGTCTGGTTGGAAGAAAACGATGTTGAAAGAACCGGACAATCCTTCATTCCACCCTTGATGAGGATCAGAACCTGCAATGTACTCCTCAAGGTTCGTCAGGCCATCGCCATCTGCATCGCCACTGCCCTCTCCGGCTCCCGGTAATGAAAGAGGATTAAACCCATGCTCCAACTCCCATCCATCGTCCAGTCCATCGCCGTCGGTGTCGGGTAGATCTTCCCTTGTCAGGTACAAGTAGCGCTCGCGTGCTGAACTAATAAGATCATTGTCTTCATCATAGTCGGTTCCGGTCACGTAAAAGCGAGCAGTCTGGTTGGTTTCCAAATTCTGGAAATAAAAATTCGTTGACCCAGCCGTCGGGAAATTGGTTTCCAGCTGCCAGTTTGCTACTACCAAGTCCGTTGCATGGAACAAGTCCAGCGAATCACTATCAAGACTGCTTAACCATTCCACAAAAACCTCCACGGTTCCATTGGTCAGACGATCAATATCCATCTGCAACTCGGGCTCCGACCCCATCGACATCATCATGCCCATCGGAGCCATCGGAGCCATCGGCATCGTTTGCATAAACTGCGCCTGTGATTCCAAGACAATATCTTCCTCGTAAGAACCGATAAAGACCGTCGGTAAAAGAAGAATCTCCACACCAATATTTGAACTTCGCCCAAAGATTTTTTGTTGCTCCGTTAACTCCTTCTCACTCTCAAGACCATACAGTTCAAAGGCAAAGAGGAGGGGGTTATAGTCAAGCGGAGCGGGGGTTCGCCATACTTCTTGGTTATATGAATTGTAATAGACCATTTCCCCACTTCTGGTCTCGACCACGGTTAAGCGATAGATCGGGTACATCGAGCGGTTGACGGTTTCCATCTCCGCAACCATTTGCTTAAGAATGGATTTAGGCCACGCTCTACTTTTCCAATCCACCGCCCGAGCGGTGTTGTCGGGGTGGATATAAAGCGGATCATTTACTGGAGGAATCAATTGCCAAAACTGCGCCTGCGTTGCCCGTGTAATATTTTTCACTTGATTCAGCGACGTGATCGTTTCTGGAGCCTTCTTTTCAAGCGACACCGCATCAAGGGCAATCGTCACCTGTGTCCAACACATGACCGTGATAATGGCCGACAATAAACCCAATCTCATCTTCCTCTCCTTCTTATTCGTTGTCTTAACTTCCTTTTATCAAGAAATGGGAGTCTTTCCATAACCGCACAATAGAGCTCAAGGTAAATGTTCACTATTAATGAATAAAGGTATGTTTCTCGTACCTTCTCCAACCTATGGAGAAAACAATCTACAACTCAGATTACGAAGCCCTGATACTTTGGATAAAAACGCTCAGAAAATCATCTGGTCTGACCATGCGTGATCTCTGCCAACTACTTGACTGTTCCATCGGATATGTCCAGAAAGTGGAAAGTGGTTATCACAGGCTCGATGCCCTACAGCTGGTTCGCTGCTGTGAAGCCATCGGAGCCGATGTTCATGAAGGAATCAGAATACTTCAAAAAAAACAACCTTTCTCAATAGCCCCCCGATCAATCGTCGTTCTTCCTGTTAATGCCAATACCAAGGCGTATTTGGAGCCAGACCGCTATGTAGAAGGCCATGCGTCGGCTTGATCCATCAGCGTTTTTAGGCAGTGAAATCCCGAAGGAGACGTATTGAGGCAGGGAATCATGCGGAACGATTCACCTCCGGCTTCCATAAAGATGGCCTTCCCACGAATTTCGATCTCCTCAAGCGTTTCCAGACAGTCGCAAAAGAACGAGGGGCAGATCACTACCAGCTGTTTCTTTCCGGCGGCGGGAAGTTTCCGAAGCATCTCTTCGGTGAAAGGCTCTAGCCATTTATCACGACCGAGACGGGATTGAAAAGAAACGGAGTAGCCTTCCGGTGAAAGCCCTGCCGCCACGGCAATCAACCGAGATGTTTCAATACAGTTCATTTGATAGTCAGCCGTCCGGGCATCTTTCTTCAAATGCCGTTCAGGCAGTCCGTGATACGTGAATAAAACATGTTCATTCACACCTGCTAAGCCCTCGGCTAGTGGAGTAATAAACGTGGGTTCTTGAAAAAATGATGGCGCAACACGCAGGGAGGCCCGCCCCTTAATAGCCGACGTGACCCCCGCAATACATGAACCGGTGGTGGCCATCGCATAGTGTGGGAACATCGGCAGCAGGCAAACCTCCTCCACCCCATCGGCCAGCATTCGCTCGATGGCATCGGGAACCGACGGGTTTCCATAGGCCATACAAACCTCCACCCCCAGCCCGTTCGCGAGCTCGGTACAATAATGGATAAGCGGCGAACCTTTCTCCGTCCAGATCTGTTTATACGCCTCCGCCGAAGCCGCCGGGCGACGCGGTAGGATCAACCCATAAACGAGTAAAGCTCGCAAGAGCCAGGGGAGATCGATCACGTACGGATCCATCAAAAATTCCTTGAGGTAGGAGCGCAATGCCGGCACCGCCGTTGATTCCGGCGAGCCGGTGTTCATTAGCAGGAAGCCGCGTTTCACCGTGCAATCCTTTCCGCTACATCGATGCCGGAGAGGATGGAGTTTCCAACGGAGATGCCGTCGCGGTAGTGGCCAGCAAAATGGATGCCGGGCTGTTCCACTTCAACCTGTTTCATGTGATTGAGAAAGCGCTCATACCCAACGGCATATTGTGGGATAGCCTTGGGATAAACGCTAAGCCGCTCAAAGATAGGCAACCCAGAAAGTTCGAGCAGCTCCCTTAAATCCACCAACACCTTCTCTCGTAGTTTGTCTGTGTTCATCAAAGCTTTTTCAGGAGCCATCGATCCTCCAATGAAGACCGTCAACAATACCTGCCCATCCGGTGCACGATTCGAGAAGACCGACGATGGGAAAAGCGCGCCAAGTGCAAAACGATTTTCAACCTTGGGGATCAACATGCCGAATCCATTAAGCGGGTGTGCAAACTGATTTTTCATAAATCCGAGCGAAAGGCTAGCCACGGGTGGATAGTAAATTTCATCCAATAATTTTAGATCAAAAGGAAGGTTTAGACGGGACATCGCATGGGTTGGAAGAGCCAGAATTACATCCGAAAAGACTTCGCCGTTCACGGCCCAGCCCCCAGCGCTAGGCTCAATCCCTTCAACACGAGTGCCAAGCCGGATGACTCCATCCAGCTTTTTGGCCAGTTGTTTAGGAAGCACCTCCATCCCCTCGTCGAAGGTAAATATTTTGGCCTCTTTCGAACTCACCTCCGTGCGCTTCTTCCGTTCTTGCGCCCCTCTGATCGCCCCCTTGATTAACGAGCCGTGCTTTTGTTCTAACGCAAAGAGTTTGGGAAAAGCATGGGCGGTGGAGAGCTCGGCCGGATCCCCTGCATAGATTCCACCGACAAACGGACTGATGGCATAATCGAGAAATTCCTGTCCCAACCGTCGCACAACAAAATCGGCGAGGCTTTCACGCTCGTTGGATGTTGACCGAACAAAGGGTTCCTTCAAGAGCCGGAGCTTCGCGCGGGTGGAAAAGGCTTTCGATTGAAGCAGTCCCATCGGCGAAGTGGGCAGGGCCACCGGGCTGCCATCGCGGACAATAAACCGGTTGCTAGCCGTCGGATTAGACCCTAGCTTTTCGGAACCCAGTTCGAGACAGGTCATTAATTTCCCGATATTTGGATGCGTATCTAAAATAGAGTTAGGACCGCACTCCACCAAAAACCCATCTTTTTGAATCGTACGGATCACACCGCCCACTCGATCCGAAGCTTCGTAGACGGTACAATCCACCCCCTGGCATTTTAATTCAAACGCCGCCGTCAATCCCGTAATTCCCGCCCCGATAATTGCTATCTTTTGCATGACACTATTTAAACCCTAAATCGATGGGAATGGACATCCCAAACATAGACCGCTCCACCGCAACGAGGCTGGCGCGAAGCCATTCTGGAGGAACGACAGATCACCACTCGTCTACGTGAAATCATCTGCGAGTTGAGACTCGCCGGTGATGGTATTTATTTAAAATTCTGGACGGTTTCCGTGACCGATTGTATGGCCTCGATTTTAGCCTCGGGCGGAACGCCGTGGCCGAGGTTGAAGATAAAGCCATCGCGCCCCCGCATCTGTTCAAGAATGCGTTGGGTTTCAGCGGCGGCGGCCTCCGGCGTGGCAATCAGCAGAGCGGGATCAAGGTTGCCTTGTACGGCGACCGTCTCGGGAATTTCGGCACAAACCTCCCGGAGGCTAACACTCCAATCGATACCCAGTGCACGGGCACCGGTCTGTACAACTTCGGTCCAGTTATGATGAACATTGCGGGCAAAGACAATTGTGGGAACCGCGCCGTCAATCGCTTCGATAATTTGTTGCATCCAGCGGCCAGATACATCCCAGAATTGATTCGGGCCAAGGGTTCCGCCTTGGCTGTCGAAGAGTTGGATCACATCGGCACCCGCCTCGATCTGTGCCTTGAGATAGATGATCGTGGCTTCAGTAATTTTTTCGAGTAAGGCATAGAAAAGTTGCGGTTCGTCATAAAGCATAGCGCGCGAGCGTAAATTATCGCGCGAGCTTCCGCCTTCAACCATGAAAGAGGCGAGCGTCCACGGAGAGCCGGCAAAGCCGATGATCGCGCGTTCATCACCAAGTTCCTTGCGTACGATACGGATGGCTTCGGGGGTGTAGCCAACGTGATCGAGTACACGCGACGGATCGAGCTTATCGACATCCACCTTGGAGTTGAGCGCAAAATCGACTTTTACCCCGCCTTGTTCCAGCAGTTCGTAGGGTTGCCCCATGGCCTCGGAAATTACGAGAATATCGGAAAAGATGACGGCGGCGTCGTAGCCAAAGCGACGGATGGGCTGGAGGGTGATCTCCGCAGCGAGTTCCGGATCTTGGACAAGCTCGGTAAATTTGTAGCCGTCTTTAAGCGTGCGATACTCCGGTAATGAACGCCCGGCCTGGCGCATCATCCAAATAGGCGGCCGATCGACGGGCCGACAGGTGCAGGCGCGCAGGAAGCGTTCACGATTCGTACTATTTTCAGTTGTACTCATAGGTCGGGGTTTATCGCATACCGGAGAGAAGCGATCAACTCGCTTTTACGGCATCAAGCTCGATCTCAAAGGGCAGGTCAAGGCGGCAGGCGTCGGCGTGCGAAATGGCGATGGGGTGTTCGGGGAGGTCGTGTTCGGTATCATATTTATCGAGCAGGTGAGCCTCGTTGAGATTCTTACAATAAACCCTCGCACCGCCGTGTGTTTTCTTCTCTATTTTTTTATAGCTCCTATCCTTCTCATTTAAGGAGCCATACGCCAAAATCAAACTTAACCGCTGGTTCAGATTTTCAAGCCCACCTCTCACCATAAAACATGAAACGAAGTATTTACAACACAAGAGCCAACGGGTAACTGTACACGCATCTGCCACAGGAAATAGAAACCAACAATCAGGGAGAATTAAAATGGCTATCAAGAAAAAGACCACCCCAAAAGCACCGGCCAAGAAAAAAGCCGTAGTAAAGAAACCACCCACCAAAAAGAAGGCCGCTGCAAAAAAAACCAAGAAAGTAAAATACACTGCCGAACAGGTCTATTCCATGATCGAGCAGGCCGCCTATTTCACCGCTGAGAACGATGGATTCAGCAAGAATCCCTCCACCTATTGGGCTGAGGCTGAGTCGGCAATCAACACCATGGTCAAAGGCTAATCACCACTGAACCAATCCGAAAAAGGCCGTCCTCCAAGACGGCCTTTTTCGTAGCTCCGTATTCCAATACAGAGGGCTACGGTTTCACCAGCTCGCCGGTGAGCGAAAGCTCAGCGGCCGAGATGATCTTTACGGTCTGAAAGGTGCCGATCAGTTCGTCTGACTCCTCGGGGATACGAACGAGCAACTTACCCTCGGTTCGCGCAGAAAGTGCCCCCTCCATGCGCTTGTCGGTGCGTTCGACCAGTACACGATAATTTTGCCCCACCATCGCCTCGTTGCAGGCCAGTGAAGTCCGCTTGAGGATTTGGGTGAGGCTTGCCAGCCGCTCGCTTTTAACCTCTTGCGGAATGTCGTCCTCCCAGCGCTCGGCACGGGCTCCGACGCGCGGGGAATAACGCGCAATGTAGGCCATATTAAACCCGACCTCTTCCATCAACCGAGCGGTCTGTTCCAACTGAGCATCGGTCTCTCCGCTGAAACCGACGATGATGTCGGTGAAAAGGGTCGCAGTCGGCAAGAGTTCGCGGATATCAGAAACAATCGTACGATAGGCATCGATGCTATGGTTTCGGTTCATGCGTAGCAGCATTTTTTCGTCGCCACTCTGAACCGGCAAATGGATTTGTTTGGCGAGGCAATCGTATTGCGCGATCGTTTCGATCACATCTCGGGTCATGTCGCGCGGATGCGGTGAGGTGAAATAAACCCAGAACTCCTTGCCGCTGCGGTTGCCTAGCTCGCCGACCCGCTTCAACAGGCGGGCGAAGGAAAGTTCCCCATCGGGTTTGTCGAGGCCATAGGAATTGACGTTCTGCCCCAGCAGAGTGATCGACTTAACATCATTTTCCACCAGCTTTTCAATTTCAGTGAGAATGTCGGCACTCGCACGCGAAACCTCGCGACCGCGGGTGTATGGCACAGCGCAAAACGAGCAAAATTTGTCGCACCCGTTTTGGATCGGAACAAAAGCTTCGAAATTCGAGCTGTAGACCGGATTTACCTGCCAGAAGTCGGTGCGCTCGTCCTCGCGTTCGAGCGCGTTAAGTACGTGGCGAACGGAAAATTCGGTGGTTACGCCGCACTGCTGGATCATTTCCGGCAGGTCGGGTAGCTCGTTCATACGGAAGAGGAGGTCAAACCGCTTGAGAAACTTCACTTCGTCGGCCGGAAGAATGCAGCCCGACACAAAAGTGATCAGCGGACGGTCGTTCTTCCATTGGTTCCACTTCTCGATTTTACTGTAGACCTTGTCGATGGCTTTCTGGCGCACCGAGCAGGCCACCACGCCAATGAGATCGGCCTCGGCCTCAACCTCCGTCAAGACATAGCCCATGCCTTCGATCACGCTACGGATCCGCTCGGAATCCGACTGGTTCATTTGGCAACCCAATGTGACAATGCAGCATTTCATTTCATACGACCTTAGAAATAGACTTCGGTGTGGATCTGCGCGGTGGGGAGACCTTTTTCCTGCAACAAGTCGAAGGCTTCGTAGATCATATCGCAATTGCCGCAGAGGAAGGCTTCCGTTTTGGGGGCGAGGTCAAGAGTGTGCAGATAGTCTGTTACGTGGCCGTGGAAGGCCGTGCCCTCCTCGCGCGATACACAGTGGATGTAGCGCTCGCCATAGAACGCGGCCTCATAGGCCTCGGCTGCAAAGGCCGTGCCGTGTAACAGGCGGTAGTCCAGTCTAGGATGAGAATCAACAAAGCAATGGAACGGTGAAATTCCCGTGCCGGTGGAAACAAACAATAGCGGTTTGGAACGAACTTCGTCCGTCAACTTAAAGTGGCCGTATGGTCCGCCAATACTGACTTCATCGCCCAGTTTGAGCCCGCACAGCTGCTTGGAGACCAACCCGTCCTCCACACGACGTATGAGTACTTCCAGATGGTCGGCATCCACGCTCGAATAGACCGAATAGTCCCGAATTTCTGGATCGCCCTCGACCCCAACGCGGATGTACTGCCCTGGCTCGAATTTTAAATCCTGGCGCTCAAAGCGTAACACCGAGGCCGAACCCGTCAGTTCGCGAACCGCCAGCACTTTGCTGGTCTGTCTCTTCGTTTTAGGCATGGAACAATCTTCCCGATATAGTATACAGATGGGTTGCGAAAAGGCGGGTTTATAGATTCCACCCTCCCAAAAGTCAACCGAACTCGAACTCCAACAGCACCAGCTGCCATGAAAACGCTGGCAGTGGAATATCGATTGAATTGGTTGAAGGTAGCATAACGGTCGATCTGGGATCAGCCTGATTCTCCGATACGATACGCTCGACTATTCGGAATTCCTGGGAGAAGCCTTCACCGAACGGATTAATTGGGAGCCAACCCTCGTGCTACCCGGTGGTGGCCTATTGATCTTCAACCACGAACACTGGATGTTTGATACTCCCTATGGGGACGAGGATGTCCTCGGCTTTCGCTGAGTGGCTTGGTTTTAACTCCAACTAGCGTCTCTATTTTCACAAACAAAAAACGCCCCATTCAGGGGCGTTTTTCAGGTCGAGCACCAAGAGACTCAAAAACGCAGGTCTGCCTGTTTGAGACGGGTAGCCAGTTCTCTGAGCACACGCTCATCATCGACATCGCCGCCGGATTCGAATACTGCGCCGAAGCGGATAAACGATCCGGTGTTATCCCACGGAACCGTGGAAATTCCAACATTCTCGATTAGATACAGCGAGGCCTCTTCTCCATTGGCAAAGTTGACCTCCCCTGCCCCTTTCGGTGCTTTCGTGTAGAGGAAGAACGTGCCGCCCGGCATCGTCGCATCAAAGCCCACCTCGCGGAGTACTTCGACCATTCGACGCAGGCGAGTTTCGTAGTGGACACGGATACCTTCAGCGAGGCTCTCGTCGGCAATGCCCGCGCATGCCGCTTTTTGAATTGCCTTGAACTGCCCGCTGTCGCAGTTGTCCTTAACATGCGCCAACGCATCTACGGCCCATAGAGCACCGCAGAAAAAGGCGATGCGCCAGCCGGTCATGTTATACGCTTTGCTCATCGAGTGTAGCTCGATACAGCAGTCCTTCGCTCCCGGCCGTTGCAGGATAGAGGTGCGCTTGCCGTCGTAGACCAGCGTGGCATACGGTGCATCCTGTACGATCAGGATATTGTGCTTCTTCGCAAAGGCGATCAGCTCGTCGTAGAACGCATCCGTCGCCACCGCACCGGTCGGATTATTTGGATAGTTGATGTAGAATAGTTTACATCGCTCCGCTAGGATCGGGTCGATTTTTTCGAGATCCGGCAGGAAAGCATTCTCTTCAAGTAGTGGAATATCGACGACTTCGCCGCCGAGATATTTTGCATGCGTCGCCATCACCGGATAGCCCGGAACGGTCTGAAAGACGACATCGCCGGGGTTCACAAATGCCAACGGAAGCATCGCCAATGCCGGCTTCGTGCCGATGCTGTGGTTGATTTCGGTCGCCGCATCCAGTTCTACATCGAAAAACTTTTTCATATAGGTTGCTGCAGCAGCCTTGAACTCAGCAATACCGTTATCGGCATAGCCGCGGTTTTCCGCCTGATCGACCTCCACCTTCAATGCTTCGCGAATCGGGGCCGGAGCCATTTGATCCGGCTCGCCTACGCCAAAGTCGAGAATTTCAAGATCGGGGTGCAATGCGCGCGCTTTAGCCTTGGCGCGTTTGATTTTTTCAAACTTATAGATTTCGGTCGATTTACCGAATTGGGTTCCACCGAGGCGGTCGGCGAAAAGTTGTTCGTGTTCCATTCACTTCTCCTTATTTAAATTTATCTTCCAGCGAAGTAACCAGCTTATCCAGCACACGGTTGAATTCCTCATCATTGAATTTCTTTAGATCCAGCGAGCGGGTTGAGTTGATATACACGCCATTTTCGATATCCGGATTTTCGCGATAGAGGCCTATCACCAGTTTTTCACTCACTACATCTACCGCAAAGTACACCAGATCCACGATCAAGCCCGCCTTCGTCGACTTGTTCCGCGAATAGACAAACTGCAGGTTCCGCGCATACTCGCCGCGGATTGAAAACTGATCTTCCGTCCGCCGATGCTTGAAACCGCGCTTCGCCATCGCCGACTTAATAATCCCGTCACTAGACAACATAAACCCCTCCTCACTTTAATGATTTGGACTCTTTCAATAAAAGAGCCAATCATTGGAAAACTGCCTCTCGAGTCAAGGCAATTCAGAATTCGGTTCAGCATGATGAGGGTGATCAATGGAAAGCGTGGTGGGAAGGAGTTGCATTGATTGCAGGGGGCTTAACTGCATCCTGAACAACCACTGCAATCGGGCATATCCAACGAAACGGGGGCTGGGTTAAGTGCGGCCGGCAGGGTCTCGACAAAGGCTTTGATTTCATCGCGTACACGACGGAAGCCGTCGAGTTTGAGCTCGTCCGAAGCATCGGATGGGGAGAGTTTAGGCGGATCATCAAAGCCGGCGTGGATGACCTTGCAGTTGGCCGGGAACCACGGGCAGGTTTCATGGGCGTGGTTGCAAACGGTGACGACAAAGTCTATCTTAACGTCCTTGAATTCGTCGATGTGTTGCGACTTTTGACCGGTGATATCGACGCCCGCTTCAGCCATCACCTTGACCGCATTGAGATTAAGGCCGTGGGTTTCGATGCCGGCGGAGTAAACTTCGATTTCGTCGCTTTTCAGTGCGTGCGTCCAGCCTTCGGCCATCTGGCTGCGGCAGGAGTTTCCAGTACAAAGGTAGAGTAGTCTTATTTTTTCAGGCATGTGGTTTCCTTTATTTAAATCGTTCCTCGCAGAGTTGCGAAGGATACCAAGCAAATTCCCCGCGATTTCTGCGCCTTTGCGAAGCATCCAGTTTAGCCGTCTTTAAACCCGGTCGTGGTGTGGTTGGCAAAACCGACGAGCGCGAGTATTACGGGCTCCTCCATCAACACGCCGCCTATCGTAACGAGGACAGCGGGTGATGTCGCTCCCGCAATGTAGAAATCATCCGTTACGCCGCAGGTAATATTTCATCATGAAGGTGAGTATCGCTGCCAGTCCCGTTCCCTTTCCAATTCAGTGCCTCGGCATTCCGGGAAACGGAATTCCAAGAAAATTGGCTCCCAGAAATCTAATATATTTAATGCTCAACAGGAATCGGATCGACCACGATCGTCGCGCGGCGGTCGAGCAGGTCGATACTTTTCCAGCGGCCAGACTGAAAGCGCAGGAAAAAGCCTACCCCAAGAATAGCGATGTAGAGCAAAGTCCACGCCCAACTGATATAGATGTTCAATTTGAAGACTAAAACAATCAGTACTTGACCGACCACTAGAAAACCCCAGGCAACGGCCGATTGAAAATACATCACAAAATAGGTATCGCCCGCACCTTTTAGCGCACCGGAAAGAATAAGAGCAGCTGCATCGGCCACGCCCCATAGCGCCAGCATCACTAGCAGGATGCGCACGGTTTTCATCAGTTCTCCGAACGGAACCGAACCGGCGGCATTTCCCTCGAATACGTTGATATAGAATCCGGGAAAAATCAGGAACGTCGCCCCAATGAAGGCGATGTAGACGACCCCGATTTTGAGTGCCAACCACCCCATCTTCTCGGCATGGCCGGGCTCATTGCGGCCCAGGTATTGGCCGACGAGAATCGAGGCGGCCATGCCCATTCCGATCATCGGCATGAAGGCAATTAGATTTATACTTAGAGCAATGTTGCTGGCAATATGAGCAATCGGTCCCATGCGCCCAACCAGCAGTACAAAGATGGTGAAAGCCGCCACATCGAAAAACCAATGAAGTCCGGAGGGCAGCCCGAAACGGATCATCCGCTTAAACAGTCCGGCATCGTAACGTAAGTTCTTGAAGGTTTTGAATCCAGCATTGATCGGCTTAGAAAAATAGATCAGCGCAAAGATTAATGGGCTGATCCACGAGCCAATAACCGTGGCCCATCCTGCCCCAGCAATCCCCATTTCAGGCAAGCCCCATTTTCCGAAAACAAGAAGATAGTTCAGCAAAATATTCAGTCCATTCGCAAAAATATTACACCCCATAATCACGAAGGTCTTGCCACGCCCTGAGAAAAAACTGCTCAGCGCCGATCCCAACGTCATGCCGCCGCCGCACCACATCAGAATCTTGAAATATTCCTCCTCCAACGCCAACACCTCTGCGCCATGCCCACTAAGACGCAGGAACCACAATCCAACCGGAGTCAGTGCCATAATGAGCGGGAAAGAGAGTACTGAAAAAAGAATGCCCTGCGCCGTCGCGCGCGCGCACCCCTCTTTGTCGCCCGTGCCCCAAAGTTGCGCCACGAACGTATTGGTGAAGCCTGCCAATGCCATAAAACCGCAAACCAGCGTGAAAAATAAGATGCCAGCCGGCAACGATGCCCGGAACTCGGCTTCGCCATACCACGAAAGGAACAGTCGGTCGAAAAAATTTAAAACGGCAAAAGTTCCCGAATTGATGATCAGCGGCCAAGCCACCCGCATCAGTTCTTGCCATCCCCCAAAAGGGTGAGCCTCTGTTCCACGAGAATCCATAAGGCACGCAATCTACGCTGAATCATTCATCTGAAAAAGAAAATCCGGTCGCTACATGACTCGTCGAGTCATCCCCTTTCATCACTCATATCAGAGCCTAATTATAAAATAAACCTGACTGGAATTATTTCACGAAAAGACGCAACGGTCACAAAGGTATTTTACTTTGGGACTTAGTGTCTTGAACGACCGAAGTGAGCGAGTGTGATAAACGTATTAATCAAGTTAATTCCGTATAACGACCAGAGAGCAACAGATCGGAACAACAAAAAAAAACCTGCTATCATTGACGATAACAGGGTTAAAACTGGCTCCTGCGGTAGGACTCGAACCTACAACCAAGTGATTAACAGTCACCTACTCTACCATTGAGCTACGCAGGAATTCTCAAAAGAAGCTGAAAAGGTACATGAATATTCGGGGAAGTCAACTCCCCGAATTCAACTTTTCCCCGGAGGCTGAAAGGGGTTGATAGACCGGCTTGGATCTATGGAAAGATGGGTATTTTTAGTCCATTTCCTGTCGCCCGAAGATGGCGCGTGCAAGAGTGGTGGCATCAGAATATTCAATCGCACTGCCAACCGGAAGACCGAAGGCGAGTCGACTAACCTTTACCTCTCGCGTGGCAAGCACCTCCTTAAGATAGCTGGCTGTAGCATCACTCTCAACATCGGTACCGAGCGCAATCAAAACCTCTTCAATCTCCTCGCTTGAAATTCGATGAAGGAGTCGATCAACCCGCAGATCGGCCGCACTGGTTCCATGCATGGGCGAGAGCTTGCCCATTAGAGCGTGGTAACGCCCATGGAATCCACCCGATTGTTCGATTTTCATAATATCTGCGGGCGTTTCCACCACACAGAGGATGTGCGCATCTCGGCGTGGTTTGATGCATAATTTGCAGGGATTTTCAGCCGTCCGTGTCATGTTCCCGCACCGTTTACAACAGGCAATACCCTCGTCAGCTTCCAGCAATGCGTTGGCCATTATTCGCATTAGTCCCTTTTGATCCTGAACCAAGGCCATGGCCATGCGCTCGGCTGTCCGTCTTCCAACACCTGGAAGCCGACTCAGTGCTGCGATAAGATTATCAAGAGGGATTAGATGATTCATGAAATTATCGCCCGAGCCGCCGGCTCCGAATCCTCAGGATGGCGGGATCCCGATCCTACCTGCAACTAAAACGGCATATCCATCCCGGCTGGAAGCCCCATGCCACTGGTCAGTTTGCTCATTTCCGTACTCATGGTTTCTTGGGCGGAGCTGAATGCGCCATCCACGGCTGTCAATACGAGATCTTCGAGCATTTCCACATCGCTCGGATCAACTGCATCTGGGTTGATTTTGATGCTCTTGATTTTCATATCGCAGGTGGCCACCACAGTAACCATTCCACCGCCAGCAGAAAACTCTACTTCCGTTTTGCCTAGCTCCTTCTGTTTTTTCTTCATTCCTTTTTGAAGGTCAGCCGCCTGCTTCATCATCTTCATCATATTCATATTGATTCGTCCTTGGCTTTTAGTGCCTAGTCCTTAGTTTTATTTCTATTCTCGTATATCGGAAATCTCGCCATTAAAGGCTTCCACCACTGTTTTCACAACGGGATTCGCGTACCATTTTGCCTCGCCAGACTGAGCCTTCGTCAGATCGCCGCTAACGGCGGGAACCACGTGGTCTGCCGGAAGCGGTTGGTGTTGACCGGGCTTGATCGGCTCGAATGACACGCCGAGCATCCGCCCTACATACTTTTCCACCTCCCTCGCCAAGGTCAGTTTGGTACGAGGGGTGTCGAAGCGATCCAGTTCATCGAAAAATTCAAGATCAAAACCTACCACCAGATGCGTAGCATCCGTTCGCAACGGGATGGTATCGAGAAAATAACGGCGGGAAAGCGGATCAGCTTTTGAGATATGGTCGATAATGTCGTGCCAGCTTTTTAGCAGGAGGGCGACTTCATTCTTTGGGGGTCGCTTTTTTTTTTGCGGTTCGGCGGAGTAGTTCTGCGCCGAGGTCTCGGCAACTACACCAGAGGCGGCTTCGCCAGATTTAAAGTTTTTTTTTAATTCGACCACTTGTTTGAGCAGTTCATTGATCGTTGTAGTTTCGGCCGCGCGCGAGCAGCAAATCAGGCCGGTTTCGAGCAGCGTTTTCTTCGAGAGTGCATAGCGCATCCGGCCATCGGTTTCAACCAGTGCATCGATGACACGAAGTACGCGGCCTGCCTCGGTTTCCGACGCGAGACCGGTATAGAACTTCATCTGCGTTTCTGGTAATTCAAGGGTGGATGCACCTTGGCCAGCATAGAGTACGACGAGTAAGTTGCGAAAGTGTTCGAGCAGCTCCATCACCACACGCTGGAGGTCTTTTCCCACACGATCCATCTCGGCAACAATGTTAATAATACCTGGAACGTCGGACTTGAGAATTGCGGCGGTCATGTTTTCGAGTACATGACGCGACACAAGGCCGAAGACGGTAAGCACATCTTCTTCTTCGATCTCTTTTCCGCGGAAGGAGATGATTTGGTCAAGTGCGGATTCGGCATCACGCAAACCGCCTTCGGCTCCGCGCGCAATGGCCAGCAGGGCATCTTCTGAAATCGTGACTCCCTCTTCGTTGCATCCCTTCCGCAGGCGGTCGACGATGTCCTGCACGGAAATGCGGCGGAGATCAAAGCGCTGGCAACGAGATAGGATGGTCGGCAAAATCTTATGAGCGTCGGTGGTGGCAAAGATGAATTTGACGTGCGACGGCGGCTCTTCAAGTGTTTTGAGCAGTGCATTGAACGCGGCGGTGGAGAGCATGTGTACTTCATCGATGATATAGATTTTGAACAGACTGTGGGCCGGAGAATAGCGAGCGTTGTCCCGTAGATCACGAACCTGATCGACCCCGTTATTGGAGGCTCCATCGATTTCGATCACATCGAGGTTATTTCCGGCCATGATCTCTTTGCAGGAGTCGCATTTATCGCACGGATAGGGGGTTGGGCCTTTTTTGCAATTAAGTGCTTTGGCGAGAATACGCGCGGAGGTCGTCTTGCCGATTCCTCGAGAACCGATGAAGATATAGGCGTGCGCCACGCGGTCGGTCTCGATGGCATTAGTCAGCGTTTTAGTGACGTGCTCCTGCCCGACCACATCGGCAAACTGTTGCGGACGCCATTTTCGTGCTAGTACTTCGTAGGCCATGAATTGAATTTCCACTCAAAGATTAGTGCTGTGCACCCCTGATCGATAGCCGACCTGCAGCAAAGGTTTTGGTTTTGCGCTCCACTCCGGACATTTCGGCACCCGAAAAAACAAAGTTTACCGCTGCTGCCTTCCGACCCTGACGGGGTTTGCCCGTTCTCGTCACCCAAAAGCCATCGCTTCAACACGTTCCACCAAAGATTACCGCCGGCCTTCTACCTCGTAGGGGAATTCAATCCTGCTATAGCGGATTGCAGGTTACAGACGACCGCTAAACGCCCATCTAGCACAGCGGGAAACAACATACGTGGAGCCATGATCGAAGGCAAGCCCCCAAGACAATAAGAAGGGTCGTAATAAGAGTAGGTAGGCTGAAAATTAAAATGTCCAACTGTTCTAAGCCAGATGCATCTCATACCGCGATCTCCTGAATGAACAACTCTTCTGTGGTTTAAAATTCAGTATCTTTCGGGGATACCGACTTGATCCAGTTCTCGGTCTCTTGAATGACGGTGTGGGTGCATTTGCTTCTCTCACTTCCCTTTGGGGATGAATCGGCGAATCATCCGATGGGTATTCGCGTTACAGCCCCGCTCCCAAGACGAATAGGAATGCACATAATAGAGGGGGGGGTCTGGTCGAGTTGCCGAATATAGATGCTTCCAACGCCACGTTATCGAGGAACTCACTACCGTTGTCTGCTGTGATGGACTTGAACGCCTCCTTTCCCATGAAACGTCTATGCCATGGATAGACCGCTTCACCGCAGCCGGGGCCTTCTCCTTGATCTTGCGGATAATTCGTTTTCTGCTCTTACGCGCAATCCGAGTGAGTAGAGCGGCGCTTCCGACCCCTTCCCCGCCGACCACTAGGTCGCTCTTCGATGTTCCTATCCCTCGTTTGTGATGAATTGAAGAAAGGTTCATTGCCGTCACCTTGCGCCAGCCTTACTTCGTGTCGGGCATGGGGTACTCGATTTCCAAACGGGACATTTTAATTTGCAGTCTACCATAAAAAAAACAGAAGAGCCTTTAATTAACATCGATTTGCTTTAAAAACACCCTCATGAATTTTAGACAAAAAGTATTTTATTGGTCGCTAGGGCTGATTTTTTTTCTGGTGGCCCCATCGCTCGCCGGAGGTGCCGGTGAGCTGGCAGAGGAGAATGGCGTGATCGAAAATACGCAGGTTGCGCTGCTGTTGCTAAGCGGCCTTATTTTCGTGGTACAATCTTTCCGAGTGGAGCAAAACTACCGCTTGATCCCTTGGATGGGGGCATGGTTGAGCCCGTCGATCATTTTTCGGGAGCTGGATATCGAAAAGCTTGCGGTGCCGCAATGGCTGATTTGGGTGGGTAGCGGCATGGGTCGAAACCTGATTATGGGCTTTGGTTGGATTGCTCTTTGTGTGCTGGCGATAAGGTCGTATCCAGCGCTAAAAAATTCTGTTGGAAGGATTGCGCGGTCACGCACGGCTGCTTTTATGTTGGCCGCTGTGACCCTGCTACTTTTGGGATCTTTATTCGATCACGAGGCGGTCATGGCTAGACATGGAAAGTTTTGGGAGGAAATCCTTGAAACGATTGGATACTCTCTCTTTCTTCCTGCGGCTTTTTATTCGGGGTCAATTTCAAAAGCAGAAGCGAAATTTATTTAATTTATCCGACGGGGTCTTTCCCTACCGGTTGAGCGGCCTTGCGGTCGAATAGCGATCCGCCAATGAATTCTAGAATTTTGCGGAGGCTATTTGTTCTTCCGTGCACTTTCTGATTCAACTCGTAGTCTTTCTGGCGTAATCGAGAAGTCCATGGAGCTGATGACTCCCCTGTTGTTGATTGTTGCGATCGATGGGTATTTCCATACTCCGCCTCCGCAGTCAGAACGCATCGATTCGGCTTAGTTGGCCCGGCGAAGCAGAAAAAGTCCGCTGAACTGGCCAACCATGATCGGTATCCAAGGGATGAGCCACGGATAGAGATTCGGGCTTTTGTCGAGCATATCGGAGAGGATCATGAAGATGTAGTAGATAAACATGATCCCGAGGCTCATCACCATCCCGATGGAAGACTCCTTGCGGTGCGAGGTGATGCCCAACGGAATGGCGATCAGAACAAACATGAAGGGCGAGAGCGCTAGAGCGATGCGCTGATTGGCCTCTACTAGGTTCCGGGTTTGTTCGATCCGGCGATCCTTTTTACCTAGTCGCACATCTTCCGTCTCCGGGTTGCGGATGCGGTAGGCTAGCTCGAAGATGCTCATGTTTTTCCGCTTCTTGCTGACATTCTTATTTCCCAGCAGTTCGTTGAAATCTAGTCGAATGGGGTAGTTGCGGGCGTTGACGTAGCGGGTCTTGCTGGAATCGCCGGGGGCATCGCGATCAGGAATTTCGATGCGCACGTCGAAGAGGTCGATTTTCAGCTCGGCCTTTTCCTTATCGGCCGTCAAGATTCCACTCCCCGCACGGATACTTCCGGTAACCTCGTTCGTCTCCTTGTCGATTTCATAGACGACTAGGTCACGCACCCGGTTCTTGTTTTTCTTTCCGACGTAGATCATATAGCCCGGAAACTCACGGATGAACCGGCCCTCTTCCAGTAACTTGATCGGATCCTCCAGTCCCATGCCCTTGATCAGCTGCCGGTTAGCATAGGTGGTCGATGGATAGACGACACAGTTGTTGTATAGGCAAATTCCTGAAAGCGCGAGGGAGATGAATACAATGGGTGAAGCAATCTGCCACATGCTTAAACCACTACTCTTCATCGCGCTGATTTCGCTGTCGGAGGAAAGTCGCCCGAAAATAAGCAGGGTGGAAAAGAGTGCGCTGATGGGAATCGAATACGCGAGTGAATAGGGAATGTTGTAGAGGAAGAAGCGGCCGACCACGCCGATGGAAATCCCGCGCGCCATGATATCGATCGCCTTATAGATCGCACCAATGGCAAAAGCAAAGGTGATCAGGAGCATCGCCACAGCAAAAACGATCAGGTAATCCTTGACTAAATATTGATTCAGTTTGCGCAAATTCAAACTCCCCACGAAAGAGACAATGTAGTGTTGAATACCCTATAGCTCAAGTTAAGAGGCAAACCAGTTGCAGTTATCTGTTGTTTCAGGCTTTAATACCGACTTCGAACCAACCCCATTAAAAGCATGGCATTGCGCGAACAACTAGAATATGGAGCAACCGTTTCCATTTTAAACCTCACCCGCATTCTCCCCGAGGCGGCGGTCTACTCCCTGTTCAAAGGCTTTGCCCTCTTCTTCTACGCCGCCAACGCACGCCGCCGCAATCTGGCCCTATGCAACACCGAAATCGCTTTCCCAGAAATGCCGCTTGCAGAGCGAAAATTACTGATCAAAAGATCCTATGCCAACCTTTCCGAATCCATGGCACTTAACACGCTGATCACGACCCGTCGGATTTCCAATGAACGGCTAATGGGCATGGTTGAAGCAGATGATTGGAAAAATTTAAAGCAGAGCCAATCGGATTCCAAAAAAGGATTACTCGTCATTACCGGTCATTTGGGGAATTGGGAGTTCATGCCACAATACGCCGCGCTTCATCTGGATAAACCGCTCCACGTTATTGCGAGAAAAGGGAACAACCTACTTCTGGAAGAACGGATTGTTCGCCCATTACGAGAGCGATTTGGCGTGAGCGTTTTCTACAAAAAGAACGCCCTGATGCGAATCATGAAGGCCATCAATAAAGGGGATATCTGCGGATTGCTGATCGATCAAAAGTTAAATCCGCCAGAAGGCATCTATGTGGATCTCTTTGGGAAGCCAGCCCCTACCACGGGATCGGCCGCCCTCCTGCAAATTCGCTTCGGCGTCGTGGTTCAACCGGTCTTCATGGTGAAAAGTGGGGTTCGTAAATATCGACTACTCATCGGCAAACCGGTTGAATGGAACGACAACGGGAAACCCATGGAGGAACAGGTTCACGAGCTCACCCGCGTCCACCAACAGATTATCGAAGAGATGGTTCGCCGATATCCAGACCAATGGTTCTGGGCTCATAACCGCTGGGGGCTACCCAAGGTAAAAAAATGAAACACGCTTTAATTGTCAGCGACGGGAAACCCGGTCATTTCAACCAATCCATTGCCTGCTGCAAACATCTGGGACTGGATTATGAAATTCTTGAAGTGGCCTATAAAAGCAAAATCCATAAAGCCTGCTCCTATCTCCTCGACCATCTGAACATCTACACAGAAACCCTCCTTACCTCCAGCCTCCAGCCTTCAATCTCCGCCCCCTCCCTCATCATTTCCACCGGTTCCACCACCTACTACGCCAACAAGCTGCTCGCTAAAAAACTTGGCCTGCCGAACCTTGCCATCCTCCACCCCAAAGGCTACCGGCTCGACTTCACCCATATCTTCTGCCCAGCCTACGACCATCCACCCAACCGCAAAAATATTACCGAACTCCCGCTCAACCTCTGCGTGGCGGACGAAGCGTTCTTCAACGAAAAAACCAACGAATTCAAGTTGTCGCACGCTCAGAAAAAACCGGCCGTCGGCATCATCATCGGCGGGTCGAACGCCGTATCCGTAATGGATGCCACTGAGATAAAACAGCAGTTGAAACGGGTCTTTGAATCAACTGAAGGAATGGAACGTTGGATCACAACCTCTCGGCGAACTTCGAAGCAAGTTGAAGCCGTAATCGATGGGTTCGACTTCGACTACAAGCTCATCAACTCGCGCGACCCGTATAATCCCATCCCGGCCTTTATCCAGCTCTGTGACCGCCTGTTTGTCACCAGCGACTCCGCCTCCATGATCAGCGAATGCGCCAGCTTCGGCACCGCCAAGGTGGACATTCTGATGAACCGCCAACTGAAAATCCCGAACAAATTTGAGGAACTTATCCAAGGATTGGAAAGCTGCAACGCTGTTCATGTTTTTGACGGAACGCTAGGCGATGCCTCCACCAAAATCAACCTAGGGGAGACCCTCAGGCAGAGTACTCGGAGCATGGTCTAGATGTTGGCGAACTGGATATCGTAGAGATATTTATATTTTCCGCCGCTGGCCAGCAACTCCTCGTGCGTGCCACGTTCAACGATCCTTCCTTGATCCAGAACGATAATCACATCGGCATGAGCGATGGTTGAAAGACGGTGGGCAATCACGAAGACCGTGCGATCCTTCATCAGCTCGTCAAGAGCCCCTTGAACCAACCGTTCCGACTCCGTATCGAGTGCGCTGGTCGCCTCATCGAGAATGAGGATGGGCGGGTTTTTCAGCAGAGCGCGGGCAATGGCCACGCGCTGGGCCATACCGCCCGACAGCAACGAACCTCGCTCTCCAATCACCGTATCGTACCCATTCTCCAGCTCTTGGATGAATGCGTGCGCATTGGCACGACGAGCGGCACTTTCGATCTGCTCCCGCGTTGCATCGGCGGATCCATAGGAAATATTCTCGGCTACAGTTCGGTTGAACAGCACGGTTTCCTGAGTCACAATGCCCGTCTGGCCACGAAGCGATTCAAGCGTATATTTACGGATGTCCATCCCGTTCAGCTCAATGCACCCATCTGTAACATCGAAAAAGCGTGGAATCAAATTGACCAACGTCGTTTTCCCGGCTCCAGAACTCCCCACAAAAGCAATGCACTGCCCCGCCTGTGACTGCAGATTGATCCCATCGAGAATCTTCTTTTCATCATAAGCAAAAGACACTTTCTTAAACTCAACCGTCTGAACCTCGCCAGCGAATTCAACGGCATCGGGAGCATCGTTAATCGTATTATCGACATTCAGCACTTCGAAAACACGTTCCACCCCCGGAGCAGCACGCTGAATACGCATGTGAATCTGGCTCAGCTTCTTGGCTGGCTTATACATTTGGATCAACGCTCCGGCAAAGGCAACGAGCAGCGCAAGGGAAAGATCGTTCACGAAGGCATATACCACGACCCCCGACAGGCCGATCGAGGAAAAAAAGATCATGATGGGCTCATTCATCGATCGCGCGCGCGATTGCCGCATTACCATTTTAAATACTTTCGTATTGAACAAGTTAAAGCGCTTTCCCTCCTCTTTCTCCATTTGAAAAGCTTTCACCACCAACGCTCCACCGATGGATTCCTGCACCACGGAAAGCATGTTACCCAAGCCCTCCTGCCCCTTCTTGGAGGCCTTGCGAACCTTCCGCCCAAGGAATACCACCGGCAGGATACAGACCGGAAAGACCACAAGAGCCATGATGGAAATTTTCCAATCAATATAGAACATGGCAGCCATGGAACCGATCAGGGTGAAAGGTTCGCGGATAATATCCCCCACCACATTCGAGACCAGTTGCGTCAGCAAAGCGGTATCGTTAGTAATACGCGAAATGAGCTCGCCGACCCGGTTTTTAGAAAAAAATTGCATCGGAAGGGCGTGAATATGACTAAACAGCTGGCTCCGGAGATCGGCCACCACCCGATTACCCACCCATTCCACTAGATACTTTCCGCCGAAGAACAGAAGGCCTTGAAAAATCGTGACCACCGGAAGAATCGCCACAGTCATCACCAGTCGCTTGGTCCCGATAGAGCCGGCAGTTCCCTCCGTATCGCCGAACGATGGAATCCCGCCTTGGCCAACTTCCGCTCCGGAGATCAGACCTAGCCCCCAATACAACGCCACGATCATGCCGAACGTTGCGCCGCCCTGCAGGATTCCGCAGAGCACGCCGACCAATAGTCGCTTCCGATAGGGTCGAACGAAGGGAAGCAAGTTCCTGTAGATTTCCGCCGCAGAAGACACAGTATTTTCATCCTTTTTCATGCGCGCCATACTCCATAAACGGGGCTTGAACTGAAAGCAAAAAGAATAGATGCCTCGAGAGGCCCGTGCAGCCTGGTTCCTTCGAATTATTCTACCCTTAATCATTCTGCACAAACTGCTGAACTGCTAACTTACACCCCATGCACATTGTTCATCTTCTGCCCGAACTCAACCAAGGTGGTGTCGAAACTATCGTTCTCAGTCTCAACCGCGAGCTGGTCGGACGAGGCCATCAATCCACCGTCATTTCCAACGGAGGGACGCTGACTGAACAAATCGTCAAGGATGGCGGTCGGCATATCACACTCAATATCTGCTCAAAGAATCCCCTTACCGTTCCAGCCAGAGTCCACAGACTAAAAACCGCTCTCTCTAAACTTCAGCCCGACCTTCTCCACGCCCATAGCCGCGTTCCTGCTTGGCTGGCCTGGTTAGCCAACCAACGGCTGAAGTGTCCTTGGGTCACCACCGTGCATGGCTTCAATAGCGTTGGAAAATATAGCGAAATCATGACGAAGGGCGACCGCGTTATTTGCGTCAGCCATCCCGTAAAGGAATATATCCAACAGAACTATCTGCTCGACGAGTCCAAAGTTAGCGTCATTCATTGCGGCATTACCCTGGAGCGATTCGATCCCGAAAACCTGAATCAGCAAAAGATCGATGCTCTAAAACTAGAATTCAATCTTCAAGGGAAACGCGTCGTCACCTCCATCGGACGCATTACAGAACTCAAAGACTACGAAACCTTTATCCGCGCCGTTGCCGTGGCTGTAAAGAGCAACCCGGAGATTCGCGGCCTGATCGTCGGAAATGTCCGAGCAGACAAGCGGGATTACTACACCCGCCTGCAACGCTTGGTATCCGAACTTAAAATGGAGGAATACATTCATTTCATCACACACTGCACGTCCATGCCGGAACTCTATGCCTTAAGCGATATCGTAGTTTCCTGTTCCAAGAAACCGGAAAGTTTTGGACTTACGCTCATCGAAGCTCTTGCCATGAATACCCCCGTCATCGCCACCCGGCACGGTGGCCCGCTTGATATCATCCATGAAGGGGGAAATGGTCGTTTCTTTGAAATAGGCGATGTGCAGGAACTCGCCGACCTTATCGTAGCTCCCGGCATCCCTAAGCCTAACTTTCGAGCGGATATCGCCCGCCGATTTTCTCTGGAAAAAATGACTGATTCCTCCCTATCCGTCTATCAGGAGGCTATCGATCATGATTGAATTAAACGACAGCCTCTTCATCGCCGAAGGGTCGCACCGAGCTACCTACCGGCATCCCGCAGACGATGGGAAATGTCTCAAAATCGTGAAATCCGGAAGCCTTGAAAAACGCCGTAAAAGAAATAAAAAGTGGTACAAACGACTCCGCAGGCTCTCCGCGTTCGATGAAACCCACAAAGACCTCCAAGCCTACCGGCAGTTCGGCACAGACGAGGATAAATTGAAGCACATCCCCCGCTTCCACGGCATGGTCGAAACCTCTCTTGGTCCGGCCATGTTGCTTGATCTGGTCTCCAACGAGGACGGCACACCGGCTCTCTCCCTGCGGGACTATCTAAACTCCGAGAAAAATAGGAATTCTTTGAAAGAGGCACTGGTTGAACTGGGCCAACACCTCGTCGCCCAAGCGATTGTCGTCCGCGACTTTTCGATCGGCGACGTCATGGTGCGCAAAGAACTAAACGAGGAAATTAAACTCTTTATTGTCGATGGACTGGGCGGATCAGAACTCATTCCCCTCTCCAGCATCCCCTTCTTTGCCCGGCTCAAGGCCGCCCGGCGAGTGGATCGGTTTTTTGAAAAGATCATGCAAAATTATCCTGACCTGCAGCTACACCCAACAACCGTCCCCCATGAATAAGATACTTCAACTCACCGATCACTTGTTGATCAGCGAAGGGGCTACGCGCAAGTGCTACCGCCATCCTTGCGACGCAAATAAATGCGTGAAAATCGAAAAAGAAGCCGACGGTACAAACCAACATGATGTGGAAGCCCACCACCTCGTGAAACCCGTACTGAACCGCTACATTGCCGCCTACGATAATGAGCTCGTCGCCACCAACCTCGGAAAAGCCTTGGTTTGCGAATTGATCCGCGATGACAACGGACCCCCTTCGCACTCCTTGGCCCACTACAGACGTGCAGGGGGAAACCCACAACGACTCACGCCCCAATTCACAGAATTTTTCAATCTGCTGCGGGAAAACGATCTCTTTTTCTACGACTTTAACCCGATGAATTTCATCATTCAGCAAACCGCGAAAGGCGAGCAGTTAAAATATACTGATCTTAAAAGCCTCGGGAAAATAAAGACGGCATTTTCGCTCGAAAAAATACCGTACTTTGCACGGATGAAACTTAACCGTCGCATCCGCCGCTTCACCAACCGATTCTTATTTCCAGCAGAAACTTCATCTCCATGACAAAAAAATACGCGTCTAGATCAAACCCCGTACTTCTTATGATTTTGATCCTAGAAGTGGCCACCAAAATTCATACATTCTGAGCCCTTAGATTCCTATTTTAGGATCACCCAGTAACCAAAAAAACCGGTAAAATTTATGGCATTAAAATACATAAATTTTCACATGGTCCTCAATAAAAACAGCGGGCAATATTACTGGCACTGGCGATAGTCCTCCACCCAATCAATATCTTCTTTCACGATTTTCGCAGGGTTTCCGGCGATGGCGCAATATTCGGTATTAAACTTCTTTGTGACCACGCTACAGCTACCCACAATCGTATTGTTCGCCAGCCCGGAATTCTTCATGAAATAACAATTTGTTCCAATCCAACAACGATCTCCGATAACTAAATCATATTTCCCCGTTAGAATTTTACCGGTCTCTCGATCAATCAAAGCGTGGGGTTTTTCGCCGCACCGAATCGTAATATAGTTCGAAAACATGCAATTTTTACCGATCGTTAAAGAACACTCATTCTCATAGAGGTAAAAATAATTTTTATCTACAAAGGAGGAACCTGCGCCGATTGAACATTCAACATTGTCAGCCGTCGATCGCTTAGTTCCGATCGAAAGGCTCGCTCCTCTAATCGCCACATCTTCTCCTATCGTCACGGTATTATTATCCCCCACGATGAGAATTCTGAGTTTGAATCGCTTCCCTGTTTCTTTTATCGTTATCTTGTTATTATTTCCATAAATACGCACCTTTCCATAGAAGCTAGAACAGAGTTCGACTCGGTTTCCTTCTCCCTTGTTCTTCGTACACAAGTGAGACTTTACCTTTCCCTTCATCGAAGGTGAGCGAATCCATTTGCAAAAGAGATAAATCAGATATTCTTTCATAGTTACATTCCCCTGAGTAGGAATCACTCCCTCCTTGAGGAGCGTCCCGTGGACATGCTAATATGCTTCGCTTTAACCTTCAGGAGCAAGCAACGATATGCACAATATATTCTTCCCCGTTGAAACGATTGCTCGCGAGCTCGACTACCGCCTTCTACTCGCCGCCAAGGTGCTGAAACCGGGGCGACGGGTTTATATTTGTAATCATCGGCATCTGGGCAAAATTATGCATCGCTTCCGAGGAGGAATCTATGTCGGTAAACACATCTTTCACAGTCTGATGCCCATTGAGGACTGGAAACAGTACGAAAAAGCCAAGCGTCTGGGAATCGATATCATCTACCTACAGGAAGAAGGCGGAATTTTCGAAGGCACCAAACCCGACTGGGAAAAAGCACTGGAGCTCCAGTGCGATCCCAAACGCTTCGACAGCAAAGACCGCATTTGCGAATGGGGCGAATGGCAAAAGTCCGTTCATGAAAAAGAGACGCTTAAAGTGCCTGTCATTGCCACAGGCCATCCTCGTTTTGATCTATGCAAAGAAAAATATCAGGACTACTACAAACCTCATGCGGATTTACTGAATGCGGCTCATGGTAATTTTATTCTGATCAATGGCAACTATGCCTACTCCAATCATGGCATCGGCATTGAAACGATCTTTTCTCCTCGGATTGGATACAATCCGGCCGATGCTGTTAAACGGCAAAAATTTGTCGATTTTTTTACACACTCATCTAAAAGCATGGTCGATATGATCAGCCTAGTCCACCGATTATCGACCGCGTTCCCTAATAAAAATATCATCTACCGTAGTCATCCGTCCGAAGGAGACCACCTCTACAAACATGTCTTTGCTGGGCTTCCGAATGTAAAATGTATTCACGAAGGCTCAGTGGGCCCTTGGCTACTGGCCGCTGAAACCATTATTCACGACGGATGTACAACCGCTATCGAAGCCTCTTTCTCCAATGCCCGAATCATTAACTATAAAGTCACCTGCTCAGAAGAACACGATATCCGCCTGCCGAACTTAGTTGGAGCCATTGCAACTTGCGCGGAAGAAGTCGTTGAAATGATCCTCTCAGGAAGCTCGCAGTCCATCACCGATGAAGCCTTTCCGGAACTTGATGAAATGATTGCCAACTATCATCTCGATTCCTTCGAAACCGTCGCCGAGGTTATCGAAGAAAAGCTCAGCACCATGGAACCCCAAAATTCTAAATCCCCATCCGATGCAGCACTGAAGTGCGAGCACATAAAATATGCCCTAAAAAAACTCCGAAAGAGATCTGGACACCGAAAAATATCGAACGAATATCAGAACAAAAAATTTCCCGGTTTCGAGCTCGAAGAAATAAAAATCAAGATACTAGGTGCTTCAAAATGCATGGGTACAACACCCGACCTAGTTTATGCAGACTCGCAGATGCTTGTACTCGAAAGCAAAGACTGAGCCGAACCCTTACATCTGCCCCCGAGCAGCCTTTAACTGATCCGGGAGACCGACATCTAGCCAGTCTCCATCCAGATGGTACGCGCCGACCTTCAACTTGGACTTTAAAGCCTCGCCAAATAATTCCGTGATTGGAAGAAATTTCGGCTCCACCCTCGCGACAATCTCTGGAGCCAAGACATACGCGCCCACATTGACCCGCTTCTGAAGTACTGGCTTCTCTTCCAGGGCTAAAATTCGGTCATCATTCACCTCAACACATCCGAAAGGCACTTCATGCAAGTAGGGTTTTAGCCCCATTACCAACTCAAATTCGTTGTGGTCATAAAAATCCAGCATATCTTCCACATTGAGATCCGTAACCAAATCCCCATTGATCACAAAAACCGGATCAACTGGCTTTTCTGGCAACAAGGCCAAAGAACCCGCCGTTCCCAAAGGTGAATCCGGCGACTCTCGGAGATAGTCAATCTGGCATCCAAACCGGCTTCCATCACCAAAATATTCTTCAATTTGTTCCGATAAATAATTAACTGAAATATAAATTCGGCGAATTCCATGGCTGACCAGATGCAGCAATACTCGCTCCAAAATCGGCCGACCTGCTACCTTAATCATGGGCTTAGGTGTGTTTTTGGTTAAATCGCCTAAACGGCTCCCTTTTCCCCCAGCCATAATCACCGCCCAATTAGATCGCTCTTTTGAGCCAATAATTGAACTCAGCAGGTGAATTCCCTTTAAATGGAAATCACGACCTAAGACGGGTACATGCCGAATTTTTAGAGCCTGCATTAAATCCAGAACTTCAGTCCGAGTCGATTCCTCACCGACCGACAAAAAGTCGGTATGAACATGCGATAAAATTGGTTGTTCTAAAGTATTTCCTGCCAAAAGAGCCCGTCTAACATCT
The DNA here is from genome assembly GCA_003230915.1 of Kiritimatiellales bacterium. Lineage (GTDB taxonomy): Bacteria > Verrucomicrobiota > Kiritimatiellia > Kiritimatiellales > Pontiellaceae > Pontiella. The sequence continues at coordinate 4,339 of QIHI01000129.1, read as the reverse complement.
CCGTCTGTGAGCACGCCCTGAACCTTTCCATCGATGTCGACAACTACAGAAAATCCAGCTTCTGAATCATCCAAAGACTGTATGCCCGCTAAAATGGTGGCATCATTCCTTACGCAATATCTTTTTAAATCTTCATTCATAACTGCAAGCTCCAAAATGGATCAACCCTCAATATCTGTGTCCGAAATATTGGGGTGAAACTTCTATCCTTCATGGGTTTAGATCCAGAGAGGTCGAAGTCGAAATAGATCATACTGTTCATGAAAATACTCATACTTCACTTTATTTCACAGCATCCTTATTTTTTTTGCAGGAACTCCCGCAACCACCGTTTTCGGAGGAACATTTTTGGTTACAACCGACCCCGCTCCAACCACGGAGTTCTCTCCAATGATGATGCCAGGAAGAAGAATACTATTTGCACCCACCCATGCCCCTTTTTCGATCATCACCCGCTCGGAGGGATAGTATCCCTGATCCAGTATAGAAATAGTGGAATCATCAAATTTATGGTTGTTCACATAAATATGAACTCCCATCCCTAGCATCACATCGTCTTTAATAATGATTTCAGCGAGATCATCCGCAGCCAAGACCACCTCCGGGCGAATCACGACTCGGGCGCCCAGCGAAACATTTGAAGGACTAAAAATATAAGCTCCAGGCCGCACCTCTGCTGTATCAGAAAAAAACTTACACCTTGCTTTGCAATACTTAAGCATCGATTTCTTAAAGTATAGCTTCCAATTCTGGGTGGGTAGATCAGGTCCGATTCGATCCACCGAATTCCAGTAGTGAATTCGATCAAAAAATTCTTTCACACCGTTAAACATCAGGGGCTTCCATTTTAAAATAATTTTTTAAATGCTGTTCCTCACTGCGATCCCAAATAGCCAAATTAATGCCCGCTTTAATCATTTTATCACGGCTTAGCGGAAACCCATCTCCTATGAAATTAAAGAGATTGGCCGTAGATACCGCATCAATATGCAAGGCCTGAAAAGCCTCGATAAAGTGTCGATACCTCCCGGCCCCACCAGAAAGAATCACCGGCACCGACACGCTTTCCAAAATCGACTGGAGCGGTGCCATGCAGTAGCCCTGCCCCGTTCCATCCTTATCGATTGAATTAAGTAGAATTTCTCCCACCCCAAGTTCAACCAACGAAGAAATATAATCCTTTAATCCGACCGCTATTTTTTCCGAACCATTTTCAATATATACATCCAACGAACCGTCTGCATACTTAAAGTCAACTGAGCCAATTACACACTGCGAACCATACCTCTCAATCAATGCCTGAACTAATTCCACATCTTTTACCAAGGCTGTATTTACAAGAATTTTATCCGCTCCGGCCGACAGTAAAGTTTCAACATCTTCCATGCTTTGTATACCTCCGCCAGCCACAACGGGAATAAAGCACGTATCTACAATTTCCTTAATATTATCCGCATATCGCTTAATATTTTTTTCTCCGCGCGACACATTAAGAATCACAAGCTCATCAATCGCAAATGCGATTTTACTGAAGTCATAACTCTGTTTCAACCATCGGGCATCGCCAACCTTCTGCAATCGGAAATTCCTACTCAACATAAAGGAGCCTGCTGCATAATGAAGGGTAAATATTAACCGTTTTTTTAGCATATTACGTATTTTCCAAAAAGTTCACCAACAGTTTTAGACCGTTTGCCTGACTTTTTTCCGGATGAAACTGCGTCCCGAAAATATTTCCTTTCTCCACACATGCTGCAAAATTTTCACCGTTAATCGCTTCTCCAGCACAACTTTCATCCGAACAAATCATCCTGTAACTATGCGTAAAATAAAAATCTGAATCGCCAGAGAAACCTTTTAACAGCAATGAATCCTCTCGGGAATGGTGCACAGCATTGAATCCGACATGCGGAATTTTAATGCCACTGATCTGGGGCGTGAATTTTTCGACCGTACCCTCTACCAATCCAAGCCCTTTCGTATAGCCATCTTCTGTGCTGCTTTGACCTAAAAGCTGCATACCTAAACAAATCCCGAGGAGTGGTTTCTTTTCATTCAATGCTAAGTCAATCAGAATGCGATCAAGACCACTCTCTTGTAGGTTTTTCATCGCCTTATTGAACGAGCCGACTCCTGGGAGAATGATATGTGTCGCTTCGTACAATACGTCATGCTGATTCGAATAAACCGACGCGCATCCTAAATAACGTAGTGCGCTCTGGATGGAATAAATATTCCCCATCCCATAATTGATGATGGCCACCTTCATAAATTAAACCACTTCGTATTTAGGCATCCAACGTCCATCAATAAGTTCAAAAAGATCCTTATTTGCCCATCGATCCAGAACCGCATCAAATTCCGCACGCGTAATTTGATAATACTCGAGATAGGTTGGAATACATTCCTCGAGATCGGGATTATCATACATCCGAACTAAATGAATGGCCTGCTCTCGCGTGAGCGCCCCTCTTCGAATTTCAATCCCGGCATCCTGCGTTGCACGTCCGAATCCGAACTTCAGGTACATCAGATAGGTATGCAGCATATAGAGAGCTTGATCGTTCTGAGAAAAGTTGGTAAAGGTTCCGGCATTCCCCTCATCCTGTTCTTTAAGTCCACAATGCTCCTTGGCGATCAAATAATTTTGATAGGGATCCCAATTTTCAAAATAAGACCAATGTACACAGGTCAGCTCTTTGTCTTTTAACTCACTTTCGACCGGGAATTTCCACCAGTACAGATCATTTTTTGAGAACTGATTGGTTATTTCATCAGAAAGCCCGCCTTCAAAGTAGATCCGTTTCATATATTCAATGTCATAGGAAGCTTGATGCTTGGTCTCTGTAGAACCTCCGTATTCAACCTCACCGTCTTCTCCGTAAAAAATTAATGAGATATCGAAATTAAGAGCAACTCGTATCACAGCCTTCTTAATAGTTTCGAGCCACCCGTAATAGGGAAAGCCTTTCTCCATAAACCCCAGACGGTTTAATTTACGCATCACCTCATCATCCGGATGAACATGAATATGGTTATACCCGGAGTGAATGAAATTTTTCAGATTTTCATCTCCTAATTCCAATGTAAGCGGCGGTGCGATGGTAACACACAATGGATTCATCCCGTAAATATGCTTGAGTCTATAAGCAATAGAAGAGCCGTCTTTCCCGCCACTACATGGGACAACGCAATCAAACCCACCGTTAGTAGACCGATATTTTCCCAAAAGAATTTTTAGTTCTTCCTGTCGTTTGCCCCAATTAAGCGTTTTCTTTTCTTCCGACCATTGACACGCGTTGCACCACCCACGCTCGTCAAATTGAATACGAGGACGGGTTGACATATTCAAACAGTTACTGCACCAAAATACTTCACTCATGATTTACACCTTCTTAAATTTAAATACTCGCCCTCAAATAAAATCATCCTCACTCGACGGAATGTGGAGAGAAAAAATGCAATCTATTCCAAAAAAAAGTCATCCCATAAATCATTTTTAAAAGATCCTTCTCTACATTGCTATCTATGAAATTCATTGCCTATCCTACACTCAACTCCTCCAGAAGAGTCCATTTTTGCACAGGTACAATGCGGCTACCAAACTCCCCAACCCCCATCAACGGCTAAGTTCTGTCCCGTTACATACGCAGAAAGGTCACTCGCTAGATAACAGACCACCCCTTTAAAATCCTCTTCCGTTGCCATACGTTGCAACGGCGTTTTTTCCACATAGCGCGCCACAAATCGTTCGTCTTGACCTCGGGCAACACCGCCTGGCGTGATTGCGTTCACCCGAATATCGGGTGCAAGGACGGTCTAGCACCATCGGGTAAACTGGATCAAACCGCCTTTGCTGGCGGCATAAGCTGCTGGATTACCCATTCCCGTGCCTTCATACAAGCGCATATCAGGGCCATACATACCATAGATACTCGACACGTTGATGATGTTTCCATGCCCTGATGCCTTGAGGAGTGGTGAGGCCGCTTGCGTGAGGGCGAATACCGAAGTCAGGTTGACCTCCATCGCCTTGCGCCACGTATCCACCGATTGTTCTTCGAACGGGACAACCCAGCCTTCTAAACCGCTGGTTCCGACAAAGGCCGCACAGTTAATCAAAACATCTAACCCACCCAATTTTTCTGCAACCTGTTCGGGAAGTTCCCGTACCGCTGTTTCTTCGGAAAGATCAATGGAAAGCCCTACCGATTTAACGCCATGCTGATCTGCCAGTCGTGTCGCCGTATCCGTACAGGCGTTTGGTTTTAGATCGATCACGGCCACCGATGCGCCTAGCTCGGCTACCGCATCCCCCATAGCTCTCCCGATATGCCCC
>QIHI01000128.1 GCA_003230915.1 Kiritimatiellales bacterium | reverse complement strand
ATCGGTCGTTCATTCGCCGCCCATGCCCGCGCCGCTTGCCCGCGCCAAAGGACAGTGGCGCTACCAAATCATGCTGCGTTGCAAACATACCGTCCGTATGACCAAACCCATCCGCCACGTTCTCGCATCGTTTAAGATGCCGAAGACCGTCACTTGCACGGTGGATGTCGATGCGCTGTCGTTATTGTAGACGAGTGCTTCCAGCCTCGTTGCAACTGAGCCGTTCGTGCGCAACGAGGCTGGAAGCACTCGTCTACATTTTGCTACTCTGCCCTTAATCAAAATAAAGGGAGTGGGTCATGGCGCAAAAAACGGTAGTTGTTGAATCAAAGCTCGGATCAAAGTTTGTCATCGAAAGCGATATTAGAGGGCATAAGGCGGTGATTGATCAGCCGGCCAATGCCGGCGGAACCGATACGGGGCCGACCCCGCTGGAGTTACTGCTAGCCTCGCTAGCCGGGTGTATCGGAACGATTGGCCGCATCGTCGCGATGCAGCAGCGGATTGAATTGCGCGGCATGGATATTAAGGTGGAGGGGTCGCTCGATACGGATGGGCTACTCGGAAAGTCGATCGATGGGCGCGTTGGGTTCGAGGGGTTCACCATCACGGTGGACATTGATGCCGATATGACGGACGAGGAAAAAGAGGCCTTCATTCACGAAGTCGATGCCCGCTGCCCTGTCTCCGAAAATCTGCTCCACGCCACGCCGTGCCATGTGAAGAGGGCATAATGCTGTTTGCACTTTCGCGGTTATAGATGAGAGACCAACGGAAGGATACGCACTAGGTTTCCGACTATTTTCGGTTTGGACGCCTCGGTAGGCATTTAAATTTACAGTCTACCAAGATCGGCTTGAGTCGGGTTTAACCGACCGAGATTGATTCGGCCCTACAGGCCGTAGCTTTTGATGAAGCGCTTGGCATCGAAGCTCTCGGCGAAGAGGTTGATGATTTGCTGGTGCTTCTTTTTGTCGTAGAGCTGAAGCTTGGTGTTGCTGAAGCATTTGTGCAGCATCATATCGGCATCGGCGGTGTCCTGTTCCACGACAATGGAGGGGATGTCGCTCTGAGCCAGCCATTCGAGTGCGATCGGATCCGGCATCTTATCGGTGGAGCAGGTGAGGATGATGCCCCCGAGTTTTTCACCGGGTAGGGCATCGTTGTATTCGATGATCCGTTTGAGGCGGGTATGCGATCCCGCACCGATTACGGCAATATCGCGCGATTTTAGATGACCTTCGGGCTGGAATACATTCGACCCCTGCGAAACCACCACAATCTTCCGGCAGGCCATGTGCCAGGCTCCATTCGCGCAACCTTCGACGATCCGGTGTTCCTTGAAGCTGTGGCGGATGAGTTGCATGGAGGGGTTGTTTAGATATTTCACCCGGGGCATGTAGCCAAAGATTTTCAGCGAGGGATCCCATTCTGGGAAGATGCGCTCGAGAACCTTCTCGTGCAGACTTTCGCGCATCATATCCACCTTGCTGGGGCGCACCTTGTTGAACAAGACACCAGACACGCGGCAGTGCTTGTGAGAAAAGTAGGAGAGATCGACCTCCAACTCGTCGAGCGTCCGGCCAATGCCGCCGCCAACAAGATAGAGAATGCGTGCATCAAGCATATTGGCCACACGCGCGTTGGAAAGGCCGATCACGGAGCCGACCCCGGGATGTCCGGTTCCTTCGGCAATGATCAGCTTTTTATTGGAAAGGTGTTCCATCGATTGATGGATGGCCCGCTCGAAGTTGGCCGTGCGTTCCTGTGGATTATTGCTCGCGATGTATTCGCGCGTCACGCCCGAGACCACGCGCACCGAAGAGAGCATACCCATATCGGGCATATCGAGGTCGGTAAACTCCTGGACGATGCGAACGTCTTTGTCGATCCGCTCGCCGGAGGGCAACGTGACGAGTTCTTGGCCGACGGGTTTGAAATAGCCAATATCTGCGGGATCGATGTGTTTGCACAGCGCTGAAATCATGCCGAGGCTGGTCACGGTCTTTCCAGCGTGCTGTCGTTCGCCGGCAATGAATACAACAATAGGTTTACTCATGGGAGCCTCCTTCAGGCTTGGACTAAGATTCTCGAATCACCGGATCGGAAGAAAGCGAAACCCGCTGGAGATTAATGGCATCGACTGGACAGGCCGCAAGACAGGCGCCGCAGCGGATGCATTCGTCGGGGTTGATCCAGATCATGTTCATATCGCGCATGGAATCTGCAGTTTCCCACGAAACCGTCCGCCCCTCGTCATCGCGGTGGATTTCCTTCAGCATCAGGATGCACTCGGGACGGGGTTTGGCCCGCAGGCACCAGTCGCACTTGATGCACTTGTCTTGGTCGATCTCGAATTTATAGTTGCAGCGGTAGCAGCGCTGGGCTTCCTCCTGCGCAGTGGCCTTATCGTAGCCACGCTCCACCTCGCTCGGCAGATCCCTATCAACAATGGGAAGTGCGGGCATGGTCTTCCGCTGAATATCATCCATTTTGCGGGTTCGGCCGGTAGCTTGGACGGTCTCAATGCGTACGGTCTTTTCCAGCCTCTTTTCACCCATAAGGAAAGCATCGACTTCCTCAACCACGGCTTTGGCGTGGCCGATGGCATCGATGAGCGAGGTCGCGCCCGTGGCATAGTCGCCTGCCGTAAATACCTTTTCGGTGGGCTCTTCCTGCCATGAACATTCGGGAAACTGGCCCGTGGCCAGCAGAACCGTATCCGCCGGTACATCGAACTCTTCGTGTGTGCCGGTGCGGCGAAAGCGCATGCCCGTCAGCCGACCGCCCTGTTCAAGATAGGCGAGCGGCGTGGCGTGGCATTCGAGCGGGATGCTTTCAGCATCGAGCTCCTCCAGCTCACCGGGTGTTACGCGCATGTTTTCTTTTGTGCGGCGGTAGAGCACCTTGAGGTTGAATTCGGACGTCTGCGCGCCGAGCCGTCGGGCGGTGCGGGCGCAGTCCATGGCTGTAAACCCGCCACCAATCACGATGACGTGTTCGCCAAGCTCCGCCGTGCCGGTTTCATTGACCTCCAGCAGGAAGTCGAGGCCGTGGCGAATGCCGAGCAGTTCGTGGCCGGGCAGGTCGAGTAGGTTGGGCTTTAGTGTTCCGGCGGCCATGATGACGGCGTCGGCGGAATTGAGCAGTTCATCGAACGGCAGGTCTTTTCCAATTGCTGTATTGCAGAGGATCTCGACGCCGAGCGCGGTGATTTGTTCGATTTCGTGGTCGATGATATCGCGCGGCAGGCGGAATTCAGGAATCCCTTGGTTGAGCATGCCGCCGGGAACGTTGTGCTTTTCGTAGACCGTCACACCATGGCCGAGCAGGGCGAGATTGCGGGCCGCAGCCAACCCGGCGACGCCGGAGCCGACGATGGCCACCCGCTTGCCCGAGCTGGGAAACCAGGGGTCGAGCAGGACGGGGGTTGCGGTTTGGAAGTCGGCCGCCGAGCGTTTGGAAAAGCAGATGGCGACGGGATCGCCGAGGCTATCGTAGCCATGGCGGCAGGCGGCCTCGCACGGGCGCGAGCAGACGCGACCAAGCACGGCGGGGAAGACGTTGTCGCGCAGGTTGATCCGATAGGCCTCGTCCGGGTTGCCCTCGGCGATGGCGGTGAGGTAGGCAGGGATATCGGTCGAGGCGGGGCAGGATTTTTGGCACGGAATATTGGTCTCCAGCCAGTGGAAATCCTTCGCTTTCGAGCAGGTTCCCCTCTTCACCGACAGCTCCGCCGTGGGCGGGTGCGTGCGTACGGGCGGTTTGAATAGCGCCTTGATCTGGCTCGAAAAATCCATGGACAGCATGATAAGCGGAGGGGGGTCGAATGCGAGCTATTTAGATGAAATCTACCCCTTGGGGAGGGGTTGGAAAAATTGGCTTACGAGATTGATATGGTGTGAGCGTAATTGATAGCTTCGCCGCTCATAAGTTTGATTGAATACAGTACTTGTACAGGTTTTTGGTGTTTTTATAGTGAAATTCAAACAAATGGGGAGAGAGTGATGAGATTTGATGTACAGCGGGCTTTTGTCCGAGTCTTGATAAGCGGAATTTGTGCAGGGTTTTGGGTTAACGTTGCGCTGGCCGGAGAAATGGTGACTGATCGACCCGATGCCACGGAGTCCAGTTCCGTCGTGGAACCAGGATATATTCAGGCAGAGTTAGGGTGGCTGTATACGAAAGAGGGCGATCTCAAGGCACACCATATCCCTCAAACGCTTTTTAGGATTGGAGTGTTGGAGCGAGTGGAACTGCGGCTGGGTTGGAGCGGATACCAAAATACGATTTCGGGCGATGGAGCCTCTAATTGGGGTGATTTTGAGCTGGGCGCAAAGGTTTACCTGGTCGAAGAACGGAGGGTTCGTCCAGAAATCGCACTGATGGGCGGGGTCTCGATCCCGTCGGGAAGCGATGGCGTCTCGCGCAATGAAATCGACCCGAGTTTTCGATTTGCTTTCTCTCATACGCTTTCGGAGATCTTTTCCCTCGGCTATAACCTCGGTGCCGAATGGGCGACCGAAGATGACTCTACAGAGTCTTCATTTGTGTACACTGCCGCTCTGGGTATGGGATTGTCCGAGAAATTAGGAAGCTATATCGAATTCTTTGGCGACATAGGGATGAGTGCTTCAGGTGTGGCGCATTCGTTTGACGGAGGGTTTACCTACTTGCTCCGAGAAAACCTTCAGCTAGACCTATTCGCCGGCGTAGGCCTATCAGACGATGCGGAAGATTGGTTTACTGGAAGCGGCGTCTCTTTCCGATTCCCCAATTAACAGGTGCGCGGATCAGGATATTCTCTCGAACCAATACTTCCCGATAAATGAAGTTTTAATGAGGGGTTGCCGGCCTGAATGAACGTTTGCTAATAAGAACTCATGAATGAAAACTCGCTTAGTGCTAGTCAGGAAGACTATCTGGAAATGATTTTTTTCCTTTCGAGGGAAGTCGGAAAGATCCGACCAAAGGAAATTGCCGCTCGCATGAAGGTGCGTGCCGCTTCGGTGACTGGGGCGTTGAAAGCGCTGGCGGACAAGGGGTTGATCAACTATGTGCCCTATGGATCAGTCACCCTAACCGAGCGCGGTCGGGGTATTGCAGGGGGGATCGCTGGGAAGCACGAGGCTCTACTGCACTTCTTTACACAGGTGCTGGGCATTCCCCGGGACGAAGCCGAAGAGTTTGCCTGCACTATGGAACATACCATTCCCGACCATATTCTCCAGCGGTTGGTGGGTTTTGCAGAGTACACCGAAAAATGTCCTGAATTCACCGCCCGATGGCAGGAGAGTGCGATGGCCTACTTTTGTAGGGTGCAAGATCCCAATTCCCCGCACTGCGATCAGTGCGGAGTAGATTGATTTCTATGCTGAAATCCCCTACCTGCCTAAATGTTAGGCGCACCAAAGATAATGACTGAATTAGGGTTGACCTAAAGTAGATAAGGGCTAAATTACCCAGACTTTTTTAGTAGGAATAGGCTCATGGCGGATTGCCACGAAGACGTAAAAAAACGAATGAACGCCTTGTACAACATGCTTATGGAGCATGATGGCTATGGTGAAATACGCATCGACTTCCGGATTTTGAAAAAGGGTCAGAAGGAGATCATTATTCATTGCGGGAAGCAGTACCGCTATGTGGTCGACGGTGCACAACGCTGTTTGAGAGATTGATATAGTGCTTTAAATCAGGATGCTGAAAGATACCGATGAAACTCAAAACGATGAAAGAGGGCGAAAAAGGAACAGTTTCGAAATTCACTACGTCCGATCCCCAATACCGCCAGAAGCTGTTGCGCATGGGTTTAACCCGCAACGCTGAGTTTACTGTGGTTCGCAAAGCCCCGTTCGGCGGGCCGATCGAGATCGAAGTGAAGGGATCGCGCTTGGTGTTGCGTAGCGATGAGGCCGATGCGTTCGAGGTTGAGCAATAATGAAGAACCTGAAGATAGCCCTTGCAGGTAATCCAAACTGTGGCAAAACCACTGTATTCAACGCTCTAACGGGTGCGCGGCAACACGTCGGAAACTGGCCCGGCGTGACTGTAGAGCGCGTCGTGGGTGAATACACGCACTGCGATGCCACCGTAGAGGTCACCGACCTGCCAGGAATCTACTCCTTTTCCGCTCTTTCGCCCGACGAAGAGGTTGCTCGCAGGCATATCCTGTTCGATGCTCCCGATGTCGTCGTCAACGTGATTGATGCTTCAAACCTAGAACGCAATCTATACCTGACGACCCAATTGCTCGAGATGAATGTGCCGGTGGTCGTGGCATTGAACATGATGGACGTGGCCAAGCAGCGTGGCATCCGAATCGAGGTCGAACATCTCGAACGGCATTTGGGCTGCCCGGTCATCCCTATTGTGGCCTCCAAGAAAAGAGGGTTGGAGGAACTGCGAACCGCCACTTGCAATATTAGTAAGTCGCACCACAAGCCCGACGTTCGTATTGCCTATGAAAAAGATATCGAGAAGGTCATCTCGTCGCTCGAACTCAGCTTGAGCGATGTCGCCCTGAGCAAAAAGATTTCCGCGCGCTGGTTAGCGGTCAAACTGCTTGAGAAAGATGAGCTAACTTTGGAAATTATTGGCTCGGATCACGCGCAACTACCCGATCTTGAAGAACAGCTGAGAAAAGTCGAGCGCATCGTCGGTGAAGATATTGACATTATTATTGCCAACGGCCGTTACGGCTTCATTCACGGCCTCGCGCGCGACGTGACTGCGGGTAGCGACAAGATGCGAAAAACCTTCTCCGATGCCGTCGATAAGCTGGTCCTCAACCGCTTCCTTGGCTTCCCCGTATTCTTCGGTGTCATGTATCTGGTCTTCGCCCTCACCATCAACGTCGGTGGACCGTTTATCGACTTTTTCGACGGACTGTGCGGAACCATCTTCGTAGATGGGTTTGGCGCGCTACTCGAAATGCTCCATTTCCCGGCGTGGGCGGTGGCTATTCTGGCGGAAGGCATTGGCGGCGGAATCCAGACCGTCTCGACGTTCATTCCTCCCATTTTTTTCATCTTTCTCTGCCTGTCCTTTTTGGAGGACTCCGGCTACATGTCGCGCGCGGCTTTTGTGATGGATCATTTTCTGCGAGCTATCGGCCTGCCTGGCAAGGCGTTCATCCCGATGCTTGTTGGCTTTGGCTGCAATGTGCCGGGGATCGCGGCCACCCGGACGCTCGAGAGTCGGCGCGATCGCATCCTCGCTATTCTGATGAACCCGTTTATGTCGTGCGGAGCGCGCCTTCCAATCTATACCCTGTTTGCGGCGGCCTTTTTTCCGCAACGTGGTGGTGTCGTGATTTTTGGGCTCTACCTGATTGGCATCGGACTGGCCGTTATGACCGGGCTGCTGTTACCGACCCTCAGCGGCGTGATGTATCACACGTGGCACCGTCTCAGTTCCTTCCTCATCAAAGCCGGCAAGGTGATCCTGTTGATCGTCGCTGTACTCGGATTCCTTAACTCGCTCGGAACCGACGGATCATTTGGCAATAGTGACTCCAAGAACTCTGCACTCAGCGCCATGAGTCGTGCCGTGACCCCAGTCTTCCGCCCTATGGGTATCCGCGATGAAAACTGGCCGGCCACCGTCGGACTCTTCACTGGGATCTTCGCGAAGGAGGCCGTTGTGGGAACGCTCGACTCCATTTATGCCCAATTAGAAGCACAGGAAGAGATCGTTGCGGAAGAAGCCGAAGTTCAGTTCGACTTTTGGCAAGGCATCATCGATGCCTTTGCCGCTATTCCCGCCGGTTTTGAAGGGTTCTTTGAATCCGTCAAAGAACCACTCGGCCTAGGGAGTGCAATGAACGAGGTGAAAGAGGCCAGTTCATCCACCTCCTATTCCACCATGGTTTCTCGCTTCGGAGAGCAGGGCGAAAAAGCGGCCTTTGCCTATCTGCTTTTTATTCTGATCTACGCCCCGTGCGTTGCTGCGCTTGCGGCGATCTACCGGGAAATCGGCCTGCGCTGGATGCTCTTTTCCGTTAGCTACCTAACCTTGTTGGCATGGGTCGTCTCCACGGCATACTACCAGATTGCAACCTTCACCGTAAATCCGGCCGCTTCTGCCAAATGGCTTGGCCTTTGCGTGGCCTTGCTTGTGATCTTCTACATGGGTTTGCGGCAGGCCGGTAGCAAGGAAGGGAAACGTGCTTAGCTCAATTCTCAAGCTACTCAGTGAGCGTGGCGCTCTTTCTGTTCAGGAGATCAGCCTCGCACTCGGTATTGAATCGAGTGCGCTGCATCCGATGCTTGAAATGCTTGCGCACAAAGGAAAGACCCTGAAGGTTGAACTCCCCTGCAAAACAGGTTGTGCGGCTGGTTGCACTACGTCCGACACCATGATCTTTTACAAAGTGAAACGTGACGATTGAGGGCTGACCGCTTTCATTTTATATCTCACTTTTCACGTATTTTGCAGGTTCGCGGTAGGTGGAATCCCAGTTTTTAAAGACGGGTTCGAGGCCTTTCGATCTTAACATTTCACAGAACGCAAGAACGGTGCGTTCGTCGCTGATTTCAAACTGTTCGGTCGACTCTTCGGCATCGTCGCTATAGCCGCCCACCGTTGTTTTACTCGCGACGCTCATTTTTGAAATACCTAGGCCAGCCATGCCGTCGCGTACGTGCTGTGGCTCGCGGGTGGAAAGTACCAGCGGAACCTCCGGTAAGCAGATGCGTAGGGCAAAGATATATTGTGCCATCATTTTTTCATCGACCGGGTGGTCGGCGCGGAACCCGCCCAGCTGCGGCTGGATTCGGGGGAAGGAGATCGACACGCCTGCCTGCCAATAGTTTTTCAATAGATATTTGGCATGGCGGTAGGTGCAAAGTAGGTCGAAGCGTGGATCAGCCAATCCCAGCAGGGCCCCAATGCCTACCGAGCGCAAGCCACCGCGCAAGGCGCGATTGGGCGCGTTGAGTCGGGCAAAGAAGTCGCGCTTGTCGCCCCATCGATGCATTTTTTCATAAACGATTTGATCGTAGGTTTCCTGATAGAGCGTCACGCCCGTACAGCCCGCCTCGGCGAGCTCGCGGTATTCGTCTTCGGCCATCGGGAAAACCTCAATATTCACGTTGTGAATGTATTCCGCGGCGATGGCGACACAGTCGCGCAGGTAGGGTAGATCGGCTTCCGGCATGCGCTCGCCAGTCAGCAGAACCAACTCTTCGAGGTGCATTGATTTGATCGCCTCCATCTCATGGCGAAGCTGGGCTTCGTCGAGTACGGCGCGCTTGGCGCGGCGGTCGCCCGCAATGCCGCAGTAGAGACAGCCGCCGTTGCAGAAGTTGGAGAGGTAGAGCGGAGTATAGAGCGAGATCGTCCGGCCAAAGTGCCGCCGTGTGATTGCCCGCGCCCGCAGGGCCATCGGTTCGAGAAAGTCGGCGGCGGCCGGAGAGAGTAGAGCCGAGAGCGTTTTTTCGTCCGGCGATTCCGCGCCGAGCGCACGTTCGACATCGGCTGCGGTAAATTGCAGGTTGAGCCACGGTTTAGGGTCAAGCCAGTCGGGAAGGGGTTTTGAACCACTCGCTGCGTTAGAGGATACGGAGGAACACGGAGTTTCCTTTTCCCCTATGTTCCTCTGCGCTTTCTGTGGTGAAATAGGATTAGTCATTGGATGAGAGAAAGCAGGTTAGGGGGCTGCTGGCCACGGCGACTTCACTGGTGGGCATGAGCCCCGCGTTGTAGGCCGCGCGGCCGGTTTCGGTGCCGGTCTTGAAGGCGGCGGCCATGGCGGTCGGGTTTTCGGCGACGGCGATGGCACTATTGACGAGAACGGCATCGCATCCCATCTCCAGCGCGCGGGTAGCCTCGGACGGGGCGCGTAGTCCGGCATCGACCACGACGGGAACGGTGGCATCGCGAATAATAATCTTGATCATTTCGACTGTAGAGAGTCCCTTGCCGGTGCCAATCGCTGCACCGAGCGGCATGACGGCCGCGCAACCGATGTCTTCGAGCCGCTTGGCCAAAACCGGGTCGGCCGGGATGTAGGGTAAAACAATGAACTCTTGTTTAACGAGTTCTATGGCCGCCTCGTAGGTTTCGATCGGATCGGGTAACAAGTGGTGTGGATTGGGGTGGATCTCCAGTTTAACGATCGGACTTTTGCTCAGCTCGCGGCCGAGCATGGCGGCACGGATCGCTTCTTTTGCGTTCATGGCACCCGAGGTGTTGGGCATGAGTCGTACGTTTTTGAGTTCGGAGAGGGGGCCGTACAGGTCGTCCTCGGCTTGGTCACGATTAAAGCGACGCAGCGCCACAGTGACCAGCTCGGTGCCGGAAGCTGTAACTGCCTCGATCATGGCTTGCGTGCTGGAAAACTTCCCCGTTCCAAGAAATAGGCGCGAGCCGAGTTCCTGACCCCCCACTTTTAGCAGGTCGCTCATTTTATCCGCCTCCCACAAAGACGAGCATTTCGACTTCATCGTTTTCGTTGAGTGTTATGGTCTTCCACTCCGCGGATGGCACCACGCCCCCGTTAAGCATCAGTGCGGTGTGCGCCTTGTTTGCCTCGAGTTCTTCGAGCAAGGCATCAACCGAGCCATCGCCTTGATGGTCGTGCGGCTCGCCGTTTACGGTTAATTTCATTCTTTTCTCCACATACAGGTCGGAATCGGTGACCCCGATCACAACAAAAAAGCACCCCGAACCTTCGGGGCGCTGGAGACATCTCCACGCTCCCTTGCGCCGGCATGATCCGGATCAGGTTCGACGGGTATGATCTCAGCACGTTCCATTCTTTGGATCGGCACCCCGGGTGATTCGGAAGGAAAGTTGCCAGTGGGTCGGCTTGAAGTAAAGCGGGAAGGCACGAAAAGACAGAGCCTACAGCAGGATGCCGTCGGGGATGACATCTTCGTCATCGTGATCCCACCAGCGGCCAGGTTCAGTGCCGATGTATTGAATGCTCTTGGAGGTCATCCGGTTGCCGCGCGACTTGACGCCTTTCACCGCAATGCCCGTCGGGCTAAAACGCTGTTGACGAATGCGCTGGCCTTTGGCTTTGTGGTATTTGACGTAGACTGCCTCGGGCGTGCCATCGATGAAGAGTTGGAGTTTTGATTTCTCACCCTGGCCCAGAAAATATTCGCGATTCATGATGGTGCCGCCAATCTTGAAGCGCTTGAGGTAGGTGATGCGTGCGTTGGTGTAGACGGCGGTGAATTGCTTTTCGCGGTCGAAGACTTCGCACCGCTCCAGACTGTCGTCGACGAATAGCTTTTCCGGCGGCGGCATGACCTTATATTTTCCATTGCTCCAAACTACGATCAGCTTGTCGAGCGAGGAGCACTCGAGGATCGTCTCGCCCTTGACGTTGGTGCCAATGTAGCCGTTTTCATCGCGCTTGATCTGTAGCTCGGTGGAAGTCAGCTCGCGAACGGCGACTTCCTTGAAGCTGGTGGCTTCGGTGCAACGTGGATATTGATCGTTGTACTCCTTGATCAGCCGCTTGATGTAGCGGATGGCGTAGCCCTTGAGTGCTCCGAGGTTCTTTTCGACCTCGGCCAGCTCGGCGAGAATGTCGTCGATGTCCTTGCGGTTCTTCTCGATATCGAACAGCGAGATACGCTTGATGCGCACGCTGAGCAGCATCTCAATGTCTTCATCGATAATCTTACGCTTGAGCTGTTTCTTGAAGGGTTCGAGCCCCTTGTAGATTGCGGCGACGACGGCTTCGTAGGTTTTGCACTGCTCGATCTTTTTATAAATCCGATTTTCGACGAAAATCTGCACGAGCGTCTTGTTGTGGAAGTCATCGAGTAGCTTGGCTTTGCGCAGATTGAGTTCACCTTCGAGGATTTCCAGCAGTTGTGCGGTGTTGAAGCGCAATACTTCGTCGACCGTCATCTCGACGGGGCGGTGGTCGCGAAGGCAGATAAAGCGGCTCGAAACAGAGGTTTCGCATTTGGTAAAGGCATAGAGCGATTGGATCGCTTTTTCCTCCGTTGCGCCCTGGGAGAGGGTTAGCTCGATCTCGACCTTTTCGGCGGTAAAGTCGTCGATGGTGCGGACGGGCACCTTTTTCTTTTTGACGGCGTCCTCGATGGAGGCCGTGAGTGATTCGGTATTCGTGCCGTGCGGCAGTTCGGTAATGACCAGCCGGTTGTTTTTACGCGTCTCGATCTTCGCGCGCAGTTTGATCTTACCTTTGCCCTTGTTGTATTCAGACACATCCATCAAGCCGCCGGTCTGAAAGTCCGGCAGCAGGTTGAGTTCGGCAGGCGTACGTTTCTTTTCGCGCAAGATTTTAATTTGCGCTTCGAGCAGCTCGATGAAGTTGTGCGGCAGAATGCTCGTCGAAAGACCCACGGCAATACCGTCTGCGCCGAGCATCAGCATTAACGGTAGTTTGCACGGCAGGGTGACGGGTTCCTGGTTCCGGCCGTCATAGCTGGCAACCCATTCCGTCAGATCCTTATTGAAGAGCTCCTTGCGGGCGAGCTCGGTAAGGCGGCACTCGATGTACCGCGAAGCCGCCGCGCGGTCGCCGGTGTAGATGTTGCCGTAGTTTCCCTGCCCTTCGATCAGATAGCGCTTGTTCGTCAGTGTAACCAACGCATCAGCAATCGACGCGTCGCCGTGGGGATGGTACTGCATCGTGTGGCCGACAATATTGGCCACTTTGATGAAGCGTCCATCGTCCTTATCCTTCAACGCATGCATGATGCGGCGCTGCACCGGCTTGAGGCCATCTTCGAGGGCGGGAATCGCACGGTCGCAGATGACATATGAGGCATATTGCAGAAAGTTAAAGTCCACCAGTTGCTTCAGCGGCCCATGATCGTCGCGTAGCGGATCAAATTTTTTGGAGCCTTCCTCGACAGGGGGGAGGGCGGTAACTTCCGTTTCGGGAGTCTCCGGGGCCTCTTCTTCAAAAAGTTCCAGCTCTTCGTCTTGTTTCTTCTTAGCCATCGGTATTTGCGTCCATTCGCGGTTTTAAATTGGTTAAAGCACCTCTTCATCGACGACGAGGTTTTCCATGATGTATTCGCGGCGCTCGGGGGTATTTTTGCCCATGTAGAAGGAGAGGATTTCGGAGACGGAGTAGTCGCCTTCGATGGAGACGGGGGTGAGGCGGATGCCTTTTTCGCTGATGAAGGCTTTGAATTCCTTGGGTGAAATTTCGCCGAGCCCTTTAAAGCGGGTGATCTCGGCACCGCGCCCGATTTTATTGAGAGCCTTTTCGCGCTCGGCTTCGTTGTAGCAGTAGATCGTGGTCTTTTTGTTGCGGACGCGGAAGAGGGGGGTTTCGAGGATTTTGAGGTGGCCTTCCTTCACGAGTGGTTCGAAAAAACGGAGGAAGAAGGTGATCATCAAGTTGCGGATATGCAGACCGTCTACGTCGGCGTCGGTGGCGAGGATAACGTTGTTATAGCGCAGGTTGTCGAGGTTTTCCTCGATGTTGAGGCCGCGCATGAGGTTGTAGATCTCGACGTTTTTATAGAGCGCGTCGCGCTTGAGATCGCAGACGTTGAGCGGCTTTCCCTTGAGGGTGTAGATGGCCTGGTTGCTGGCATTGCGGCAGCTGACAATCGAGCCGGCGGCGGATTGGCCTTCGGTAATGAAGATTTGCGTTTCAAGGTGTTTCTGTTTTTCGCGGTTAAAATGGTTTTTGCAGTCCTTCAGCTGTGGGATGCGGATGGAGATGGATTTTGAACGGTCGCGCGCGAGCTTCTTGACCGAGTTGAGTTCTTTGCGCAACCGTTGGGTTTCCTCGATCTTGCTGATCAATTTCTTGGCCTCCACCGGGTTGCGGTGGAGCAGGTCGGCGACCACCTGAGAAATCTTGGCAACGAGGTCGGAGCGGATTTCAGTATTGCCCAGCTTGTTTTTGGTCTGACTCTCGAAGACCGGCTCCTTCAGGCGGATGGCGACGGCACCGAGTACCCCTTCGCGGACATCATCGCCAGAAAACTTTTTGTTAGCGAAGTCGTTAACGCCGCGCAGTAGCGCCTCGCGGAAGGCGCTGAGGTGCGTGCCGCCGTCGGCGGTGTATTGGCCGTTGACGAAGGAGTAGTATTCCTCGGAAAAGCGGTTGGTGTGCGTGAAGGCCACCTCCAGCATTTTGTCCGAATACTGGAAAGGGGTGTAGATTTTCTCGTATTGGCTTTCGTCACGGATGAGATCGAGCAGGCCACCTTTGCAGTGGTAGACCTCGCCGTTGAGGCAGATCTTTAGCTTCGCGTTGAGGTAGGCGTAGAACCGCAGTCGGCGCGCCAAGTGGTCGGGGTTGAATTGGAATTTTTTGAAAATTTTTGGGTCAGGGCAGAAGGCGACGAAGGTGCCGTTGGGTTCGTCGGTCTTGCCTTTTTCTTCGCGGATCAGATTGCCCCGCTCAAACTCCGCTTCCACAAATTTTCCATCGCGGTGGCTACGAACCAGAAAGTAGGTCGAAAGCGCGTTGACGGCTTTGGTACCGACCCCGTTGAGGCCGACGCTGAACTGGAAGACATCGTCGTTGTATTTGGCGCCAGTGTTGATCTTAGACACACAGTCCACAACCTTGCCGAGCGGAATGCCGCGGCCATAGTCGCGGATTGTCACCGTGTCGTCTTCGATGGAGACATCGATCCGGTTGCCATGCCCCATGATGAATTCGTCGATGCCGTTGTCGATCACCTCTTTGACGAGGATGTAGATACCGTCGTCGTAGTGTGTGCCCGTGCCCGTGCGCCCGATATACATGCCCGTGCGCAGGCGGATGTGTTCGAGCGATGACAGCGTCTTGATCTTATCTTCAGTGTATTCGTGTTTCTTCTTTGCAGTCATTTTCCTACAAACCCTCTAAAACCACAAGATGTGGATATAGCTACCCTCTGAAGCCACAAAATCTAGCAATTCGCTTTGATGGCTTCAAGCGGTTCACGGTGCTTTTTACGATGGGAGGGGAAGTCGATAGAAGCACTTTACTTTGAGACTAAGCGGCCTATTATCGGATCTTTCAAGGATAGGTGATGATATGAGAAATCGAACAGGACACGTTGTGAGGCCCCTTATTGTAGTCGGTCTGTTGGTGGCTACGGGATGTAGATCAAAATCAGCTGCGGGCGAAGAAGCTAAAAAGGGTGCGGCGTACGGCGCGCTTGGTGGCGCGGTTTCCGGTTTCTTTTGGGGTCTTTTCAGTGGAGATCCGCTTCGTCGGGCGGCTCAGGGGGCTGTGGTGGGCGGTGCAACAGGAGCCACGTTAGGGGCGGTGCATGGTTCCAGCAAGGATCGTGATCTCAAGGCAGAATATGGAGAGGTGAACTATAAGGGGCTGATGGCACTCGTTTCGCGCGATTATCCGACGGCCAAGGAATATGCTGTGCAGACCGCCGAGGATCCCAACCCTAAGTATCGCCATGCATCCGCTTGGCTTTCGGCATTGATTGCTCAGGAAACCCTTGGAAAAGATGAAATGGATTCCTACTACCAAAAACTCATTGAACTGGATCCGGGTATTTTCGATATGGAAGATGCTCATGTCGAGGTGCGTTTGGCCGAACGCGATCTCAAGTCGCTCCGCAAGCAGCTCAACGCCCGATAGGTTCCACGAGGGATGGCTCGTAGGCGAAAGAAATTCAGTAGGTGGTTCGTGGCCATCATGGTGGTTGCGGTGGTCTGGCTAGCGCAGGAAAGTCGCTTCTATATCCCGAAGTACATTCGCCCTCCGAAGGGGGTTCAGCCAACCGTGGTTGGAATGAAAACTACCTCCTATTGCCATTGCCGCCGCTGTTGCAGCTACACCTGGTTTCTGTTTCTACCCTACCAAAAAACCGGAGCCTTTTCCTTCCGTTTGAAACATGTGGGGATAACGTCATCGGGCGTACTGGCTCGGCCCGGTACGATCGCGGCCGATCCGGCTCTCTATCCCTACGGAACCATCATGCACATTCCCGGCTATGGGTATGGGCGCGTTGAGGATACCGGCGGCGCGATCAAGGGACGGCATATCGACCTCTATCGTCCGAACCATTGGTTCGCCAGACGTTGGGGTGTTCGCTCGAAACAAATTAAGGTCTGGCTCGCGCCTCGCGCGGAACCAGATGAGGCACCGGAGGTACAAGAAGAGGTCGCAAAGTAGATTTATATTGCTTAGAATTCGTTAATGTTTTATACGATATTTAAATTCAAAATGGAGGTACACTATGAAAAGTCTGACTAAAAATTTATTGAGTGTGGCGATACTGAGTTGTGTTACAGCGACAAGTGCCCAAGCAACATTCCCGCTCCGAGTTGATATCGATGTTTCCGCCAAGCGGAGCACGAAGCAAATTGGTGCAGGCACGAGCGGCGAGGCCAAGGTAGAGAATGTTCAGTGCCGCGTAAAAATTCGTAAGTCCGGTGGACAACCCTATGAGGAGCAATTGACTGCCGAACTCTATGTGATTGGGCGTCAAATCCATACCGGCTATTATGGCATCATTGATGTCGTTAAAGAGGATTTCACTTTTACCAAGGAAAATGACAACGCGTTCGAGTTCAAGAGCCAGATGTATGCGATCGGCAGAACTAGTGGAAATATTAATGTGGGCGGAACCTACGAAACCTATCTGCTCGTCGTGATTGACAAGTCTGGAAAGATCATCGACACCCGTTCCGGACGGTCTATTGGAGACAAAGGCATTGCTCTTATTCGCGAGATGGGCCCTAGGACCTTATTTGATCGTGACGGAAACGTAGTGGGTAAGGTTAAAAATCCGGGCCAAGCCTTCCGGAAAGCCGTTCCTGCGGCAACTTTTCAGAGCGACTAAGGATGGCGTTTTAGACTATGGGAAAGCGGCTTCTTGCGAGGCCGCTTTTTTATTTGTCCCAACTAACGGGTTGACCTTGTGTCGAATATTCCCACAATGCGCATTTTTGATGCTCAACAAGGATTTGCAGGACAATGAAACTAAAAAAAGTGATTTCACCGGATACGGTATGGGTCGATCTCAAGGCCGATAGCAAGCAGGGGATTATCGAAGAAATGATCGATCGCTTAATGGTTGCCGAGAAGATCAAAGATCGCGATGCCGTGCTGAAAGCGGTTATTGAGCGCGAAGAAAAAATGTCAACCGGCCTGCAAAATGGGGTGGCCATTCCGCATGGCAAAACGGACGCGGTGAAGTCGCTGGTCGCCGCCATTGGCCTCAACAAGGCCGGAGTCAATTTTGATTCAATGGACGGCTCGCCCTGCACCATTTTCGTCATGACGCTTTCACCGCTTAAGCGCGGGGGGGCGCACATGCAGTTTCTGGCTGAGGTCAGCCGTTTGATCAGCCCGTCCGCCGAACGTAAAAAGTTGCTGGCCTGCAAGACATCGAGCGAGATCTACGCACAACTTACCGGGAAATAAATCACCATATAGAAAGCGGCCTCTAGGCCTCTTCGGCATTTCGATCATGATGGCCGAGATCACCACCGCGTTTGCGCCGCCGCTACTGGTAAAGTCGTTCGAACCCGAAACCCCTACTGATACTACAGGATGGTTTTCATCGTGCTACATTACGGGATCTTATTTGCGAACTGCTCCAGCCGTAACAGCCAACGGGAAGATGAAAGGGCAGAGTGATCATTCCAGAAAATGGTTTACGCATCGAGCCGGAGAGCTTTGATCAATGCATCCGATCCCGCACCACAGGAGATCACCGAGCGCATGGCATCCTCCACCGAAACATTGACGGGATGGACATATTGCTGGTCGAGGTGGTAGATAAAGCCGGAGGTGGGGTTCGGTCCGGTCGGAACAAATACCGTGATGGTGCCGTTGTCGTGCTGGTCGGTGATGAAGGCGGTGACCTTGGTGTCGTTCTCGAAAATTTGCACTAGCGCCACCGAGGAGAAGGGCGACTTCTTTTTGCCGAGAAACTGGTTCACGGTCTCTTTGATCATTTTATAGCCCGGCGCCTTGCTCAGTAAGCTGCTTTCGAAAGCTTCGTAGATCCAGCGTCCGATGCGGGTTTTCACGAACAGCCCCACAGCGAAGCATCCCAGAATGATAACGGCAAGGACAATTAGCGTGGCGATCAATCCTTCATATTGATCTGGGAGTTCGATTCGATCCACAACTAGATTCGTGAGCGGCTTGATTCCTCCGCCAACCACTCCGAAGAGCCACTTGAAGGCGAAGCCTAGAATGATAGTCGGCAGAATAACAATGATGCCACCAAGAAGGGTGGTTCTAAAAAAGTTTTTTGTGCGGGGTAGCATAAATCTCCTTTGCGAGTTGCAAGGTGGTATAAAACCATCGACGGTGAAAGGATAAAATATTAGACATTGGCAATGAAAATAAATCTAAACGAACGGGAAGTCGAGGTCGGTGAGAAGACCACGTTGATGCAGCTGCGCGATCGCGAAAAACCCGCCGCAGACGTGTTGGTCTACAACGGCGCTGCGGTGTCCGGCGATCTTCCGCTGAGCGAGGGCGACTGTATCAACCTGATCCAACGCGGCGAGGTTCCTCCCGTCGAAGAGCTCGAAGCATTGATGGCCGCGCGCCATACTCCGGGAGTGCATAAAAAGATCAAAAAAGGAACCGTCGGGATTGCCGGTCTCGGTGGTCTCGGCTCCGCCGTCGCCGTGGCCCTCGCACGCATCGGGGTTGGTCGGCTCATTCTTGCGGACTTCGATATGGTTGAACCCAGCAATCTAAACCGCCAGCAATACTTCATCGATCAGCTCGGCCAGAGCAAGGCCGAGGCTCTCGAAAGCAACCTCAAACGCATCAATCCCTATGTGAGATACGAAGCCCATTGTATTCGCATCACCCCTGACAACATCGGGGAGCTTTTCGATGAAGTCGATGTAATGGTCGAGGCGTTTGACCGCGCCGACCAAAAGGCCATGCTGTTGCAATCCTTCGTCGAAAAACCCATCGTGGCCGCCTCCGGTCTTGCTGGGCACGGCTCCGGCGAAACCATTGGGGTCCGCCGGATGGGCAAGTGGATCCATATTGTTGGCGATCTTGAAACCGGCGCGGTTCCCGGCTGCGGCCTCATGGCACCACGTGTCGGCATTGCCGCCCACATGCAGGCTAATATCGTCTTGCGCCTGCTGCTCGGAGAGGATTGATGGATCGGCAAAGGGCTCTGGATTAGAAAAGTTTCTTAAATGCGTCTTTGGCTTTCGTTTTGGCTTCTTCGACCTCCTCACTTTCCATGAGTTTATCGATTTCTTCGTCGGCCTGTCTCTTCAGTTTATCCTTGGCTTTGTCCATCTCTTGGTTGGCGCGTTTGGAAAGTTCTTTTTTCCCGGCGGCGACGAGGGCTTGCTTAATATTGGTACTGAGCTTGTCGTAGTCGATATGGACACGCGGTGCGAGTAGAGAACCGCCGAGGGTGCCGTCGATCTCTAGCTGTTGTATGGAGCTGAAGACTTCAGTGGCGATCTCGGAATCCATTCCCATAACGGTCTGGCCGTCTTCGACATCGGCCTTGAGGTCACGGACGGTGACGATGAAGGGGAGGTCGAGCAGATCGGAGGAGAAGGTTCCGTCGACTTTGATATCGGCCTGGCCGTCTTGGATGTTGAGCGGGAAGGCATCGGAGGTCTGAAAAGCTCTTCCGATAGCGATGCCCGCGAGATCCACGGAGAGGGCGTGCCGAGCGGTGGGGTTATCGAAGCGTAGGACGAGCATGGCGGAGGGCTGGTTGCCGCCATCAGGTGTGATGGAGAGGGAGGTTGGTTTCCCGTTGAGTTCGGGATGGCTGGAGAGTTCGGAGCCTTTGAGTTGGTGCGAGGGAAGGCCGCCGCCGAGTAGAACGTTGTCGATTTCAACCCGCCGGATGACCCAGGCCGGGCGGTCGGTAACGAGGTCGGCGGTGGTTTTGAGGTAGCCGAGGGTTTTGGCATCGGCGACGGCAACTTCTTTAGAGGCTTTTGGCTTTTGGCCCTGGGCGATGGCTTCTGCATTGGCGCTGCGTTTTTGGAGGTATTCGTAGGCCTTTTTGCCATATTTTTTCCAGTCGTTAGCTTGTGCGAAATAGGCATCAAGCGTGTCCCCAGGGTGCTTTTCTTCGGTACTTTTCTGGGCCTTCTCTTCCTGCTTTTCTTTGATGTAGACCTTGCCGGGATGCTCGCGGGGTACGTCGTGTTTGAGAGTGGAACCGGCCAGCAGGTCGATAGAGTAGGAGTTGCGGAGGAGGTCGCTGACGCTGATATCGGCGGCAAGAGTCTCGATCTGCACGAGGTTGTGCGTGGGTTTGTCGGGGTTGGTGATTTGAAGATTTTTAATTTCGAGCTTGCCGGCCGCAAGGGAGAGGTGGGCTTTGGCTATGTTGACTTCGGCACCGGTCTTGGCGGCAATGGCGGATTGCAGGCCAGACTTAACGGCGATGTCGAGCAAGAGAAATTCAAGCAGGAGACCGATAACCACGATACTGCCGACGAGGATGAGACCGGATTTACGCAACAGCGGCGACTGTTTCGGAATTTCGTCTTCAAAGGAGAGTTTACTTTTCCCAAATGCGAGTCGGAGAAGGAGGCGCGAAACTTTATTGCCGAACGTTTTGCCGATGATGGCGTGCTGGTCGAATTCGAGCATTTTTTTACGAATTCGGATGACGGCGGTACCGAGAGCGATGCCGGATATAATGCCGATAATGAGGGCGTAGGGGAGGCTGCCGACCAGAGCATAGACATTGGAATCCATCAGTGCGGTGACGGGGGCGTTGGAGAGCGAGCGGAACAACTCCTCCAGACCCACTTTGTGGATGAGGAAGTAGCCGGTGTGGAAAGTGATGGGTGCGAGCACCAAACAGAGGATTTTGCCGAGTGCCGCACCGAGCAGGGTGAAGGCCATGTTGGCGTTGAGTAGGAGGGTGATGAGGATGGCGAGCGCAAGCGTAAGGCTGACACCGGGGTTGAAGCCGATTAGTACACCACAGAGCATGCCGAGGAAGATTTCCTTCTTACCCGCGCCGCCGCGTAGTATTTTTCCGATTTTCCGAATAATTTTAAGAGTAATCATTTTCCCTTCCTCCGTTAAATTTACCTTAAAATAATAGGTCTTTAACCTATTTTCGTCAAATTGAATTAGGAAAGATGAAAGGGGATTTTCCGATTACATAATATAACCACCGATTATGCACCATACAAAATCGGTGGCCGAGGGCTTGACACCTCCGGGTTTGTTTAATACAAAAGCGGTCATGAATCCGTTCAAGATAGATGGAATAGTCGGTGGGGCGGACTATATGCCCCGTAAAGAGAGCGAAGAACTTCTGAAATACCACAAGGCCGGTCGGAATGTGCTTATTCGCGGGCCGCGGCGTACCGGGAAGTCGTCGCTCGTGGTAAATACGTTTAAAAATGTGAAATGCCAGTTTATCCGTGTTGATTTCTGGGGCGTGAAGACCGATGCCAAGGCGGTGGAAAAGATTGCCCGCGCCTTCGCGCCTTTCTGCAAAAAGATGCCGATTCTGAGCGGCTTTAATGTGGCGGGTGTCGGACTGCAGTGGAAAAGTCCGGAGACCTTGTCGAGCGTTGAAGATCTGTTGCGTCTTGCACCGAGCCTGCATAAGAAAAATCCAGTGGTGGTTTTTTTTGACGAGTTTCAGGCTCTGCTCGATTTGCCGGACTCCGATCAGTTTCTGGGCGCGCTACGTTCTGAAATCCAGGCGCAGCCAGAGGTGCAATATATTTTTGCAGGAAGCAACCAGAACCGGCTGATGGAAATCTTCTACGCCCAGCGCAGCCCGTTCTTCAAATCGGCGGCTCTGATGGAAGTCGGTAGTCTTGATCACGACACCTTCATCCGATGGCTGGAAGCCAAGTTTTCCAAAACCGGTCGCTCGATTTCCTCGGCTTTGTGGGATGCAGTTTTCGAGTTGAGCCATTCGATTCCAGGAGATGTTCAGGATGTCTGCTATCACCTTTGGAGCGACTCGGCAGAGGGTCGCGAAATCAGTGCAGCGGATTTTGGAGAAACCTTGCAGCGTGTATTGCACGAACGCGCCTCGGGCTATGAAGGCATGTGGAACATGCTGACCGATAACCAGCAAAAGATTGCCATGGGATTGGCGTGCTACCGGGGCAAAAAGTATGCTTCCAACGAATTTCTTCAGTTGTGCGGAACATCATCTCACGCCTCGGTCAAACGAGGCATCGAAGCGCTTGAGTCGAAGGGACTGATTTGGATGAGTTCCAAACACTGGATCTTTTCCGACCCTTTCTTCGCGTTGTGGATTACAAACTCGGTCGATTAGTCCTGTTAACAAATTAATCCAAACAAAGGAGACAAGAGATGAATGAAGGATGCGAAATATATTTTGCAGGAGTGGGAATATTGATTTTCGAATTGATTCTGATTGCGGTGATTGTTGTTGGGCTGTGGAAGCTGTTTATCAAGGCTGGGAAGCCGGGTTGGGCGGCGCTTATCCCGATTTATAACACCTGCATAGTCATCGATATGGCCGGAAAACCCATCTGGTGGGTGATCCTGCTTTTCATTCCGGGAGTCGGCCTCGTGGTTTCCATACTGATGGCCATCGGTTTGGCCAAGAATTTTGGGCGCGGTGCAGGAACAGCGGTTGGTCTGATCTTCCTGCCCCTGATTTTTATTCTCATTCTAGCTTTTGGCCGCGCGGAATATAAAGTAGTCGAGGCGTAGTCTCAGCGGGAGATGTAATCCGCCGATCCTCGGGTTTCTTAATCCATGCAAGACGTAAGGGGCGCAAAGGTATTTCTTCTTGAGGATGGGCATCTTACAACACTCAAAAAGAACGAGCGTGATAAACATACGGATTAAGTTATGGAGTCGGTGGATCCTTTTTAGGGCAAGGCTGGGCGCACCTTGATGGTTTTTTCGCGCTTAATGCTGACACTGCCTGGTTTGGCGCCGCGTGGTTTCCCGACATATTTGGCCTCGGTGCAGGAGACGGGAACGGTTCCGGCATTGCGTGCCTTGGAGTGCCAGGCGGCGATGGCGGCGGCGGACTTGACGGTGGTGATGTCGGGCTTCCCCCCCGCAGGATGGCGTAGGATCGTGTGGCTGCCCGGCAAGCCGTGCACGTGGAACCACAGGTCGTTGGCTTTAGCCGTTTCGAGGCTGAGCAGGTCGTTGTCGGCATCGGTTTTTCCGGCCAGCACTTCCCATCCACCGGGGAGGTCGTAGATCCAGCAATCGGGTTGGATATTTCGTTCTTTCATTTCAACGGTTTCTGCGTTGTTTGTCCCGACAAATAGCTTATGCTCATCGCCATGTCTAGTACAGCGTCCCATAGACCTGTGGGCGGGAACCCGTTCTTCCTGTCGCTGGCCTTTAAGTTGAGTCTTTCGATCTTCCTGATCGCGTCGGTGTTGCTGTCGAGCCTCGGCATCTACTACATTAACAAGTTTGTCGACGAGATCGATGAAAACTTCTATCTGCAAGCGCAGATTCCGGGGCGATTGATAAACGAGGGTGCGTTGCCGGGGGCCATGATTCGTGATCGCGAAGTGCTCTCTCGGTTGGTGGGCGAGGAGGTGCTCTTTGCTGTGGTCGACCAGCCTGGAGCCCGGATCCTCTATAGCACAGACCCTGCGCTTGAAGGTCGTCGAGCGGATGAATTCCCGCACGATGCCTATACAAAAGGTGCCACTATGACTGCGGCAGGTTCTGCAATCATGCACGAGCAAGGAAATGGCAGTGGCTATTTATTGATTTCGACACCGCTTCGATTGGCAGATGGTTGGAGTGGCGAGCTGCACATGAAGGTGAGTGCAGTCAATGCAAGCGCACGGAAAGACCGAATCGCCATCAGTTTCGTTGTCGGATTTTTACTTTGCATTGGGCTGATCACCGTGTTCAGCGCAATGCTGGTGCATCAGATGACCGCCCCGCGCCTCCGCGCCTCCGTAGAGTGCCTCGGAGCGGTTGAACGAGGCGACTTGAAGGGACGGATTACCCGCGCTAAATCGCTGGATGAACTGGGTGTGTTAGCACGTGGAATAAACCATATGGTCGACGAACTTGATCGCCAGCGCGCCGACCAAAAGCGACTGAGCATCGAGTTAGGCCAGGCCAAAGAGTCTGCCGAAAAAGCGAACCGTAGCAAAAGCGAGTTCCTCGCCAATATGAGCCATGAAATCCGTACGCCCATGAATGGCGTACTGGGCATGGCGCAGCTAATGAAGGATACCTCGCTCTCTCCTGAGCAAGGGGAGTATGTTGAAGCGATCAACACTTCCGCCGATAACCTACTCAAGATTATCAACAACATTCTAGACCTTTCCCGCATCGAACTCGGTAAATTCCGTCTGAATAACGATCCCGAAGATATTTGCGCCCTGCTCGAAGAACTACAGGTTTTTTTCATCCCACCCGTGGAGGAAAAAGGGTTGGAACTAAGGCTCGATTGCCCGTCCAATCTTCCGCTGGTACGAACCGATGGAGGCAGTTTGCGGCAGGTTCTCATTAACCTCATTGCCAACGCCATCAAGTTTACGGAGAAGGGTCATATCGCTGTCGAGGTCGCGCTTCTCGGGGAAACCGGGAGCGAGTGTACGCTGGGCTTCCGAATCCGCGATACCGGTATCGGAATCTCCGAGGAAGCGCAGGCAACCATCTTTTTGGAATTCAGCCAGGTGGACGGATCGCATACCCGCGAGCATGGCGGTTCCGGCCTTGGGCTGGCGATCTCCCGGAAGATCGTCGAGCAGTTCGGCGGGCAGCTCGCGGTCTCGAGCGAGCTAGGCCAGGGTGCTGAATTCGCCTTCAGTATTACCGTGGATGTGGAGGAGAAGTCGTGCAAGAAAAAGCAAGGGGCAGACACTGGAGGGCAGGCACCGGAATTTGATCTCGTGGTATTACTGGTTGAAGACAATAAACTCAACCAGCGCGTGATCATCCGGATTCTCGAAAAGATGGGTTGTCGGGTCGATCTGGCCGAGAACGGTATGGAGGCACTCAACCGGATGAAGCAACCGGGCTGCCCGAACTATGATATGGTTTTCATGGATATTCAGATGCCTGTGCTAGACGGCCTCAAGGCCACCACTCTGATCCGCGCTGAAGAGTTGGAAGGTCAACGAGTTCCCATAGTGGCCGTTACCGC
The DNA here is from genome assembly GCA_003230915.1 of Kiritimatiellales bacterium. Taxonomy (GTDB): domain Bacteria; phylum Verrucomicrobiota; class Kiritimatiellia; order Kiritimatiellales; family Pontiellaceae; genus Pontiella. Next base: position 18,437 of record QIHI01000128.1, on the reverse strand, counting down.
CCACGCCATGAAGGGTGATCGCGAAAAATTCCTCGAAGCAGGGATGGATGACTATCTCTCCAAGCCCATCCGTCGCGAAGACCTACGCAGCGTCCTCAAGCAATTTTGCTAATGGGGCTTTGCATCGCCACCGCCTTCCCAGTATAAAACTCGCTGTTTTTCACCGCACAAAAAGTAGGGTATGACCATGACATCGAATGAACTTCGCCAATCGTTTTTCGACTTTTTTGAATCGAAGCAACACACCATCGTGAAATCCGGCAGCCTATTGCCCGATTCCCCGAATCTACTCTTCACCAACGCCGGCATGAACCAGTTTGTACCAATCTTTCTGGGCCAAGCCAACTGCCCCTATACCCCGGGTCGTGCTGCGGATACCCAGAAGTGTATTCGTGCGGGCGGTAAGCATAACGACCTCGAAGATGTCGGCATCGATACCTACCACCACACCTTCTTCGAAATGCTTGGAAACTGGTCCTTCGGCGACTATTTCAAACAAGAGGCCATCGACTGGGCGTGGGAACTCATCACCCACGTATGGGGTCTCCCTGAACACCGCGTTTACGCCACCTACTTCGGTGGTGACGAAAAATCGGAAGCCGACCTCGAAGCCAAAGCCATGTGGCTGAAATATCTACCCGACGCGCAAATAGTTCCTGGCAACCGTAAAGATAATTTCTGGATGATGGGCGATACCGGCCCTTGTGGCCCCTGCTCCGAGCTACACATCGATCTCACCCCCGAAGGAAACTGCGGGCCCGAAATGGTTAACGCCGACAGCGCCGACTGCATCGAAATCTGGAATCTTGTCTTCATTCAATTCAACGCCGATCCCGATGGAACCTTCTCCCCGCTCCCCGCGCAGCATGTCGACACCGGTATGGGCTTCGAACGCATCTGCTCCATCATGCAATGCACCAACCATTTTAAGGATTTCTCCCGTGCCATCTCCAACTACGAAACCGACATCTTCACCCCAATCTTCCACACCCTAGAAAAGATGAGCGGAAAGAAATACGGAGCCTCCATGACCAACCCCGTCGATATCGCCTTCCGCGTCATCGCCGACCACATTCGCTGCCTTGCCTTTTCGATTGCCGATGGCATCGTTCCGTCCAACGAAGGTCGCGGCTATGTTCTTCGTCGTATCTTGCGGCGCGCGGTTCGCACTGGGCGGCTTCTCGGATTCAAAGACCCCTTCTTCTATCAACTGGCCGACATTGTGGCCGAGAGCTATGGCGACACGTTCCTCGAACTGCGCCAGAACAATGCCCGCGTAAAGAAAATCCTCAAGGCGGAGGAAGATTCTTTCAGCCGTACACTCGACCACGGGATCGAGCTTTTTGAGCAAGTGGTTGTTGGCCTATCCGATAAAATCTTTCCGGCCGATGAGGCCTTTAAATTATATGACACGTTTGGCTTTCCGCTCGACCTCACTCAAGTCATGGCTCGCGAGCGTGGACTGGAGGTTGATGCTGAAGGCTTTGAAAACCTCATGAACCAGCAACGGGAACGCGCTCGCGCCGATCATACCAAAAAGAAGTCGGTCGTCCTCGCCGAAGGTGAGAGGCTCGATGTCGAAGCCACTCCCTTTATTGGCTATACGACCGGACAGTGCCAGACCGAGATTCTCGATATCCTCGAATCCGGAGCCATTATCCTGAAAGAGACCCCATTCTATCCTGAATCCGGCGGCCAGCAGGGGGATCAAGGCGAAATTAAAGGAGCAAACTTTGGCTTCAACGTCATGGACACGCAAAAATCCGCCGAAGGCATTATTCTTCATACTGGCAAACTCGTCTTTGGATCCCCAAGAAAAGGAGAATTCGTGTTGGCTAACATCGATCGCTATCGTCGCGGGCAGATGCGGCGAAACCACACCGCGACGCACCTCCTCAATGCCGCGCTGCGCCAAGTGGTTGATGGAACCATTAAGCAGGCGGGTTCCATGGTCGCTGCCGACTACCTCCGATTCGACTTTAACTATTTTGAGGCCATCAAACCTGAGCAGCTTCGTCAGATAGAGCAGGTGGTTAGCCACGAAATTATGAAAAACACATCCGTCGAAACAGCTGAAATGGCGCTGGCCGACGTACAGAAGTCCGGCGACATCCAAGCGGTGTTCGACGATAAATATGGCGAAATCGTCCGCGTGGTGCGGATTGGGGACTCCAGCAAAGAACTCTGTGGTGGAACCCACGTTCAAATGTCTGGCGACATCGGCCCCTTCCGCATTGTTTCCGAATCCTCCGTCGCGGCCGGCATCCGCCGCATCGAGGCCGTCACCGGAATGGAAGCCCTCAACTGGTCTACTGAAAAGCACGAACTGCTCGCCGGCCTCAGCCAGAGCCTCAGCGTCAAACCTGCCGAACTACCCAACCGTATTCAGGCCATGGCCGATCAGGCCAAAGCCGCTGAGAAAGCCCTAAAGGAACTTCAAATGAAAGCCGCAGTTTCGAACGTTGATGGGTTAATCCATCAGGTCGTGGATCTGGATGGAACTTCGGTTCTGGCTGCAGATCTTGGAGAAATGCCGATGGATGCCCTCCGTCAGGTGATGGATTCGCTTCGACAGAAAATGGCCAACGGCGTGATTGTTCTCGGCAGTGCTGCCGCCGGAAAAGCCTGTTTTGCGGCTAGCGTTTCTGAAGATTTGGTCAAATCCGGACTTCACGCCGGAAAGCTCATCGGTGGCGTTGCAAAAGTCGCCGGAGGGGGCGGAGGCGGAAGGCCCGACAAAGCTCAAGCCGGCGGTAAGGATGGCACCAAAGTTCCCGAAGCCATCCGGGCGGTTCCCGGACTTATTACGAGTATATAATGGCTCGCTACAATAAATGCCCGTGTGGAAGCGGCGCATCGTTTGCGATGTGTTGCGACAGCATTATTTCCGGATCTCGCAAGGCGAGTTCCGCCGAGGAATTGATGCGCTCGCGCTACACTGCATACGTTATAAAGAACGTCGACTACCTCGCTCGCACCACGCACCCCTCAGCTCGCACGGACGATCTTGAAAAATCGATCCGCAAGTGGATGAAGCAGGTTGAATGGCTCAAATTACACGTCATCGCCGCCGAGGATAATCACGTTGAATTCATCGCGGAATACATCACCACCACCGCCCCCGGCCGTCACCACGAATGTTCGACCTTCGAAAAGCTCGACGGCGAGTGGTATTACGTCGGCGAAGAAATAGAAGAGACATAATCACCCACAGAGTTCTCTAATTTTTAATTCGTGTAATCTGCGAGATCTGTGGATTCAAAAAAACTATGCAATCGCATACTCCAGAGGGGTGAATCGTTCCGGGTGTTTACAAATTTCCGTGCGATGATATTCGTTCAGCGAGCGAACTAGCTCAACACCCATATGGTAGGCAAGGTTAATGGGAACGGCATTCCCGATTTGCTTGTATTGGGCTCCCATAGGACCGCAAAACTCCCAATCGTCGGGGAAGGTTTGAATGCGGGCATATTCGCGCACGGTGAAAGGGCGAGTTTCTTCGGGGTGGCAGCGTTCGGTCTGTTTTTGCGCAGGGCTACAGGTGAGGGTCAGGCTGGGTTCATCCCAACTTATTCGGCGAGCCATACCCGTTTTCCCTCCTCCAAGATAATAGCTTTTCAGCATATATTCTTTTTGAATTTTAACTGGGAGATCGCGCCAGTATCCACCCGGCGGAACCATTTCGAGGATTTCTTTTTTCCTTTTCGGATACCCTTGTCCGGGTGAGACCGGAACATCCGTAGGGTAGAGTCTTCCGGCTCTGAGCGCATCCTTTACAGAATAAATTTCTTTAAATGGTTTTGGATAATTGAAATAAATTCCTGATCCTTTTTTGATGGCTACCAGAAATAGGCGTTCCCGTTTTTGTGGAACTTGGTAGTGAATGGCCTTAAGTACCTGCGGAGTCAGCACGTCATAGCCAATTTCGTCGAGGATCGAAACCATGCCCGCCAACGTCCGCCCCTCTTCGTGGCTAACCAGACCGCGCACGTTTTCCCCGATCGCGATGAGCGGTTGGATCTCCTGAATGGCGCGTGCAAATTCATAGAATAAGGTTCCTCGAGCATCCTCCAGACCGAGCTTTTTTCCTGCATAGCTGAACGCTTGACAAGGGAAGCCTCCCGTTACTACATCGATTTCTCCATGGTACGGAGTGAAATCCAGTTGGCTCACATCCTGTTCGATAACATTCCATTCAGGGCGATTTTTACGGAGCGTCTCGCATGGCCAGTGGTCGATTTCATTGAGTAATTTACACTTAAGTCCGGCTTTTTTCATCCCCAACGCCAGCCCACCTGCCCCAGCGAACAGTTCAGCCACATTAAAGTTTCGATGGGGTTCTTCGGGAGCTTCGCGCTCTTCTTTGGAAAAAAGAAACCCCAGCTGCTCAAAAATCTTAAGGGATTCCGATGTGTAGGCTCGGTAGTTGTTCATCGGGTGGCGGACAGGGATTAGTTTCCCATTTTTATCCCACCTACGTAGCGTTTCCTTTGAAATCGACAGCATATCTGCCACCTCCGAGATGGTGTAGAATTCTTTCATAGTACCCTTATTAACCTTTATCAACCTTAGTCAGGGTTATTTTATCGGGATTGAAAAGAGATTTGTCAATGGCCATGAGATACAGAACACTGTTTTTTATGAATGAGATGGATAAAAAGACGATATTGAATAAGGCTCAGCAGTGGTTTCTCGACACAATTGCAAAAAATCATATTGTAAATACCGAGAAGCTGGCTGATCCAGATGAGTTCAACATTAATCCATTTCTTGCTACCTATCTCGCTAATTTTCTAATCGGCAATAGCTCGCCGGAAAGCATTGCCAAGGCTTTGGTTTATCCGCGTGTGCTTGGATCATCCATCACCACCTCATTTGGAACCAACGTACAAAAATTCACGAGCGAAGTGCTTTCCTCGTTCGGAAGTACGACTCCTGGAATTGATATCGAGTTTGCGGATCAAGTGGATGGCCATAAGAAATATTGCCAATTAAAAGCTGGGCCAAATACCATAAACAGGGATGATGTTAAATCGATTCATGGACACTTTGGAGCAACACAGAGACTTTCTAGAACAAACAACCTTCGGATCCCTTCAGACGATTTAATTGTCGGGGTTCTTTATGGAGAGCATTCGGATTTAAGCGGCCATTATTTACTCTTAGAGAATGATTATAATCATCCGGTTATCGTGGGTAAGGACTTTTGGCATCGTCTGACTGGAGATGAGACCTTCTATCATGACCTTATTGCGGCAATTGTTCAGGTGGCTGAACAGGCCGACGGGAAGCGCGTGATTGAAGAAACCATTCAGGCCTTAGCGGCCTCTGCCCGTATTATCCAGCTTTCAGCCTTAAGTCAGCGCTAACGCCCGTCAGACTCCCTGATTTTTGATCTGCGAAATCTATGGAGACTTTTTTTATGGATCGAAAGAAACTCCCTATCTATGAGCTGTGCGCTGAGCTGGCGGAGGTGCTGGCTACCGAATCGCGATTGATTATCGAAGCACCGACCGGATCGGGGAAGTCGACACAGGTGCCGCAGATGGTACTCGATTGCGGAAAGGCTGGGCCAGGTGAGGTGGTGGTACTCCAACCACGGAGACTGGCGGCACGGTTGCTGGCCAAGCGCGTGGCGTTTGAGCGCGGTGAACCGCTCGGCGGTGAGGTGGGCTATCAGGTGCGGATGGAGTCGCAGGTCTCCGAAAAGACGCAGATTCGCTATGTGACCGAAGGCATCCTCTTGCGTCAGTTCCTTTCCGATCCGGAGCTGCGCGGGGTTTCAACGATTATTTTCGACGAGTTCCACGAGCGGCATATCTATGGCGACATCACGCTCGCCCGCGCCCTGCGGCTCCAACAGACGCGGCCGGATCTAAAGATTATCGTCATGTCGGCGACGCTCGATGCCGGACCGTTGCGCGAATATCTCGCACCATGTCGTAAGTTAAAAAGCGAAGGGCGTACGTTCCCGGTGGAGATCAACTATTCTCCCAAGCGGATCAACTTTCGCCACTGTCCTCTCTGGGAGGCTGCCACCGATGTATTTGAAAAGGTGGTCGAATCGGGCGCGGAGGGCGATGTGCTGATTTTCATGCCGGGCGGTTATGAAATTTCCCGCACGGTCGAGGCAATCTGCGCCCGAAAATGTGCGCGTGCCTTCGCGGTGATGCCGCTACACGGTGAACTTTCCGCCCGCGATCAGGATGCTGCCGTGGGGGAGTGCAAGCAACGCAAAGTCGTTGTTGCTACCAATGTGGCCGAAACCTCGATTACGATTGAGGGCATCCGTATTGTGATCGATAGCGGACTGGCACGCATTGCTCGGTATGATCCAAACCGCGGAATCGATACGTTGCTGGTTGAGCGGATCAGCCGGGCATCGGCGGATCAGCGGACGGGGCGTGCTGGGCGTACTGCGCCGGGTATTTGTTATCGTCTCTGGACGGAGCAGGAGCACGTGGCGCGTCCGATGCAGGAACTTCCTGAAATCCTGCGACACGATTTGGCCGAAGTGGTGCTGACGCTGAAGGCGGGTGGCATTGATGACATTGAAAACTTCCAATGGCTGGAAAAACCAAATCCAAAATCGCTGGAACAAACGCTGACGCTACTGATCGATTTGGGTGCGCTCGACTCGGATGAAAAGCTCACCTCCATTGGAAAAAAGATGGCTTCATTCCCGATGCATCCGCGCTATGCTCGGATGCTGATGGCGGGCGAGCAGTATGAATGCGTGCGGCAGGCGTGCTTGATTGCTGCACTCACGCAGGGGCGTTCAATTCTGCAACGCAACAAGGGTAAGCAGACGTGCGGGAATCGTAATGATCTGCTGGGTGAGGATGGAATTTCCGACTTCAAGCGGCTGATGCACGCGTGGGTATTTGCCGATAAAAACCATTACAACGTCGAAGCCTGTCGCAAGCTCGGTGTACACGGCGGTGCGGCACGGCAGGTGAAGCCGCTCTACGAACGTTTTATGCGGATTGCCGAGAGGGAAGGGTTGAGGATCAATACTCGTGCGCCGTTGGACGAGAATTTGCAGAAGTGTATCCTGCTCGCTTTCTCTGACCACGTGGCCAAGCGGCGCGATGGCGGGACGCTACACTGCGAGGTGGTGCATGGTCGCGTGGGAGATCTCGACCGGGATAGCGTCGTGCGCGATAGCCCCTTGATTGTTGCCGCTGAGATCCGTGAGATCGAAGGTAACCGCAATTTAAATGTGCGACTCAATCTCTGCACTGCGATTAGCGAAGTTTGGCTCGCCGAACTTTTTCCCGCCGATTTAGAGGAGAAGACGGAGGCCGTTTTCGACCCTATTTTAAAGCGCGTGGTTTCCAAGCAGTGGAAGTCGTTTCGCGGATTGGAACTCCATGCCCGGATGGTGCAGGAGGTTGATTCACAACAGGCAGCGGAAATCATTGCGGAAGAGGTGCTGGCAGGGCGGTTGAATCTCCACAAGTGGGATGATGCCGTGGAGAAATGGATTGTGCGCGTCAATTGCTTTTCGACGGGCTGCCCGGACTATGGCATTCCGGCGATCAACGAAGAGGCGCGGCGGGCAATGGTACAGGAAATCTGCCTCGGTGCAGTTTGTAAGCGAGATTTGAAAGATCGCTCGGTCTGGAAAGTTGTCAAGTCGTGGCTCTCTGTCACTCAGCTGGAAATGATTGAAAAACAAGTGCCAGAGCGGATCAAACTTCCAAGCGGGATCACCGCGAAGGTGCGCTACGAGGAGGGTCTTCCGCCCGTAGTATCGGCTACGATTCAAAATTTGTACGGTCTTGAGGAAGTACCCACGGTTGGCTTTGGCCTAATCCCTGTGGTGGTCGAGGCATTGGCTCCGAACCAGCGCCCGCAACAAAAGACGCAGGACATGCAGTCGTTTTGGCAGAATGCCTATCCACTACTCAAGAAGGAATTGAAGGGGCGCTACCCGAAACATGAGTGGCGTTAGCTCGACCGATTATTTAAGTGTGGGAATCCAGTTTTGGATAATTCTTTGGCTTGTGCCATTTTTCTCCCAGTGAGCGATCTGGAGATTAACTTCGTCGAGCAGTATTTGGTTGTGCTTAGCGATGCCCCACGCCAGTGGCTCGGTATTCAGTACGTCAGGGAAGGCCACCAAATCGCTCTCATTAACGGCGGAGAGCCACCAAATCAGAGGGGCATCGTAGATAAACATATCGATCTTTTCGTTCTTAAGAGCCTTTGCAGCGGAATCCGCTCCGGAAAAAGATTTCTTCTCGCTACGGGGAAAGCGTTGCATCACAAAGATTTCGCTGGTGGTGTTCTTCACATAACCAATGCGTTTGTTTTGGTTGATGATGGTGCTGGCCAGCAACCCGGAGGGATCATAAGCATCGCGCCGAAAAAGACCGCTCATACCGGATTGCATGTAGGGCGAAGTAAAGTTGATGCGGATGCTACGCGGTGCGGTAATCGTCATGCCAGACATAATGATGTCGGTCTTTCCCTGTTCAAGATAGTCGATCTGTTTTTCCCAGGGCACCTCGATTAAGACCACTCGGCGGTTCAGTGCTTGGCCCAACTCGTCGGCGAAATCAACTTCAACCCCTTGAACTTCCCCATTACTTTTAAAGATAATGGGCTTCGAGTTAGGCGAAATGCCGATGCGCAGGATGGAGGGATCGGGCGCAATATCTTGTGTGACGCATCCTGAAACCAAGGTGACTAGGGCGAGCAAAGTAACGATTTTCTTCATCATATAAACTCCTGAGGTTAGGGCGGAGTATTCCAAGCCTCGGAAATGGAAGCAAGCGCGCCGTTTATGAATGTAGCTGGGACGGACGCCGAGGTTGATGTTTTTTCCAGCGAGACTTTTGAGTCGAGCGACCATAGCGTCATTCTATTAAGATAAGTTTAGACTGACACAGTCTCATTATTAAAAGAAGATTATTCGTCAGCTAAGCCCGGCAGGTTGCTAGTGGATTACGAGAGCAATACCAAGCGTTTGCCCTTGACCCTTTCGGCCAATTTGTCACATTGTTTCTCGGTTTGATTTAAATCATTTTTTAAGAAGGAAACGGCAATATGTTAAATCGTATAATGGGAATGTTTTCCAGCGATATCGGGATCGACCTCGGAACCGCGAATACCCTCGTGTATGCGCGTGACCGCGGTATCGTTATGCGAGAGCCTTCGGTGGTGGCGGTACAGGCTGGCACCAACCGAGTCCTGGCAGTAGGCGACGAAGCGAAGAAGATGCTCGGACGCACTCCAGGTAGTATTGTGGCGATCCGCCCTCTGAAAAGCGGGGTCATCGCGGATTTCGAGATTACCGAAGCGATGCTCCGCTATTTTATCCAGAAGGTACACAACAGAAGACGGATGGTACGACCCCGCGTGGTGATTGCCGTGCCGAGTGGAATTACAGAAGTGGAGAAGCGCGCAGTAAAGGATTCCGCAATGCATGCGGGTGCGCGCGATGTTTTTTTAATTGAAGAGCCGATGGCTGCCGCGATTGGTGTGGGCCTGCCTGTACAGGAACCCGCTGGCAACATGATCGTGGATATCGGGGGGGGCACGACGGAAGTCGCCGTGATCTCCCTGGCCGGCATTGTTTATAGCCGGAGTGTGCGTGTCGGTGGGGATGAGATGGATGAGGCAATCATTCAGCACATAAAGCGGGAATACAATTTGTTGATTGGCGAAAGAACCGCTGAGGAAGTTAAGATTACGATGGGATCGGCTCTTTCCACGGGTGAAGAAAGCACCATGGAAGTCAAGGGTCGGGATTTAGTGGCCGGACTGCCACGGACGTTGACGATCAGCTCCGAGGAAGTACGCCAGGCCTTGCAGGATCCGGTGAACCAGATTGTGGAAGCCGTGCGGGTTACCTTGGAACGATGTCTGCCGGAGCTTTCCGCCGACCTCGTGGATCGAGGTATGGTTCTGGCCGGCGGCGGTGCGCTGCTGCGCGGACTCGACACTCTGATTTCGGAAAAAACCAGCTTACCGGTGCATATTGCGGACGATCCGCTCAGTGCCGTGGCGGAAGGCACCGGAATCGTTCTGCACGAAATCAATTTCCTTCGTAAGATGGCGGGGCCTAACGGCTAGCCTTTCTTTTCTAATGTGCTGTTGCTTCATCCGTCCTAATGGATAGGGACGGATGGTTTTAGGAAACAGAAAACTAATTTATGCTTCGATTGCAGCGCTGTTGCTGATCGTGGCGTTTGTTATTCCCCCCTCGCTCTCTCTGAAGGGAAAAGGCGCGGTGCGGGGCATCATGGCACCTGCAGAACGCAGCACCTCCGGGCTGGGGCAACGTCTTTCCGAGGCGGCCTCGGCGATCCGCGGCATGGGCGGCGCCGTCGAGAAAAACCGCGAACTCTCCCACGAGCTTGTCCGCGTCCAGGCCGAACTCAGCCAACTCCGTGATGCCGATGCCGACAACCAACGCCTGCGCCGCGCCTTTAAATTCCAGCACCAGCAGTCCCGCACACTGATCCCGTGTGATGTCATCAGTCGTAGTATTGGAGGATGGTGGAACACCGTCCGCGTCGGCAAGGGCAAGGCGGACGGTATCCGAGAAAATCATGCGGTCATCAGTCCCGATGGGTTGGTTGGCAAGACCATCGAGGTTGCGAAACACACCAGCGAGGTTTTGCTGGTTTGCGATCCCGCCTGCCGTATTTCCGCTCGAATCAAGGATTCTGATACCTATGGATTAGTACGTGGCGGCGGCATCAATCTGAGGGGGCATCCTATTGCACGAATGGATTTTATCGATAAGGACACCGAAGTTCTTGTAGGCGATGAAGTCGTCACCTCTGGCCTGTCAGGCGGGGAAGGACTCTCCCCGAAAGGCGTGCATATCGGCTATATCGTGAAGGTTCACAAGGACAATTCAGGGCTCTTTCAGTCTGCGGAAATCGCACCGAGTGCCACCGTCAGTCTGCTTGACTATCTCTTTGTGGTTTCGGCCGATGGAGAGAAAGTGCCATGATGAAACGATTTCTCATGTTGGGTGGAATCTTTGTCGGAGCGCTAGTTCAGCTATCCCTGCCGCCATGGCCGATATTCGGTGGCATAAAGCCGCCGGTACTCGCCTCGTTTGCGTTGTATTATGCACTACACCGCTCACCACGCGGCATGTGGATCGCCGTATTTTGGGCAGCACTATTGCACGACGGCCTCGATCTCGGCGGGTTTGGACCCGCACTGATTGGGTTTCCGGTCATCGGGGTATTAGCCCATCGGGTGCGGCTTGAAATCTTTATCGACGGCACCGTGACGCAAATGTTCTTCGGCGCGGTAGGGGCCATGCTTCTGACATTCCTGACCCTGCTCATCTATTCCGCCAGCGGCCAGCGGCCGTTCCACTTCGGCCATGCACTGTTGCGCCTCGTTGGCTCCGGGCTATTGGGCATGGTCACGCTGCCGCTGGTTTCACTCACGATGAATACTCTAGAGAACATCCTCCCCAAAAAACGGGGGTACGGCTGGCAATGAAGGTAAGACGCAACAGGGAAACAAGTCCGTTAATCCTCTGGGGGGTATCCGCTTTGATGTTGTTTGGCATGGCGGTACTCGCCTCGGAACTCTGGAAACTACAGGTGCCACGCAAGAGTGGTTTCGAGGCCGAGTTCCTGCAACAGAGCGTCCGCCGCGTCCGTCTACCTGCCGTGCGCGGAAAGATCTACGATACCCATGGCCTCTGTCTGGCCGATAGCGTACCGAACTACTGCATTGCCATCTACACCGAAGAAATGCGCGCGCCGCGCTCGGCAGTGGCCAATACGCTTGAGCTGTTGCACGAGATTTGGGCGCGTGTCGGCCTCCCGCCAGACATAACCTATCGCGATATCCAAAAGCACCTTTTACTGACCCCCGACGAACCGCTCGTCGCCTGGAAGCAGCTCGACGATGAATCGCTCGCCCGCTGGAAACGAAAATTCGAAGAGTGGACTGTGCCGCCAAAAGGTTCGCGCCGCCGGCACAAAGTCGCCGGGCTCGACCTCGGCAAGCCGGTGCAGGACCGTTCGATCGTTCTCGAAACGTCTGCGCTGAAGCGACGCGGAACTTCGACGGCAGCCAATACGCTCGAACTCGTCTACGAAATTTCCGAGCACATCGGAATTCCGCGCGCGATTACCTTCCAGCAGATCAAGGATCACATCTATGCTCGTCGTCCACTCCCGTTGCTGGCATGGAAAAATATTGACGAGCGCACTATGGCGCGCTGGGCGGATACCTGTTCAAGCCTCGCGGGAACCGATATTTATTGCCAAGCCGACCGCTATTATCCCCAAGGCGAAAACCTGGCTCATCTAGTCGGTTTTACGTTGGAGGCGGCCTCCACTCGCGAAGAAGCTGGTGAGCGCGTTCACTTCGACCTGCGGGGCATCGAAGGCAAGAAGGGACTGGAAGGGACTTACAATAATTTACTCGAAGGCGAGCCGGGTAGCCGGTTGGTACAGATCGATGTGTCGGGCTTCCACTACCGCGACCTGCAGACCAAGCCCTCGCAACCGGGCGGCGACCTGCAATTGACGATTGATGCCAATATCCAGCGTTTTGCAGTCGAAGCTTTGGCTCTGCGGCAAGCGGGTGAGCCGAATGATATTCCGGTGCGCGGTGCCGTCGTGGTGCTCGATCCCAACAACGGCGACGTGCTCGCCATGGTCAGCGCGCCGTCGTTCGATCCCAACGCCTATATGCAGTCCAAGACGTACCGTCAGGCCTTGCTGAAGGACACATCGGCACGTACTTTCCATCGGGCCGTGTTTGGGCAATATCCGCCCGGAAGTATCTTCAAACCCATCGTTTTTCTCAGTGCGCTGAAGGAAAATTCTGGCTACGGTAAAACCATTCACAAGTGCAAAAACCCGTATCATGTGGGTAGGCGCCGCATGAAGTGCTGGGTTCATTCCCTCCACGGCGAGCACGGTAAAATCGACTTGCGTGAAGCGTTGATGTATTCCTGCAACGTCTACATGTTCGAGATGGCGCAAGAACTAGGCTTCGAGCCGATCCACGAGATGGCCGAGCAGTTTGGCATGGGTCAGTATGCCGGGCTGTTTCCGGACCTCAGCGCGGAGCCAGCCAACAAGGCGTTGAAGTATGGCAACCTCCCTGCCACCGCTCTCAACGCGATCGACCTGTGTAACATGGCCATCGGGCAGGGTGCCATCACCGCCAGTCCGCTACAGATGGCGATGGTCACTGGGGCCATTGCCAACGGCGGAACGCTCTATCGTCCACGCTTGGTGAAGAAATGGCGAACGGCTCCCGATGAGGAATACAGCGTGAACCCCACTTGGGCCAATCATCGCCTCGACGTGCCGATCGAAGCACTTGAGCTGGTGCGCGGCGGCATGTACGACGTGGTGCAGCATGCTAATGGAACCGCGCGGAAGGCGCGGGTTCCGGGCATTTCGATTGCGGGAAAAACAGGAACGGCTCAGTATCGCAAGCGTGTTGATGGCAAGGTGGTTAACAGCGTGCATACCTGGATGATTTCATATGCGCCGTTCGATTTCCCGCGCTACGCCATCGCCTTCCTCGTGGAGGACGGCGTATCCGGCGGCAACACCATCGGTCCGCGGCTGAGCGCGCTTTACCAAAATATTTTTGAGTACGACGGTACGTTGGATAAGGAGGAGGGCTAATGAACGGTATTTCCTTCAGGAAGCTAGATTGGGCGATGCTCGGCACGATTTTCATGCTAGTCGGTTTGAGTGCGGCGTTTATCTATAGTGCGCAGTTTAAGTCGGATGAGGTCGTGGGATCCAACTGGACGAAGCAACTGGTGTTTGCGGGTATAGGTCTGTGTGCCTACACGATGCTGGTGTGGTTCGACTACAAACGCCTCGCCACGTTTTCGTGGTGGATCTATGGCGGCGCAGTATTGCTGTTGCTGCTGGTGTTTCTCTTCCCGAAGGTGAATGGGGCGCACCGCTGGATTCCGCTACCGGGCTTCACGCTTCAACCTTCAGAACTGGGAAAGATCATTGTGGTGGTGGCGCTTTCGGCCTATCTCGCCGCGCCGGGGCGCGATGTGGATGACTGGAAAACCTTCTGGAGCTGCACGGCGATCGTGGGTCTGCCGTTCCTGCTGATTGCGGCGGAACCGGACTTGAGTACATCACTCATGCTAGCACCGGTCACGATGGTGATCATGCTCTACATGGGCGTGCAGCGGCGACTATTGCTGATAGGTCTCGCAGTGGTGCTGGTACTCGTTATCGTAGTGTGTTTTTGGATCCGATTCGAGACGACTCCAGCGATTAAGGCGATGCCGAAAGCGGAGCGGCCGGAGATCGTATTGCCGAGTATGCCGTTTTTAGAGGAGTATCAAAAGGGGCGCATTAAGGTGTTCCTTACGAAAGATCACGATTTGGCCGATGCAGGCTGGAACAAGTTGCAGTCGCAGATTGCAGTGGGTTCTGGAGGGTTGCACGGTAAAGGTTATTTGCAGGGGACGCAAAACATCCTGGGCTTCCTGCCTCGGACGGTGGCTCCGACCGATTTTATCTTTTGCGTGGTTGCAGAAGAGACTGGATTTATAGGTGGAGCCTTCTTTTTGGTGCTCTACGTCATACTGTTAGGAAGATGTATGTGGGCCTCGCTGAGATCCCATGATGAGTTTGGGCGGCTCATGGCACTGGGTATCGGTGTCATGTTGTTCTGTCATGTGTTTGTAAATATTGCGATGACGATCGGCATTCTGCCGATCACGGGTCTGCCGTTGCCTCTAATGAGCTACGGCGGTTCCTTCATGGTTAGTACCATGATCGCACTCGGCCTAGTGCAAAGTATCTACCAGCGCCGGAGAATTAGATAAGGAGAAAAATCATGATTAATAAAAATAAAAATAACGGCGGACGAAAAGCCGAGAAGAAGGAAATTCTGATCAATATCGAGCCGCTCGAAACACGCGTTGCCGTGCTTGAAAATGGCCGACTCGATAACTTCCATATCGAACGTCAAGAAGACAACCGCATCGTCGGCAGCATCTTCAAAGGGAAGATCCAGAATCTGGAAGACGGTCTTCAAGCGGCCTTCGTGGATGTCGGCCTCAAGAAGAACGCCTTCATCCACTACTGGGATATGATCCCAGAAGATGCCGCACGACTCGAACGCGAAGAGGGCGTCCGTGCCAAGAGTTCCACACGCCGTCGCAAGAAATACAAGCCCGGCGAAATGCAGCAGATTTTCCCGGCCGGCTCCGAGATCATTGTGCAGGTCACCAAGGATGCCATCGGGACCAAGGGGCCGCGCGTCACCGCCAACCTCAGCATTCCTGGCCGTTTTCTGGTCATGATGCCCGGTACGCATCTCAAGGGAATCTCACGCAAAATCGAGGATGTGAAGGAGCGTAATCGACTCAAGAAGATTCTTCAACGCCTACCCATTCCCGAAAATATCGGGGTCATTGTTCGCACCGCCGGCTCCGGCACGAAGAAAACTAGCTTCGTGCGCGATGCCCGCACGCTCTTTGAAATCTGGAACGATATCGAATACGGCATGAAGAATACGCCCGCGCCCTGCACGCTCTACTCCGAACCTAAACTCGCCGAGCGCGTTGTGCGCGATTACCTCACCGAGGATATCGACCGCATCTACATCGACAACCGCGAAATGTTCGAGCAGACACGGCAGGTCATCGCCAAGTTTTCACGCCGCTCGCGCAACTGGGTGCAGATGTACGGCGGTGAGGAGCCGATTTTCGACTATTTCGATGTCGAGAAGCAGATCGAATCCGCCTATCGCCGCAAGGTCTGGATGAAGTCCGGAGCCTATCTCATCTTTGACGAAACCGAAGCGCTGATCGCCATCGATGTCAATACCGGGCGGCACAAGGGCAGCAAGTCGCAGGATGAATCGATCCTACAGGTGAACCTTGAGTCTGCCGTGGAAGTTGCCCGTCAGTTACGCCTGCGGAACGTCGGCGGTCTTGTGATCATCGACTTTATTGACATGCGTGCGCGGCGCGATCAAATGGCCGTTTATCGGTGCCTTAAGGATGCGCTCAAGAATGATCGTGCGCGCACCAACGTGTTGCAGATTTCACAGCTCGGTCTATTGGAGATGACCCGCCAGCGCGTCGAAGAAAGCATCTTCACCTCGTCGTATTCCGACTGCCACTATTGCCGCGGCCGCGGGATGGTCAAATCACCGCTCTCCATGAGCGTCGAAATCCAGCGGCGTGTCAGCGAGTCGATGCGTAAAGACCGCGGAGGAACGCACTCCATGCGCATCACCGTCAACCCGACCGTGCTTGATCGCCTCCGCAAAGAGGACGAAGCTGCGTTGGTTGACCTCGAGGACAAGTTCGACGGCCACCTCACCTTCGTCTCCGATGCCCACTTCCACATGGAGGAGTTCACCATCACCAACGACGACAACGGTAAGGTGCTCTTCACCAGCGTCGAGTCCTAGAACGGAGGAAGAATCATACGTGTAGTAAAGGAAGTTTTCGGAAAAACCAGCGACGACCTCCGTGTCGTCTTTCTGGGAGAGGTGCTCTGCCGTTAGGGCGACACAGAGGCTGCCCCTTCGTGAGGTATCGGACTCAGTCACGGAAGAGTTCGTTGTACTGGTTGGCCCAGTAGGAGATGAGAATGTCGGCCCCGGCGCGCACGAGCGCGGCGGTGGATTCCTGCACCATACCCTTGAGGTCGCCCCAACCGCGTTCGGCGGTGGCGTGTAGCATGGAATATTCGCCGCTGACATTGTAGGCCACAATCGGCAGGTCGGTTGTTTCGCGTATTTTTGCCAGCACATCGAGATAGAACAGCGACGGTTTGACCATCAGCATGTCCGCGCCTTCGGCCTCGTCTAATTCTGACTCGCGCAAGGCGGTGCGTAGATCTCCGTACGAAGCCTGATAGTTTTTTCGATCCCCCTTACTGGGAACCGATTTTTCTGCCTCACGGAACGGGCCATACATCGCCGATGCAAATTTGGTGGAATAACTCATGAGCAACGTCTGGCCGAAATCGTGGGTGTCGAGTGCCGTGCGGATGGCCTGCACCTGTCCGTCCATCATGGAACTGGGCGCAACAATGTCGGCTCCAGCGGCGGCGTAGGACGTTGCGATTTTAGCGAGAATTTCATTGGCGGCATCGTTGTCAACGTCGCCGCTTGCAGTCAGTGGGCCGCAGTGGCCGTGATCGGTATAAGCGCAGACACAGACATCAGCCGTAACTACCAGTTCCGGAAACTTGTCCTTCACTTCACGGATCGCGCGCTGAATGGTTCCCTTGTCATTATAGGCTACCGCTCCGGTATGATCCTTTTCGGAATCCTCCACGAGGCCAAACAGCAAGAGTCCGCCCACCCCCGAATCCACAACGGGTTCAAGTTCGAGCAGCAGTTGATCTATACTCAGGCGTGACTGCCCGGGCATCGCTTCGATCGGCTCACGCTTTGCCGCACCATCGATCACGAAGGCGGGCCAGATAAATTTTTCCGGGCCGGGTAGGGGGGCGTCGAGCATTTTGCGAATTCCCGCGCTCTGGCGCAGGCGTCTTAGTCTGGTTTCTGGGAACATAGTTTTTCTCCTACAAAATATTCGGCGAGGGATTGGATCGTGCCGGAAATGGTGGCTTCGCGAGCGATGACATTGGGCGCGAGACCTTGTTTTCCCAAGGCGCGCGCCGTAGGTTTTCCAATGACGGCCATGGTTTTACCGGCGAGGGCTTTGGTTCCCCATTGGTCGATGAAGGATTCGACACTGGAGGCGCTGGCAAAGAAGACGGTATCGAATTCGGGTGGCGTGTCGTACTCAATGCGTTCGTTGTCGTAGATAATGGTGTCATCCACTTTTGCGCCCAAGGATCGAAGGGCTTCGGCCAGCTGCGGACCCGCCTTGTCGGCGCGTAGCCGCAAGACTTGATCGCCGGGCTCAATTTCATTGCGGGCGATTTCGATCAGGGCATCGGCACTATACTCGGTTGCGGGCAGGGCATCGACGTAGAGGCCGTGGGGTTTTAGTTCATCGGCGGTGCCTTTTCCGCAGACCATAAGGCGGGGGATGGCGCGGAGGTCGGTTTCCGATTTCTGAAGGAGTTCGATGAAGCACCGCACCGAGGAGGGGGAGGTGAGGACGATCCAGTCGTAAGATCCGATGGACGCAAGCTTCTTCAGTTCTTTGAAACGAGTCTTTAGCCGGATGAGCGGGAGCTGGACGGGACGTCCGCCGAGGTCGCGAACAAGGGCGACGGCCTTTTCCTGGATGGACTCGCTGCAGGTGAGTAGGATCTTTCGGCCATTTAACGCACCGAGCTCAGTTTTGTAAGAATAGGCCGTGATATCACCGACGATAATGAGACCGGGCTGCTTGGTGCAGTGCTTTTGGTGAGGCAATTTTCCGAGCGTGGTTTTGATGATTTTTTCGTCCTCGCCACCCGCATTGAAGACGAGTGCAGCGGGGGTGTCGGCCGAGTGGCCATCTTCGAGTAACT
>QIHI01000068.1 GCA_003230915.1 Kiritimatiellales bacterium | reverse complement strand
GCAGCGGTTGTTGGATTTTGATGCCCGAGTCGGGGTCGATCTTGCTAAAATCTTTAAGATATTCCTCCAGTAGGGCAAAGCGTTCTTCGACAGGATCGTCGCCGTAGAAAAAGATGCGGGCGTTGGAGGGGTGGTAGAACGAGTCGTGGAAAGCTTTGAATTGTTCGTGTGTCAGGTCTGGGATTTTTTCCGGGCTACCGCCGGAGTCGAGCCCATAGGTGGTGTCGGGGAAAAGCGATTGTTGCGAACTTTCCATGAGCAGGGAGTCGGGGGAGGAATAGACCCCTTTCATTTCGTTGAAGACCACGCCTTTATAAGTTAGCTCGGCCTCGGGCGATTCCAGCTCGTAGTGCCAACCCTCCTGCATGAAGAAATCTTTGGTGATACGCGGATGGAAGACGGCATCGAGGTAAACATCTACCAAGTTGTGAAAATCCTTCAGATTTTGGCTGGCGACCGGATAACAGGTTTTGTCGGGGTAGGTGAAGGCGTTGAGAAAGGTTTGCAACGACCCCTTGAGCAGTTGAACGAACGGATCCTTCACCGGATATTTACGCGAGCCGCACAGTACGGTATGCTCAAGAATGTGTGCCACGCCGGTCGAGTCGGATGGTGGTGTGCGGAACGCAATACCGAAACATTTGTTCTCGTCGTCGTTCTCCATCGACACAATCTCTGCACCCGTCGGGATATGGCGATAGATCTTTGCCTGAGTGTTGAGTTCCTTGATTTCCTCGCTGCGAATTAACTCAAAACTGTTCATGTTCCACTCCATAATTAAAAAGATGAATTGATACAGGATATGGTCACACAGGGCGAATCCAATCTCTAGAGAATTATGATTTTCAACGAGGACTGTCGTGAAGGCAATCCGACGTTCTCATTTGTGATAAGAAGTGTTCTTTGTATTAGATCCCTAGGAGTGAGTTTAAATCAAGTTTAGATCGCTTTATGAAAGGCGATTGTTAAGGGAGAAGCTGCGGATTAAAACGGCGTAAAAGTATTTAAAATAAGGGATTTATCAGCTTGGACTAATGCGAGGTAGCCGAGTTTTATGAGGTCGGTGAGGAACCGTGCGACCACTTGTGCAGAGAGTGGCATGGATAAAGCTTAAAATGATTGCGAATTAATAAAGACAGTTTGGTGGCATGCAGAGAAAGAATATGATGAGAGTGACCTCTAAGAATGATGATGTCGGCTCCCAAAAGGGGCGTAAAGGGTTTACCCTAGTTGAGGTTACCATTGCGATGGCAATAGCAGTGTTGATCAGCGCGGGGCTTTACACCATGGGGTTACACGTGCGCCGTTCCGCCAATCACAATCGGCTGGCTACCGAGGCGCGAGCCTTCGCCGAGGAGCGGTTAGAAATGATCGTAGCAACGGGGGTAGAAAATCTTGCTAAACCAAGCAATACCTTGCTAGAAGAATCTAGTTTTATGAGCCAAATTAAGTCTGTGGTCACGCAAACACCCCGGGTGGCTTGGTATACCGCCGACAGGAGTGCCAGTGCGGCGGGAGATGCTGATTATGCTGAGGTACATATCGACGTGACGTATCGTTCTCAGCATAGATCAGCAATTCTTACGAATACGTATTCTATATTGATCTACTAGTGATTTTATAATCCATGAGGATGCAGATGAAAAAGAAAACAAGTACCCTTGGGCGGGCTGGCTTTTCGTTGATGGAGCTACTCATCGCAATGTCCATCAGTTCGTTGGTTATGATTGCGGTGCTGAATGTCTTTATATGGGGTGGAAGACAGGCCGTAATTGCTTCGAAGAGCGGGTGGTCGCAGCAGGTGGCGTTGATTTCGTCTGAAAAAATAGCCCAATACATTCGCAATGCAGTCGCCATTATCAGAATCGACCTAAACGATGGGCAGGGGGACGTGAGCGGGCGGAAGTATTGCGCGTTGACCCTGTTGCATCCCGATGGCTCCACCAACACGCTTGCCTATATCAACAGTGAAGGCATCCAGCGTAACGGGAGAATGGTGCTGTTGCGCAACGGTTCAACCAACGAGTCTATAATTGCGAGCGGATTAACAGGATATCTTGACGAAGAAGGGTATATGCCGCCTATTTTCCAACGGTCTGGCACGAACACCGTGCGTATTGCCTATCGCGTATCTGAGCCGACAAAGTCGGGAGGGCGCGATGTTAACGACGAAAATTATGCGGCCTATGTACGCTTTGGCGCGAGCCTGAGAAATTTTCAAAAATAGGCATAGATCCAAAAGAGGAGTATCGAAAATGAAAATTATTGATCAACACGTGAGACGTGCAGGATCGACATTGGTGATGAGCGTTGTGCTATTGACTATAGCGGGATTCACCCTCGGAGCGATTATTACCGTGACCATGAGTTATTCCAAACAAAGCGAGATAGCGATGTATCGAAAAAAGGCCATGCATTTGGCTGAATCAGGGCTTAACATTGCGGTTATGGATCTGAATCACTCAGGAGAGGGGCGTATTTCATTCGCTGCATCCCAAAATTATTTTGATGAGCAAAGTGCATTTGTCGAGGATACCAATTGGGGGTTCAGTACGGAGGTGCAGCTGGTGAATGGCCAGAATATGTTGGTCTCCATTGGCAGATACCGTGGAAGTCAGAAAGTGGTCCAGTCGGGGGTCGTGCTCGGAGCGGGGTCGCGGAGCATTCATGCGTTGTACTCGCACGCCTTGTTTGCAGGAAATGTTGATGGAGACAACTACGTTCTTGAGGTGGGTGGGAACGGGTATTCGGCTGACTTTGTTCGGGGTGATGTTTACTCTGGCGGCAATATTAATTTGAGCGGAAGTTCTTTTTTACGACTCCCAGAAATACTCGATGACTTGGATTATGACGGAATCTGGAATGTAACGAACGAAACGTGGACGGATGCCTATACCTCTCAGAGCTTCACCAATATTTTAACGGCGGCGCAGTTTAACGACTACAGGTCGAGCATAGCATCTGACATGGACAAGGTATACAACAATGGCCTCTATGACTATGGCGAAGCTTTTCTCGATTCTGCAGGCAACGGACTCTATGACGAGGGAGAGGTATTTACCGATATCAATGGAAACGGCGTGCGCGATGCCGGTGACGGCTACATCGATAACAACGGCAATGCCATCTACGACGCCGGTATTGATACCATCGTCGACAACGGAAATGGGGTTTGGGACGTCGGTGAGGAATGGACGGACGACCCCGGTCGAAGAAGGCGTCAGAACGGGCGTTACGATCCTCCTGGCGGATGGTGGAAGCTTAGGAGAAATGGAAACTGGGTGTGGAAAACCAATGACCGTTCTCAAAACTGGGCGGCTGAACAATTTGAGGACTCGGGATCGGGCGATGGCGATTTCGACCCCGGCGAGCCGTGGATTGACGGAAACGGAATCTACAATGAGGGTGAACAGTTTGTGGACGATCGAAACGGAATCTACGATTACGGCACTCAGGCATATGGCACCATCACGGGGATGCCCGCTCCAGCAGCGGGGCAGGTGCCGGCCAACGGAGGGGATCCCCTGATCTCTCCCCCAAATTTGGCGAGCATGTATTACGGTGAGCACAAGGCGGGCACTCGCCCGATCGGCGCTCAACAAAGATGGGGGCACGATATAGCCGTCACAAGTTCCGACTATGGGAATGATGTTAGAATCACCGATTCTTCTCGAGCAGAACATATTTTCCAGCGTAACCCAGGAGACCGGACTTATACGAAACTCTATGACCATAACGGAATTCGAGTTAACGATTATTTCCTCGAGGATCCAACTGATCCTACCTATAAAAACCGCGATGACAGTGCATCGATCGACGGAACAATGTACACTTCGCCCGAATTTATCGATGTGAAGCCTGAGCACAATGGCAAGGTATACTATGTGGAGGGCAATCTTTATATCCACAGCCCAACGGCCTTCGCGATGCGTTTCCGAGAGCCGGGGACACGCATTACGATTGTGGCGAAAGGAAATGTAACCATCTCTGATGAATTTTATTACAATGCCGACTATGCGAATGACCTTACTCGCGCGGAGATGAACAGCACGGTTGTCAATAATCCATCGGATGCACTGGTTTTAATTGCGCTCAAGAATCCAGACGTGGTGGATAGTGGGAATATATACATTGGGGATACCCAGTTTGGAACCGGCGGTGGAATCCATGCGATGCTCTATGCGGAAAATGATTTTATTGACATCAACCTGAATACCGCCGATCAGCCATTTATTAGTGTGTTCGGCAATATGAGTGCGGGGAATAAAGTGGCTCTTGGACGTGAAGGAAGCGACCGAACTCGACTCGACATCACCTTGGACGAACGAATTCGTGACGGAAGTATCATTGTGCCGGGTCTTCCGGGTCCGGTGGGTTACCAACGGGGAATTCAGTTGGATACAGCGTGGCGTTTAAATCCAGGTACGTGGAGTAGCTATTCGGCGATCCAATAGCATTGGATCTAAGAGGTTTTTAACTATGAAAACAGAGATTAAATGGGTGGTTATCGCCTTGGTTTTTTGGGGAAGCGGTGTTTACGCTCAGCTAGGAGTTGACCAAGCTGCGTGTAAAAAAATATGGGGAAGCCCTGTTGGAGGAGAACTCGATAAGGACGACTCTGGTTTGTTACGTTATTATTCTAGAGCAACCTCTATTGAGCTTGAATTTTTTGAGGGAGTCACTTTTCGTGCGCAATACCGCAAAGAAGGCATGGGAGAAAAAGATCTAGATAGCCTGCTTCGTTTGAATAATAATCAGGTTGAATGGGAGGTTTGGACGGTTCCCGGGATTCCTCTATCCGAGCAAAAGCCGATCCGGTGGATGCGTTCCGACGAATCCGCAATGGCCGAGTTGAAAGACGAAAAATTTACCGTACTCACCGCCTCACCGGTCTCAAGACAACGGGTGAAACGTGCTGCGAGGGTTTCGCCCAAATCGGTTGCGGGAACTTCACGCTCCCCGGCGGCTTCCAAAAAGAGTCCGGCAGTGGCTAAGAAACTGCCAGCCTCTGTGAAATTCCCCAAGGCTCTACCCGTCGTGGGCGACAGCCGGGAGCGCGTGCTACACTTGTTAGGGGAACCTTCCGGTACGATGATGACCGGCGGGAAAGAAATCCTTATCTATGATTGGGGGAATATCTGGATTGCACAAAGCAAGGTGATTAGTGTTAACTAATCTTCATGGTAGAAAGTTTATTCAGTAAGATAAAGGCTGTGTTTAATCCAACAGGGAGAGGGGCTGGCGAGAAAGATCCGCCGAAGGCCTCTGAATATGTGGATTGGCTTCCGAGCCACATGCTCCGGAGTTCTTGTACCGAACTGACGATAGATTCCTCCTGCCCTCTACCCGGTGCTGATGAGAGCTCCCTTGACAAGATTCCTCCCTGCCTACCAGATCCAGAAATAGTGATTAACCGGATCAAGGTACTTTGTGGGCTGAATCCCTTCCGATTTCCTGAACCGATGGAAGGGATCTTTGAGAGAGAATATGCCCGTCATACGTTGAAATTTAGAGCGCAGTTTGATGATCGTGAGAATCAATGCGTTTGTACGCTCCACCTCTCCGTTCATACCCTCTCTGTATAGGTGCCTATGTCAGAAATCTTAACTTCCTTTTTCCTCTGGGAGTTTCCGGTAGAGGGTGGCAAGGCTGATGTCTAGTTCTTGAGCCGCTTTCACCTTATCGCCACCCATGGTGTTAATGACGTTTTTGAGGTATTCTTTTTCCTTGGCGCGAAGAAATGCTTTAAGCGACTTTCCTTTTCCAAATTCGCCCGTGAGAGCAGCATTTTGGGCGCCAGGGTTCTCTTCGTAGGAAACAATGAGTTTGGAAGGAAGGGTTTCTTTGGAAATCTTCCCGTCCCGCATGAAAGTCATGCAATGCTGGATCACATTTTGAAGTTCGCGGACATTGCCCGGCCAGACGTAGTTTTGCAGGATGGCAAGTACGGCATTGTCCATTACGGGGAACTCGCTCCCTTCCATTTCTTGAGAAATAAAATGCTGTGCAAGGGGGAGGATATCCTCCGGGCGTTGTTTAAGTGGGGGGATATCGATGGTGATTACGCTGAGGCGATAGAAAAGATCTTCGCGGAAGGTTCCTTCCTTTACAAGCATTTCCAGATTTTGGTTTGAGGCCGCCACGATACGCACATCGACTGCGAACTCGTCGGTTCCGCCCACTTTCCGAATTTTCTTGTTCTGGATGGCGCGTAGTAATTTTGATTGTAGCGGGTGGGGGATCGAGTTGATTTCGTCAAGAAAGAGGGTTCCACCCTGAGAGGCTTCAAACAGCCCTTCTTTATTGGTGTTGGCTCCGGTGAAGGCTCCTTTGACGTGGCCGAATAGTTCGGACTCAATCAAGGTTTCTGGTAGCGCGGCGCAGTTGACGGGGATGAAAGGACCTTCCGAGCGGGCACTGAAGCTATGGAGCGCTTCTGCAACCAGTTCCTTGCCGGTTCCGCTATCTCCAGTAATCATGATCGTGGTTTTTGTGGGAGCCACCCGCTTGATCATTTCGCAGACATTTACCATGCCATCGCTTTCTGCGACAATGTTTCCGAAATATTTTTTGGCTTCAATATGGCTGCTTCCGCTGATCTGCTCAGCTATCGACTTTTGGTAGTCGAGCGCGCGTTTGACGGTTTCGAGTAGTTCATCAATTTTGAAAGGTTTAGGAATGTAGTCGAAAGCTCCTTCCTTCATGGCCTCGACCGCCGTGGAGACGGTGGCGTATGCGGTGAGCATGATCACTCCAACATGGGGGCGTAGTTTCCGAGTGTTCTTGAGCAATTGCATCCCATCGACGGGCTCCATTTTGATATCGGAGATCAATAGGTCGAATTGTTCGGATTTAAGCAACTTCTCCGCAACACCTCCATGTTCGGCGAGTTGCACGTCGTGCCTCTTCGAAAGTAGTATTTTATTCAGTAAACTGAGGATTGTTGGGTCGTCGTCCGCGATCAGAATCTTGGCCATTCTCAAAACCTTTTGCTATCATGTTCAAGTGGCCTATATAACTCTGATTTTCGTCATTGGAGTCAAGCTTAATGATTGAAAGAAGGTCATCAGGGGAAAACTCGGCAAAGTCGATAAAGTTTTGGATAACGGTGTCCATTTGTTCGGATGCGCTGGTGATGTGGTCGAAGAGTTCGGTTCGGTCTTTTTTACGTGCGCTGTTCGGTAGCCAGTCGGATGCGGTGGCCTTTTCTTCGTAATATTTCAAGAGCTGAACCGAGGCGGAAATAGAAGTTAGTGGTGTGCGTATCTCGTGGGCCATTTCGCCGGCGATCCGAGTGGCGGCGGTGATTCGTTCTACTTGCCGAAGTTGATGTTCCAGGTTTAGTGAGTAGGAGATGTCGTAAAAGGAGAGCAGTGTGGCAGAAAAGGTTTCCTGGTTTTTATCGAACGGGTTCAATGCAACGGCAGGCAGTGTGACATCGGTTCGACTGAGTGATACGGGAAGGGGAACGGCATCTGTTCGAGAGAGGTGTGCCGAGAGGCCATAGTGGTTCGGAATGGAAAGGTTTTCGGAAACGCACAGATCCGGAAAATTCCGGCTGACCAACTCTTGTTCGGTCGTGCAAAGGAGTTCGCAAGCGAGCGGGTTTGACATTAGAATTTTACCTTTACGATCCAGCACAAGCGTGGCGACTCCAAGATTCCTTAGTAGGGTCTGTGCGGTTTCCCGAGTATCTTGATCGTGTTGACGAAAGTAGTTGCAACGTTTGGAGATATATATGCTGACGGCACCAAATAATGCGAATGTGAAGATGCGCAGGGCGATGGCGGGATAGATGGTCTTCAATCCCGCTTCTTTACCTTCAGGCAGGTATTCCACTAGTATATTTTGCGTAAGCATTACGACCATTAAAAGGTAAATGAAGATACCCAGCAGAGTAATGGCTACCGCTTGTCGAGGAGTGGCCACAATTCCAGCTGAAAGGATGACCAGAGGATAGAGCAGCGTGAGATCGCTATGAACACCGCCCGTGAAATAGATCAGTCCGGTTACAAGAACCAGATCAACCAAAAACTGCACGGGCGTCAGCTGAGTGGAGTGCAACCTATTGCGCAACCAGAGTGAGTAGGGGATGGTGATGGTGAAGGCAATACTCATGAAGGCATAGAACGCGGCATCATCATGGGGGAGCAGCAGGGATATGAGGACGAACAGCCATAAAACGCTCAGACGTACCAGCAGAATTGCCGTCAGTTCCGGCCATGAAGATCTATGTTTGGGGCTGCGCATCGTTTTTATTTTCCTATACCACGATTTCGCTCATCTTGAAAATAGGCAAGAACATCGCGATCACGATGGTGCCGATGATCCCTCCGACAAAAACCATCAACAACGGTTCGATTAGCGAGGTGAGACTCGCAAGCATGGTTTCCACTTCGTTGTCGTAAAATTCGGCAACCTTATCCATCATCTCTTCCACCTGTCCGGTTTTTTCACCAGCGGAAAGCATGTGGACGAGCATGCGTGGATAGTATTTGTTGGGCTCCAGTGCCCGGGAGAGCGGCTCTCCTTCTTCGACGATTTTTCGCGCATCTAGCAGAGAGTCACCGATTACGCGATTGCCCGTGGCCAATCCAACGATTTCAAGCGATTCGATGATTTGAACCCCACTGTGCATAAGCTGAGAAAAGGTAGAGGCAAAGCGGCCGATTGCAATTTTTGTGGCGAGATTCCCTAGACCTGGAACCTTTAATTTGAGCTTATCAATTTGATATTGTCCCTTATCCGTTTTATATAAAAATCTAAACCCGTATATCAGTGCTGTGACGATAATTCCCGCAATATACCAGTATTTAGTGAGTAGGTTACTAAAATTGAGCAGGGCCTGCGTGAGTCCAGGGAGCTCTGCATCGAAGTCAGCAAACATGGCAACAAATACAGGGAAGACGAACATGATTAGGCCGGTGGCGAGAATCATGGACACTACAATGACCACGGTCGGGTACATCATAGCTGACTTCACCTTGGCGCGTAGCCGGTTACTGGATTCTAAAAATGAGGCCACACGAGCGCATGTGGCGGGGAGCATGCCGCCCACTTCGCCGGCTCGCATCATGCTTATATAGAGCTCGTCGAAAATGGTGGGATAGAATAGGAGGGCTTCGGAATACATCGCGCCCCCTTCCACGCGTGTGCGGATGCCGCGAATGATCGGCTTGAAATTTTTATCGTCGGTCTGCTCCTCCATGGCGACGAGGGTTTGAACCAACGGCATGCCTGCCGCCAGCATGGCCGCCATCTGCCGAGTGAATACCGGAAGTTCCTTGAGCCGGATTTTTCGAGCGCCCCGCACAATCGGGAGACCGCCTTTTGCCTTGATTTTTTTCGTTGCCATACTCGTTCCTAGTGTTCGCTGGTTACACGCATAATTTCTTCAATGGTGGTGAGGCCTTCGCGCACACGATCCAATCCGGCTTCACGAAGGGTTCTCATTCCGTTCCGAATTGCAATTTTGGCAATCGCATCGGCTTCCGTGTTATTCAAAATTGTTTTACGGAGCGTTTCATCTATCAGTAGGATTTCCATAATTCCGCCGCGCCCTTTGTACCCAACATTGTTACACTTTGGGCAGCCTGCAGTGTGATAGAACTGGGTATCGACCAAATGATCTGGGTCGATACGGTTTTTCTTGAGCGTTTCCATGGGGATATCGATTTCTTTTTTGCAGATGGGGCAAAGCTTGCGATAGAGACGTTGAGCCTGTGTAAGCAGTAGCGATGAGGCCAGCATGAAGGGTTCAATGCCCATATCAATTAGACGAGCGATAGCTCCGGCGGCATCGTTTGTATGCAACGTACTCAGCACTAAGTGTCCCGTCAACGCGGCCTCAACGGCGATGGTGGCGGTTTCTTTATCGCGAATTTCCCCGACCATTAGCACGTCTGGATCCTGACGAAGAATCGAGCGAAGAGCAGCCGCAAACGTAAGGCCCACTGTGGGGTTAATTTGAACTTGATTAATGCCCTCCAGTTGGTATTCCACCGGGTTTTCGGTGGTGATGATATTGGTGCCGACCACATTCAATTCCTGCAGAGCCGAATAAAGAGTGGTCGTTTTTCCGCTTCCGGTCGGACCGGTTACGAGGATCATTCCGTAGGGTTGACCCAAGGCATAGGAGAAGTTATCCAGTGAAAGTTGGTCGAGACCTAGCGCGCCGAGGTTCGGTGCAAGAGCCGTTTTATCGAGAATACGCATCACGATCTTTTCGCCATGTACGGTAGGCAAAATACTCATGCGGATATCCACTTCTTTGTTCAGTGCCTTGATTTTAAACCGACCATCCTGTGGGACTCTTCGTTCCGCAATATCGAGATCGGCCATGATTTTCAGGCGAGAAACAATCGCATTCTGAAGGTTCTTTGGCGGGCTCGGAATTTCATAGAGCACCCCGTCGACTCGATTGCGCAGTCGCAGCGATTTTTCCATCGGCTCAATATGAATATCACTGGCTCCTTTGCGTAGTGCTTCGATGAGAATGGAGTTAACAATGCGAATAACCGGTGCTTCGCCTGCGGTTTCCAGCATGTTGTCTAAACTGTCATCCTCGTCGAGGCTATCCTTCCCTAGTTCCTCGACCTCCCCTTCTTCGGCCATGTCTCTAAGGATATCCTCCAGTGCTTGGGTTGGTTCGTTAGTGATCGACTCAATGACTTCCGAAATTTCTGATTCCAAGGCCACGAGCGGAGCCAATTCCATATTGGTGGAGGATGTGATGGTGTCGCGGGCAACAATATCGAAAGGGTCGGCCATGGCCAGTGTGAGCCGGGAACCAATCTTGCAAATGGGTAGGGCATTAAGTTCTTTCCACTTCTCTTTGGAGAGCAGCTCAATAAGCAAGGAGTCAGGCGTGAATCCGTTCAGTGAAATGGGGCGCAGATCCAAGTAATCAGCGGTGGCCAATGCCAAGTCCGTATCGGAAACAATGCCCTGTTTAATTAGAAGCTGTTCAAGTGGAACTTGGGTTTGTTCCGATTCCTTTTCTGCCTCAGCGTAGACTTCCGCTTCAATCGGGCGGATACGTTTCAGGCAATCCATTAGGCTTTTGCTATTGGTATTCATAATCGGTTGTTAACGCTCCATAAAAATTCTGTGGCACTAGTAGCAATCTTCATGCCGACTGGTAATGAAAAGATGCTGTTCTGAATGGGCTGTACAAGGAATCTGAGCGCGCAGAAATAAATGGCCTGTATTTTGCTTAACTTCAGGAGTGCGATTGTTTTTTGAAGGAGAAATGAAAATGGAAGAATCTAGACAGATGATTGACGGAGAGTTGGGGGATAGCATTGTAATGCTGGAGCAGATTCTTGAGGTGCTGCCCCAGGATTTGGTGGCACTAAAGGGGTTGTATAATGCCTATTGCCAGTGCGGCCATCGCGAGCGGGCATTCGAATATTTAGGGCTACTTGCCGACGTAGCCTGCGACTGCAACGATTCCGATACAGTTGAATTCATTGTCGAGCAGCTACGCACTTTCGAACAGGAGTTCCCCTCTGAAACGGCGGCACAACTTGCACAGATTCGGATGCTCGTGAAGTCCAGCACGTCCGCCCCCGAGCGCGTAGTTGCCGCTTCTTCTGAAGGGACTGTCGAACTACAGACTGAGGCGGATATTGGGGAGGAACTGGCGTTGGCTTGGAGGCTCTACGAAGAGAATCAACTCACACAAGAGGAATACTCAAGTGTGCTACACGATTTAACCGAGGTTTCCTCTAAGGAACTGGATGTTCCTGCAAGCGTGTTGCATGTATTAAATGATCGAGGTTTTTCCCAGTTGAACCGCATCATGAACTATCTATCGACGCGTTCGGGGGTTCCATGCCTTTCGCTGATCAATTTTGAGATTTCCGAGCAGGTATCCGATGTGCTTCCGCTCGATATGTCGGTGCATGACGGTGCGTTGCCATTTGGTTTTTTTGGTAACGATCTGTTGGTAGCGGTACTCAATCCTTTCAATAACCACTTGGTCGATAAGGTAGAGACCGTAAGCGGACATCGTTGTCATACCTATTTGGTATCGGCGGAAGAGTATGATGCTACGCTTAGTCAGTTGCGTGGTCTTGCGGTGTAGTAGCTTTTAGGGGTTAAAGTTTGACGGTCAGGATTTTTCGTTCACCCTTATGTTCCACCACCACGCCCTGATTTAGTATTTCAACCAATATTACGCCATCAATCCGGCTACCGACAAGAATTTGCTCTCCATTAATGATCGCAAAGTCGCTTTGGTTACCGCTTCCTTTTCCAAAGCCAGTCAGCTTCAACTTTGGCCAACGAACCGCGCTTTGACTCTCTCTGGGAAAGAATCTTTTAATACCCTGCTTTGAGGAGTTGGGTCCCTCTGCTACCACTGTTTCTTCCTTAATCGGTTGTTCTTCCGCCTTCGGTGCTGGTCGTGCGGCAAGCGCTTTCCCTTTTTCTAGAAGTTTGGTGAAAGAGAAAGCTGAGCCATTGGCCTCCCTCTCCTTCTCTCCAAGAGCGTAGTGCATGAGCATTGCGCTCGATAAAATCAAAACGGAAATCAGCAGAAGCATCGAGATCAGCATCACCCAAGGCGACGAGGATTTCGGGTTGATATTGTCATTTTCGGGGGTGGCAGGCGTATTACTCAAATTAGTCACTGTGTAAATCCTCTGTCGTGCGGTCGCTCAGCGAAAACCTTGCGTACACCATTGATAATACGCCTGTTGTTGGCAAGCGGTAAATCTGTTGGCCATCATGGTACGGATGTTGCTTTAACGGTTGCACATCCGTATCTCCAGCTGAGGAGAACATTGTCGTCAGAGGGGGCAATGTGGATGAAACCACAAAGTAGATGATATGAAAAAAGAAACTAAAAGCAACCGAACAACACGTCGGTTTGCAGATCTGGTTGGAATTGATTTTTCAACGACCGCAACCAAGGTGGTTCGACTGAAAAGGACGAAGTCGGAAATAAGTCTGATTGGAGCCGATCTTTTACCAGCCATCGATTTCAGGAGTGCATCCCGGCGGATTGAACTGCCTCGAAATATGGTATCGAACTATGGATGTCTTGCATATAGCGGGAATGCCGCCGTAGTTCGAATGATCAAGGAGCCACTCCCTTCCGACGAGTCCATGTTGTCGGATGCCAAGCTTCGGGAGCTTCTCAATGTGGAAGACAGTTTCCGGGTGTCGGCGGCATTGGCCAAACGGGGAAAAGGGCGACAAGATTCCCACTTTATTGCGGCGGCCATTCCGGAGGATGATGTGCGTTTTTTGCTGAATATATTCGCATCTGGATCTCCGGCACCAACCTCGGTTGAGGTGGCGGGATTATCCTTTGTTTCGGCTTTTTTGAATGCGCGTGGAAATGAGTGCATGAACGAGGCGGTGTGCTTAATCGAGGTCGGCGAATCGGTCAGTCATTTTGTGTTTCTCAACAAAGGAGAAATGGTGCTGGTTGGGAAATTTAGTTTTGGTGGGAGTATGCTACGCAGCAAGGTGGTCGAAGATCTTGGGGTGGATAACGAGCTGGCCGGAACGATCCTTCAGGATCGTTCCATCAATATTTCTTCAACCATCAGCGATGTAATGACTCCGTTTCTTAAGCAACTTTCGATTTCAAAGGATTTTATTGAGCGCCATCAGGGCTGTCGGATTTCGAAGGTATATGTTTCGGGAGGGTTGAGCTTGTTGCCGCATTGGTCGGAGGTGTTGAGACCCATGGTTCATGCCGAGGTGGTGCATTGGAATCCCTTTGAAAATATTCAATACGATCCAGAGGTTCTCCCGGAAGCTCTCGCCAAGCAAGCTACCCGTTTTTCGGCGGCCGTGGGTGCTGCGATTGGAGGGCTTGAGGCATCATGAACTATTCCCGTGTTAATTTATTAAAAAAAGAAGAACGGCGTTACCAAGGAGCGGTAAGCCAACGTTTTATTCTCGTGAGCATGGTTGTGACGCCTATTCTTTTTATTGCAGTTCTGAGCGGTATCAAACTGGTTCAGTACGGGGGGGTTCAGCTCAATCTGAGATCCAGCCGCGAGGTGTGGGAGAAGCTGGAACCTCGACTTGAAAAATTCAAGATCCAGCAACAGCAGCTTAACGATAACCGAAAGGTGATCGATATTATTCAGGGTTGGAAAGCCTCGCAAATTTCAGTGGATGGGTTGCTGTCGGATATACAGCATTCCATTCCTCGTCAAATACAACTCACACGCGTCTCAATTCGTAGCGATTCAAAAAATTCGGTCTATAAAAATGCAGACGAATTGGCCTTAGATTTTCGTTTAACCCTTCAAGGCGTATCTCAGGGAGCACATGCCGAGGATGATGTAATTAGCCTCCGCAAGGACTTGCTAAAATCAAAGCACCTATCCTCTGCTTTCGAGTCGGTTAAGTTGTCATCGATGCGTAAGCGCGATGGTCAGAACGGCGAAAATTTTCGTGAATTCAGTCTGGAAGGACTGAATGCGCAGGGGGAAATGTAGCAATGAATTTGAAGGATCTATCCAAGGAGAAAAAGCAGTACTTTGTTTTGGGTGCCATCGGTGTTGTTACGATTCTAGCTGCGGCAGTGTTTATGATTAAATTTAGTCTTTCATCCATTGGAGTTGCCCGCGTTGAGTTGCAGGATTTCACCGACAAGATTGAGCGTGCTGACCGTTCGTTGGCGAAAAATAAACGGGCCGAAGAGGCCTTCATTGAAAGCATTTCAACATTGAAGGGATATGTGGAAAACACACCACCGGATCAAAACTATTATTCATGGGCGACCGAGGTTATTTATGGAAAAGCTCGCGCTGCTCGGTTGGAGGTTCATGCCATCCATGAAACCGGCCGGTCAAAACCGAATCAAGGTTCTAAAGAGAAGGATGCCATTGTTGTGGAATCATACTCACTACGCATTATTGCGCATGGTGGATATGGTAATGTTAGGCAATTTCTTGATGAGCTCATTCAAGAGCATCCGTTGGTTCGCGTTACCGGGTTGGAAATCAGCACGGGATCCGAACCCGAAGTCCACGATGTACAGTTATTCGTTCAATGGCCCTTCAAGCTGGGTCATAGGATTGAGAATTGGAGAGATATACCGACAAGAGCGCTCGCCAAAAAAATAAGCCATGGAACTCCGGAAGCCCCAAGTCCAGAGCCTATAAGTAATCCGCCCCCCCCAACTCCCCGAGTATCACCAAGCCCTAAAGGCACCGAGCAATCGATGGGTATGACTTCTGAACCAGACCGTCCGGTTCTTCCTGTTGCGCTGGAGACGCGCCCGAAATCCGAAATTACACAAGTCGTTCTGGTCACAGTATCCGATTCAGAGACAGCGGAGCAGTGGGTTGAAAAAGTACCTAGCCAGGTTGATGCAAAGCCACAGGGAGAAATTCAGAAAGAGCCTGTGAATCCTGTGGAAGATCCAACAAAGCTTGCGTCTACGGTTGCGGGAAAAATGACACTGGAGGCCCTTCCCGCTGAAAATCCTGAAGAAACCAGCAAAAGCGCAAGCCGGCTGGAGGCTTTGCTTCGGAACTAAAAGAGATTTTTCCAGTATACAGCAAGTAGGAGAAGACAATGACTCAGTACATTAAACCCATATTGATAACGCGGTTGAATACGATAGTCGCCCTCGTGTTTATTCTTGGTTTTACAGGAGGGAGTGATGCCCAAGTAAAAACAAATCAGGTGGGTGGAACGGATAATGCTTTAAGCTCGGTTAGCACAATGCGCGACCCATTCTGGCCCGTTGATTTTGTGCCTGAAGAGATAGCGGAAAAAGGAAACTTGAAAAGGAAGAGAGCGCCTGAGGGCGTTAATTGGAGTAAGGCGATGGAGCAGGTCTCAATACAGGGAGTAAGTAGCCGGGCGGGAAACGAGTTTTTCGCGATCATCAACGGGCAAATAAAGACCGTTGGTGAAACTGTTTCTGTGAAGAGTTCAAATGTGATCTACACTTGGGCGGTCGATAGCATCGCTCCTCCAAGTTCAGTCAAGCTACGTCGTATTTCTGCTGAGTAAAAATTAGCTTAATAAAAACAAGGAAGGTAAGAGCAATGAAGACAAACCATACAATCAATATATGCGGAACCTTGATCGTCGCATGTTTTATGACATCGCTATCAATGGCTCAGGAAAAGATTGCCGATGATGATTTGATGAAGATGCTTGAAAAGGTCGATCAGACCGAGTCCTCCAGAGTAACCGATCCGATTTCTCGTGCGAAAGCCGCCATTGAGGTGGCCGGAGAACGAGCCACCGAATCGGATGCGGTCGACATCGATGTTTCCGACGAAACGGAAACGATTGATGATATGGGAATGACTACTTTTGATGAAAACTCAGCCACCGTTGAGGGCGAATTAATCTCTGTTCGTTTGACTAAAGTGGGTCTGGAAGAGGCGATCAATCTTTTTGCCCAACTTTCTGGAGCTAACATTATTGTACCCGAACTCACGGAAGCTGCACAGATTTCCGTTAACCTGCAGGATGTTGAATGGCGTCCCGCATTACAGTCGATCTTGGATACTTATAATTACGAACTCTACCAACGGGTTGCCGGTTCTAATGTATTCAGCGTCCGCCGTCGTCCGCCGGGTGCTCCGGAGCCGCAAGTGGTGGAAACGTTCTTCCTGCGCTACGCCACGGTACCTAATGTAGCCAAGCTTATTCGCGACCTACTTCCGGCAGATGCCAAAGTTTCTGAGTTCGCCTCACGCAATATGCTGGTCGTTAAAAGTAGCGAATCAAGCCTTAGCGAGGTTCGTTCCGTGCTTCAAACGATAGATATTGTCCGTCAGCAGGTTTTCATCGAATCCAAATTCATGGAACTGAATGATGGAACGCAGCTTGATCTCGGCATCGACTGGAGACAACTCGGTTTGGACGAACAAGGAAATGGAGGACTAGGTGCCTCGGTGGGTGCTACAAGGCAGACGTATACCGACGGACGTCAGTTGACTGCTGTGGGTCCGACGGATGCCACCATTGCCGGTCCAATTGGTAACTTCACTGACCATGTTTTCACGAGTGTGTTAGACATCGATCAGTTTAGCTTGGTGCTGACTGCACTTGAAGCGAATCGTGGAGTGAATATAGTATCCAATCCGAAGTTGATTGTGGCCAACGAAGAAAATGCCAGTATTTTGATTGTCCGGAAGGAACCGAACCTGAAACAGGAACGCCAACAGACCGTAGGATCAGGCGATGGAATTGATCAAACCATCTTTGTACTCGATCCTAGCATGCCATTTTTTGAATACGGCATTAAACTTGAAGTGACTCCGTCCATCAATACTTCGAGTAATATTACCGTGGCGATCAAACCTTCATTGACCCGCAGGTTTGGCGAGGTAATTGCTGGAGAGAGTACCTATCCGATCATCGATGAAAAGACGGTTGAGACGGTCTTTAGTTTGGCCAGTGGCCAGACCGCTGCGATTGGTGGACTGACCGAGGTGGTCGATAGCATCATAGAACGGAAGGTTCCGCTGTTGGGCAGTATCCCGTATTTGGGACGCTTATTCTCTTGGAAACAGACCACTATCGATCAGACCGAAACCATCATCTTTGTGACGATCGGATTGGCCAATACTCAGGAGATTACTCTCGACGAAGGTCTACCAGAAGATTCCGAGTTGGCCCGTCGCCGTCTTATCCGGGATCGCAACAAAAAAGCAATGCGTAAGCAAAGTCGGATCTATTACCAAGACGAGACTGACGACAAGCAAAAGGATATGATTAAACAACTGAATGCGAAGGAAGCTGAGCGTCTAGAGCAACGTACCCAACGACTAGAAGCTGAAGCTGCGAAAAATGAAGTAGCTGTTAAATAATAAATCTCTCCCTAAGTGCCTCCAGGCATTGGAAAAAGAACCTCTCCCGTCTTTTCCAGTGACTGGAGTTTTTTTTCCTGAATGGAGTGTTGGATTTCGGTGTATAAATAATGCTTATACCGTGACGTATTTTTAATGTTAGCGCAGTAGACAATTATAGAAAGGGTATGTGCATGAAGGGGTTAGGTTTGGTGCTATCAGACGTGGTTTCGATTGCTGTAGGTTACTCAAATCCGATTGAGAGAAGAAATGCTGAAACCGTTACAAACCATTAGGATGCGGGATTTCAACTGACGGTGGGAAAAGCGACTGCAAATAATATACTTTCCATTACGAACGGGGATACCGTATTTGACGTGTTATAGGCAAGCTGACGGGTTCCGATGGAAATAGCGTTGTTGTGAACGGCAGAGGATCTGCCTGGACCAACATTACGGATTTTTCCATCGGAAACGGCGGTTCCTTCAACCCTTTGACCATCGAGGACAGCGGACTTGCCTACAACGCAAATGGCGTGATCGGCGTCGAGGAAGATTCGGCCAACAACTCGGTGGTTGTAGGCAGCACCACTTCGATGTTGACGCAGCAAGGAATGAGGAACTTGCTCAGTTTTATACACGCGGAATTCCAACCTATCAGCATGGATGGTGTATTGCAGGGACTCAAACAAATCGAGAAGCGGACGAGTGTAATGCTGAAGGAAACAGGATTCTATGTGAACTCGGCTGGCGCATATGGTCCGGCCATCTCCGGCCCGATTACCGTGACGCCTTTGGCGGCCTTTCAAGTGGCCAACTACAATCAAGACGCGTATGACGAAGTGTCGACGAATGCCATTGGACGTTCTGTTGACAGCTATGACCACTGGAGCTACAAGTCGATTCTCGGCGTGACCGTTGGTTCGGTGAAAACGATGAAAAACTTTGATTTCATCACGCGTGTAAAGGTTAGTTGGCAGCATGAATTCAATGCCGCTATTGAAACGTTAGACTATACGCTGATTGGAGGGGCCGATCCGCACTACTTTTCGATCCAAGCTCCGGTCCAGGATACCTTTGACCTAGGCCTAAGTTTTGGAGCTATCTTTGGGGATACTCTTGAGTTTAGTCTTGGTCTTGACGGCCGCTATTCAAAGGAGTTTATGACGATAAGTTATAATGGGAAAATCCAGTATTCCTTCTAGTTCCTGGGTCGGAATTATTCTTCAAGAGCAGGCTTTTTGGCCTGTTCTTTTTTGTGGGAGTGCGGGGCTTGACCCAGTCGGGAATCTAGTGCAGGTTGCCCTCTTTCCTAATCAAACCCGAACATAACCCGAGGACGGTATGTAATGAGCGATTGGATCGGCCATGAGTGTGGTATTGCCGCTGTGCGTCTATTGAAACCCCTAGGCTACTATGCCGAAAAATACGGCACCCCGATGTATGCCGTGAACAAGCTTTCGCTGCTGATGGAAAAGCAGCACAACCGCGGGCAGGATGGTGCCGGTGCCGCTGTCATCAAACTCGATATGCCGGCCGGCGAACCCTATATCTTCCGCACCCGCTCGGCGGACAAAAATCCAATCATGCAGGTGCGCAACCGCATGGTGCGTTCCTTTGCCGAAGCCCGCGAAAAACATCCCGAAAAATACAAGGATGCCGAATGGGTCAAGCGCAACGTCCTGTTTGCTGGGGAGTTACTGCTTGGTCATCTGCGCTACGGCACCCACGGTGCCTCCGGCGAAACCTTCTGCCATCCCTTCCTCCGGCAGAGTAATTGGATGACGCGCAATCTAGCCATTGCCGGTAACTTTAACCTCACTAACAACAACGAGCTGTTCGATATGCTCGTGGAACTCGGCCAGCATCCGCGCAATAAGGCCGACACCGTCATGGTACTCGAAAAAATCGGCCATTTTCTCGACGAAGCCAACGACTTTCTTTTCCGAAAATACCGAAAAGAGGGACTGACTCGTGCCGAAATCACCCAGCGTATTATTAAAGAACTGGATGTCTATCGCGTTCTCCGTAAAGCCACACGCTCGTTTGATGGCGGTTATGTGATGGCCGGGATGATCGGCCACGGCGATCTCTTCGCCCTGCGCGACCCCGCCGGCATCCGCCCGGGCTTCTACTATCAGGACGATGAAATCGTGGTGATGGCTTCCGAGCGACCTCAAATTCAAACCGCACTGAATGTACCGATTGAATCCGTCAAGGAGATCAAGCCGGGTCATGCGCTGGTGGTCAAACGCAACGGCGAAGTTCTGCATGAACAAGTCAACGAGCCAGTCAAGCCCACTCAATGTTCCTTCGAGCGCATTTATTTCTCCCGCGGTACCGACCGAGATATCTATCAGGAACGCAAAAATTTGGGGCGTTCGCTGGTTCGCTCGGTACTGACGGCCGTCGACTACGACCTTGAGAACACGGTTTTTACCTTTATTCCAAATACGGCCGAAACGGCCTTTTTCGGCATGGTTGAAGGCGTGAGAGAGCAAGCTGATAAGCGGAGGAAGGCGAAGCTGTTAGCCGAAAAGAATCTTACCACCGCGCGGATCGAAAAGCTACTCTCGGTATCCCAGCCACGGGTCGAGAAGATCATGACCAAAGATGCTAAGCTACGAACCTTCATCACGGCCGATGCCGACCGAGAGGATCTTGTGGCTCAAGTTTACGACATCACCTATGGCGTCATCAAGCCGACCGATACCCTTGTGGTACTCGACGACTCGATTGTCCGTGGAACCACGCTGCGTTCGAGCATCCTCCGCATTTTAGATCGCCTGGGTATGAAAAAAATCATCATTGTTTCATCGGCTCCGCAAATTCGCTATCCCGATTGCTACGGCATTGATATGTCGAAGATGAAAGATTTCATCGCCTTCGAGGCCGCCGTGGAGCTCGTCCGGGACTCCGGCCGCGAGTCGTTGCTTCAGGAAATCTACGAGGCTTGCCTTGAGGATGAGAAAAAGCCGCGTGCTGAAGCAAAAAACCAAGTGACACGATTATTTGATCTTTTCACCCCTCAGGACGTTTCCGATAAGATTGTCCAGATTCTTACCCCGAAAGATATGAAGGCTGAAGTACAGATTATCTATCAGGGAATTGGCGGACTCCGAAAGGCCTGTCCGAATCATACAGGCGACTGGTACTTCACTGGAAACTATCCTACCCCCGGTGGCCATCGCGTCGCCAACCGCTCCTTTATTAATTTTATGGAAAAGAACAATGCACGAGCCTACTAGGCACTGATCGCTACGACCCGAATCTCGGAGAGGTTTTTATGAGGAAAATTTCAGACTGGGGAAACTATCCGGTTATCGAGGCGGAAGTGGGCGGCTTTGATTCTGCCGAACAGCTTCGGGAAAAACTGGAGCGGGCGGGGCCGGTGATTGCCTTCGGAAATGGGCGATCATATGGCGATGCTTCGCTGCAATCAAATATTCTACTAACGCGGCGTTTCAACAAACTCCTATCCTTTGATGAAACGAGCGGTACCTTGTCTTGTCAATCAGGAGTTTTGCTTTCAGAAATTCTGGATGTATTTGTTCCGCGCGGCTGGTTCCTTCCGGTTACGCCCGGTACCAAGTTGATTACGGTGGGCGGTGCGATCGCGGCAGATGTTCATGGAAAGAACCATCATGTGGACGGTAGTTTCGGGAAACATATTCTTTCGATGGATGTGATGCGCAACGATGGCTCGGTCATCACCAGCTCACCGGGAGAGAATCCGGACTTCTTCAAGATCACAGTAGGCGGTATGGGGTTAACGGGCATTATCCTGAACGCCACATTCCGGCTGAAAAAGATCGAGACGGCCTATATTCGGAAAGAGACCGTCCGAGCCGCCAACCTCGATGAAATTATGGATAGTTTCGAGACGTCCAACGATTGGACTTACTCCGTGGCGTGGATCGACTGCCTCGCCAAGGGTAAACAGTTGGGGCGTAGCATTATGATGCGTGGCGAGCATGCCACCAAAGCTGAGCTGCTGAACCCCACACATAAGCAAGCACCGCTAAACCCGCGGAAGGGGTTGCAACTCGATATACCCATAAACTTTTCAAACTTTGCGCTGAACCATTGGACCATGCAGGCCTTTAACTTTGCCTACTACAACAAATGCCGACCTGGAACGCATAAATCCATCGTCGACTACAACGCTTTTTTCTATCCGCTTGACGCCATCAACAATTGGAACCGAATCTACGGCAAGCGCGGGTTTACGCAGTACCAGTTTGTGATTCCCAAGGCCGCCGGTCGCGAAGGCATGCGGACGATTCTCAAACGCATCGCCGACAGCGGCCTCGGCTCATTCCTGGCCGTCCTTAAGCTTTTTGGCGAGCAGGAAAGTTTTATGTCGTTCCCGATGGCGGGTTATACGCTGGCGCTCGACTTTCCGGTTTCCCTCAAGGCGATGGATCTGTTCAAGGAACTGGATGTGATGGTGTCGGACTATGGTGGGCGGCTATACCTCGCGAAGGATTCACGCATGGATGCGGAGATGTTCAGCAAAACCTATCCCAACGCCGATAAGTTCCGCCAAGCCATCGCCATGCTCAACGATGGCGACACAAAATTTTCATCGCTACTCTCGAAGCGCATCGGCCTTACTGATTAATATAAACCACCCGCTCCGCGAGGGAAAACAGAGAAGCAGAGAGGAAAAATGAAGAATGTTTTAATTTTAGGTGCCACATCGGACATAGCGCAGGCAATTGCCCGGAAATATGCGACAGAAAGATGGAGCTTATCGCTTGCCGCACGCAACATGGAATTGCTGGAGCCGGTAGCCGGTGATCTCCGGATTCGCTCCGAAGCGGAGGTTCAGAGCTTGGGTTTCGATGCTGCCGACTTTTCCAGCCATCGTAGCTTTTATGAATCGCTCGAAACCAAACCCGATGTCGTAGTGTGCGTTTTTGGCTATATGGGTGATCAGGTTCTTGCCCGCACCGATCTTGACGAGGTTCGTCGAACCATCGATGTCAATTATACCGGAGCGGTTTCCATTCTGAACGTGGTAGCCGAGGATTTTGAAAGGCGCGGCACAGGCTCGATTGTGGGGGTCAGCTCCGTAGCGGGCGACCGCGGGCGACAAAGCAACTATATCTACGGAAGTGCCAAGGCGGGCTTCACCGCCTATCTTGCCGGCTTACGGAACCGCCTCGCGGAAACTGGAGTGCATGTGATGACCGTCAAGCCGGGATTTGTTCGCACGAGGATGACCGAAAGTCTGGAGCTTCCTGCCGCGCTTACCGCCGAGCCGGAGCAGGTGGCAAATGCAGTTTTCCAAGGAGTGGAAAAAAAGCGGAACACGGTCTACACACTTTGGATGTGGCGGTGGATCATGCTCATCATCCGCCACATTCCAGAGGCGATCTTTAAGAAGATGGGGATGTGAATGGGTGAGTCCCATTGACGAGTTTAATTGGGTAAAAAAATCACGCCTCAATCGTCACTTTTAAAAATTACTTCGTCTCCTTCAATAACCCATCGAAATACTCAATCGTTTTCTTCAACCCTTCATGCAGCGGTACGGTCGGTTCCCAACCAAGTTTTTCCTTGGCCATCGTAATGTCAGGCTTGCGCTGCTTGGGATCGTCGGCGGGAAGAGATTCGAAGACGAGCTTCGATTTCGACCCGGTCAGTTCGATCACGTTTTCGGCCAGTTCGATCATGGTGAACTCGCTGGGATTACCGAGGTTGATCGGTCCGGTCACATCATCATCGGTAGCCATGAGGCGGATCCATCCTTCAATCAAGTCGGAGGCATAGCAGAACGAGCGGGTCTGCAGGCCGTCGCCGTAGATGGTGATGTCCTCGCCCTTGAGGGCCTGCATGATAAAGTTGGAAACCACGCGGCCGTCGTGCGGGTGCATGCGCGGGCCGTAGGTGTTGAAGATTCGTACGACCTTGATGCGCAGATTGTGCTGCCGCCAGTAATCAAAAAAGAGGGTCTCGGCACAACGTTTTCCTTCGTCGTAGCACGAGCGAACGCCGATGGGATTGACGTTTCCCCAATAGCTTTCCGGCTGCGGGTGGACAGAGGGGTCGCCATAGACTTCGGAGGTGGAGGCCTGAAATACTTTCGCCTTCACACGCTTAGCCAAGCCGAGCACGTTGATTGCGCCGTGGACACTGGTCTTGGTGGTTTGCACCGGGTCGAACTGGTAGTGAACTGGTGAGGCGGGGCAGGCGAGGTTGTAGATCTCATCAACTTCGACGTAGAACGGGAAGGTCACGTCGTGGCGCATGAGCTCGAAATAGGGGCTATCCATCAGGTGGGCAATATTAGCTTTTCGACCGGTGAAAAAGTTGTCCATGCAGATGACGTCGCACCCTTCGTCCAGTAGCCGCTCGCATAGGAACGATCCCAAAAAACCTGCACCGCCCGTAACCAATACCCGCTTCTTCAGCAAATCCTTCATGTCTGCCTCTTCTGTTTAAATCGAAACGGAAAATGTTGCATTTATCTCGGAAGAAATAAATTCCAATCCTCGGAAATTTCTTGGATAGTTTCGCCAACGATTGAAACCCGATGGAGACCGAATGGCTGAACATGTAAAAGAGATTATCGACCGCGAGTCGTGGTTGGCGCGCTTGCCGTGCGGGAATACGACGCTGTACGCAATGTACTCCTCCGTAACCGATTGCATCGTGACCGACCCATCGATCATGGCTGTACCCGTCGACGACCACATGGTACACCGAGGGGATGGTGTCTTCGAATCGTTTAAGTGTATCGACGGGAGCCTCTACAATTTGGAGGCCCATTTGGAACGCCTAAAGGGTTCATGTGAACAACTGGGTATTGCGCTACCTGTGCCGCTGGACGAAATGGCGGAGATCGTGGTGCAGACTGTGCATGCGGGTGGACGCTCGGCTGTGCTCGTGCGGTTGCTGGTTTCGCGCGGGCTGGGAACCATGGGAATCAATCCTTATGCCTGCCTCGACCCTGAGCTGTATATCGTGGTATATGAACTCCCGCAGACAAACAGCGATCAAATGCCCGACGGGGTCAGTGTGGCCATGAGCAGAATTCCGGTGAAGGCCGGCATTTTCGCCAAGGTCAAGACCTGCAACTATCTGCCCAATGTTCTTATGAAAAAAGAAGCGGTTGATCTTGGCGTCGATTTTACAATATCGCTTGATGAAAGCCGAAATCTCGCCGAAGGAGCCACCGAAAACTTCGGTATCGTGACGCTCGGCAAGGAACTGTTCATGCCTCCGCCTGATCGCGTTCTTGCGGGAACGACGGCGCGGCGCGCACTGGAGTTTGCCAAGAAGCTCAAGCAGGAGCGGGTGCTGACTTCCGCCGAGTACCGTCCGATCAGTCTCGGTATGGCGCGATCCGCCGCCGAAATTCACATCTATGGTACCACGCTGAATATTACCCCCGTAATCCGTTTCGAGGGAAACCCCGTCGGCAAAGGCGTGCCAGGGCCGATTGTCCAGCGGTTATTTGAAATGCTCCGGGAGGAAATGATTCCGGACAGCACCCGACTGACCAAGGTATTTTGACCATGGGTATCGAAATCGAGCGTAAGTTTTTGGTGAAGGAGGGCGGCTGGCCGGTTGCCGCTGGAGAAGGGCTGATGTGCCGACAGGGCTATCTCCACTCAGACGAAGAAAGGGTCGTTCGCGTGCGGATTATTGGCGAGCAGGCGTTCCTGACCATTAAGGGCGCGACCATCGGCATTACTCGTTCCGAATTTGAATATGAAATTCCTGTACCCGATGCGGAGGCTCTATTGCCATTGTGCGGCGAGGCAGTGGTTGAAAAGAAACGCTACTTCATCGAACACGGCGATGTGACTTGGGAACTCGATGTTTTTTCCGGCGTCAACGAAGGCCTCCTCATGGCCGAGATTGAACTGGAGTCGGAAGAGCAGGAATTCGATCTGCCGGATTGGGCCGGCAAAGAGGTTTCCAGCGATCCACGCTACTACAACGCCTATCTTGCCCAACGCCCATTTAGCACATGGTGAGGAGGGAGCGAGGGACGACAATCATCACTGACCAGAAAGTCTGATGTCTTCGAATCTTGGTTGCTAGTGTGCGGTCTCGATTTTGCCGCCTTTGGTCTGGCCGATATCGGCGAGCAGTTCGCTGAACCACTCTGCATCGATGTCGAACGGCTTTCCGCCGGCAATGCGTGGAAATTCGATGGCACGCAGCTCGTCGTTCTGGTCATCGTCGTGACCCACCACACCACCGATGCCGGATTGCGCTGATTCGATGGCTTTATCGCAACACTCCTTAATAAGGATGAGGTCGGCTTTATTGGAGGCGGCGGCACGGGCGAAATAACCCGACTTTTGGATGAGTACTTTTTCCGCTCCGAGCAGCTTGGCGAATTGCTTGCCAAACCAGACACCGGGGTTGACGGCATCGAGCTTGGCGTGACCAAAGGCATCGCGGGGAACTTTTTCGCCAGCGGCTTCCATTTCCTTGACGATGGTCTCGAGGCCGGCTCCTTCGGAAATGAAGATATTCACATTATCAAGGTTATCCATCACCAGCTTGAGGCGTTCGGCTTCGGCGGCGATGTTGATTTTCATTTCAGGAATAAAGATAGCATGCACGTCTTTGCGTTCGGCCGAAA
Organism: Kiritimatiellales bacterium; assembly: GCA_003230915.1. GTDB lineage: Bacteria > Verrucomicrobiota > Kiritimatiellia > Kiritimatiellales > Pontiellaceae > Pontiella. The sequence continues at coordinate 10,072 of QIHI01000068.1, read as the reverse complement.
GCCCGATATTGGGCAGGAAATCGAGTTCTTCGAGGTTTTCGTGGTAGACTTTAGCGGTGTAGGCAGTGAGCCACCCGCAGCTGCGCCCCATGACTTCGTGGATAATAAGCATGCGTGGGTTGGCATTGTGTTCGGCGACAACATTCTCGAAATATTTTGCGCCCTCTTCAGCGGCCGTCCAGGCACCGAGGCTCTGCTTGATCGGGAAGACATCGTTATCGATGGTTTTGGGCAGGCCAACGACGATGAGCTTATAGTCGTTTTCAGCAAGGTAGGCCGCGAGGTCGGCGGCGGTGGTATTCGTGTCATCACCACCCATGGTGTGGAGGACCTCAATGCCATCCTTGATCAGTTGGTTGGCGGCGACTTCGAGCGGGTTTTCGCCTTCATTGACGAGGCCACGTTTTTCGCAATCCTTAACGTTGGTGAGCTTGACGCGGCTGTTACCGATAGGGCTTCCGCCATGCTTGTAAAGGATGGCGGCGTTTTCGCGGATGCTCGCGTTAATTTCGATGCTCTCGCCGAGCAGAAGGCCTTTGTAGCCGCCGATGTAGGCGATGATTTCGGTTTCAGGGGAGATTTCGGTGTAGCGTTCGATCAGGCGACCGATCGCAGTGGAGAGGCACGGCGCAAGGCCGCCGGCGGTAAGCAGTGCAACTTTTTTGATGGCCATAATGAGTTTTCCTTTCAGCTGGAGTGGTTGGTGAAGCGCCACATATTGGGAATCCGAATGGAAAACGCAAGTGGAATTACGGGCAACCAGGCGTTGGTGTTCAGAATAGTTGGATTGATGCGTTGCAGGTATGAAGTGAAATTTTGTAACTTCCCCTGTTATGGCTGTTCTATTCATGGTTAAAACACGGATTAAGCTGGCTCTATGGTTTGTGGGCGTTGGCATTGCCCTCGGTGCGCTCGCCACCTGGGATGCTGCAGGACAAGCCGGATCGTTTGGCGACGAAGAGCGATTTCTGCTTCGAGCCACCGTAACCGGTGCGTTGGTGCTGACTTGGGTTGTCCTGCTGGTCGTCTATGCATCTGCACGGTACTTCATACATCCCAAAGTTAGTCGGCAACACCGTCGATCGCATATTCCGTGGCAGATGCTCAAATATGCTATACCGCTGGTCTTCATCGTTATAATGTCTGTTGTTATTTACGGATTGTCCGCACGGGTGTCTACCGAATTTTCCCTGCTGGAAAAAGGCGACCTCTTGGCGCTACGAGAACATATTGCGAAAGATCCCGCCGCGTTGGTACGCACCGATCAGGAAACCGGAAAGACATTGCTTGTGCTGGCGTTGGAAAGTAATAAGCCAGAGGCGGTCGGCCTGCTGCTCGAAAGCGGGGCTGAACTCGAATGCACAACCAATGAGCATAACTGGGTGATTGCCGCGCTCCCAAGCCTTCTCATGCTCGAAACTCTGCTCGTGCATGGCGTCGACCCTGATACTCCAGATGCCGACGGACTGGCTCCGATCCACCATACTATACAGACTCAAAATACCTCTGCACTCGCTCTACTCCTTAAATACGGCGCAGATACGAGCGTGCGAAACCCACTCTACCAGACCCCACTAACTCTGGCGATCATGAAAGACCAGCTACCTCTTGTCGGATTCCTGCTTGAACATGGAGCCGACCCCAACCTGTGGGATCGCCTTGGCGATACCGCGCTCCACAAAGCCGTCCGCCGCAGAAATCTAGAAACCACAAATCTGCTTATTCAAAACGGCGCAGACTCCAAATACATTAATTTTTCAGGAATGGCTCCACTGCATATTGCTGCACTTAACGGACAAAATGAACTCATTGAGCTTCTCCTTGCGCAACCCGGAACGGTCGGCCTGCGCAACCCAGACGACCGCACGGCGTTCGACTATGCCTTGCGCGGACGGAAATACGAAACCGCCCGGCTGCTACTTCAACATGGAGCAGAGCTGGACCGTATTCACGAAAACGGATATACCGCCATCCACCTACTGCTTATTGCTAAAGAATACAGGAGCGTCCGCTTTCTCATCGCAGAAGGAGCCAATGTACAGATCGCCGATCTCGACGGCGAAACGGCCTACGACCTGATGCGCAGGAAACAGCTACACGGCCTACTCGACCTTGTCGAAGAACGAGATCATCCATCGCCCTCCTCCGCCAACACCGTCGATTCCATCAACTAGAAAAAGAAGTTGGATTAAAAAATACTCGCTCTGCTAGAAAACGGAGAGCATCAAGGTTGCTCTTCCAAAGCCCTTTGAGGTGGAGAATTTTTAGATTTTCTTCGCTCGAAGCTCTTCCGGCAGGGAAAGTTGGTGGTGGTGGCAGATGGCGATGGCGAGTGCGTCGGCGGCATCTTCCTGCGGTTGCTCGGAAAGGTTGAGCAACCGCACGACCATTTTAGCGACCTGATCCTTGCTCGCGGCACCGGTTCCAACGAGGGCAGACTTTACCTTCCGAGGCGCATGTACGGTAATTTCCAACCCTTTTCTGGCACAGGCTGCAATGGCCACGCCGCGCGCCTGCCCGAGAATCATCGCCGTATTAGCATTTTTGGAAAAGAAAATCCCCTCAATGGAGGCGCAGGTGGGCTGGTGCTCATCGATCAAATCCGTGATTGAATTGAAGATATTTTCTAGACAAAGAGAGAGGGGTACCTTGGGCTTGTTCTGGATGCGCCCATAAGCCACCGCTCGCAGCGCGGAGCCGTGCGCTTCAATAACTCCCACGCCCGTCGAGCGCAGGGAAGTGTCGATGCCTAGGATTTTGATGATTTCGCGTGGCATAGTTTCCGCTCTTCGTGTTGCTTAAAAATTAAAGTATGACCTAGGCTTGGTATGCTTCGGAATATTGTTTTACTACACTTGGATTCTAAATATACTCATATTTTCTCTGGAAGTCACGCTGGGGAAAAAGAAAAACATCGAATTGACAATATTCCAAGTAGCTCCTACGATATTAAATAATCATTTAAAATTAGTATTTAAATATGTCCGGAAAACAGACCACCAAAGAACGCGTTTTGCAGGCCGCTTGCAAAATCTTTTCGGAGAAGGGTTTTCATGAGGCTACCGTGGCTGAGATTTGCGAAACAGCCGGAGCCAATATTGCCTCAGTAAACTACCATTTCGGCGACAAGGAAAAGTTGTACGACGAAGTATGGCACTACGCCTTTTCCCATGCCACCGCAACCTACCCGGTCGATGGGGTTCTTCCAGAGAATTCCGGTATTGAGGAGGGTCTCTATATCTTTGCAAGTGCCATTCTCCACCGTATTTTTAGCGAAGGAGAAAATGGACTGTTCGCCAAGCTGCTTTACCGGGAGATGGCCTCGCCGACGCTGGCACTAGAAAAAATTGCAACGGACTATCTTTTTCCGCAAAGCCAGCACTTGGCTTCTTTGATTCAAACCATGCCTGACTCGCATTTTGATGCGCAAAGCTTGTTTTTATGTACCCACAGCATCATCGGCCAATGCGCCTTCTACAACTTCAGCCGTCCGTTGCGCGAGCACATGATCGAAAAAAAAACCATGACCGAAGAGGAGATCGATCGCACCGCCCGCCACATCGCCTATTTCTCGCTCGGCGGGTTGAAAGAGATTCAGAAAGATAGATCCACAGATTACTCAGGTTTCATAGAATAAAAATCCGATTCATCCCTGAAACCAGTGAATGGTAAAAGGTTAAAAATGAACAGACACATGACATGGGTATGGGGAGCCCTGGTGGCCTTACTCTCTTCCTGCACGATCTTTGCGCCGGAGGATCGGATGGAGCTTAACCCCGGCCTTCCGGAAGAGTTTTCGCTCTATTCCGAAACCTTGGATACGACCAATCGCTGGTGGGAAACCTTTCAGTCGCCGGAGCTTTCGGCGTTAATCGACGAGGCACTAAGGAACAGCCCGTCGATCCAACAAGCTTGGGCACGACTGGCCCAGGCCGAGGCCGTCACCGCGCAGACAGGGGCGGAGCGCCTCCCCTCCGTAGGCTATAGCGCCCGCGGCGAAGCCACTCGATTTAGCAATATCGACACTTCTGTTGAAAGCTATTCTTTCAGTTTGCCCGCCATGTATGAAGTCGATCTCTGGGGGCGGATTAAGTCGCAAACCGAAGCCGCTGAGCTTGATCGCAAAGCCTCGCGGGAACAATTGAATACTGCGGCGATCACACTGTCTTCGCAGGTGGGTATAAACTGGATCGGAATTCTTGCGCAGCGCCTACAGATCGTGGTGATCCATAAGCAACTGGAAGTCAACCAAACCTCACTTAAACTCATCGAACTCCGCTTCCGTAAATCGCTTTCGAGTGCATTGGATATTTATCAGCAACGGCAAACTGTGTTTGGTACGAAGTCCCGCATTCCACTAGCGGAACTCCGCGAGGAGTTGTTATTCAATGAGCTTGCCGCTCTTTTGGGTATGTTAAATTTCGATGCGGTGCATATCAGCCAGATTCAACTTCCGATTCTAGGAACCCTTCCTTCCATTGGAATCCCCGCCGATGTACTTGCAAATCGGCCAGATGTTCGCGCAGCTGGGCTACAGTTATATTCAGCCGATTGGCAGGTAAGTGCGGCTCGCGCCGGCCGGCTTCCCGCGATCCGGCTTACAGGTTCGCTGGATTATGGCAGTAGCAATGTGACTGACCTATTCGATGATTGGGCGGCCAACCTCGCGGCCAGCATCACTGGACCGATCTTTGACGGAGGTCGTCGTAAGGCCGAGGTGGTGCGTACACGCGCCGTGGCCGACGAGCGGCTTGCCGCCTATCGCGAAACCGTGATCAACGCCATCAAGGAAGTCGAAGATTCCCTTGTCTCGGAACAGAAACAGCGCGAGTTTATCGGGCTGCTCGAGAAGCAGCTGGAGGCCGCTCGCCGTTCCCACGAAGAATCGGTTAACCGCTACCGCAACGGGTTGATCGAGTACACCACGGTACTCATTCAGCTCAACACGCTCCAAACATTGGAGCGCGATCGCGTTGAGGCGCAGCTCAATCTGCTGCAATACCGCATTAATCTATACCGGGCACTCGGCGGGAGCTGGCCCAGTGAGCTTGAAAAATCGTAGAATAACGAACAAGGAAGACCGAAGAGATTTAGTCCTTTGGAATCCCTGCACTTGAGATGGTTTAGGACTTAGAAGTTAACTTTTTATAAAGTACTGGAGAACACCATGCGTAAAGGAATTATTGCAATCATTAGCGTTGTCCTCATTTTGGGAGCCTTGGGAATTTCCTGGGTTCTGGTGGCCACCGCTCCAAAGGCCACAAAAACAAAACCGCCACGGATGGCGGTTCTAGTGAAAACACAAGAGCTACGCAAGGGCCAGGAAACCGTTGTGCTGGAACTCACGGGAAGCGTGGTCCCTTCCGAAGAGGTATTGCTTCGTACTCGCGTTGGTGGCGAGATTATCTCGCTGGCACCTGATTTTATTGACGGTGGTTTGTTGGCGAAGGGGGTTGAGATTTTAGCCCTCGATCCGGTCGATTATGAACTGGCACTTGCCGCCAGCCAATCCGAGCTCGAAACGGCACGTTTCAACCACAAGCTGGAGATGGGGCGGCATGATGTGGCCCAGCGCGAATGGGAACTGCTGAAAATGGACGATGCCTCGGAACAGGAAAAGGAACTTGCTCTGCGCATTCCGCATCTGGCCGCTAGTGTAGCCTCGTTGCAAGCGGCGGAATCGTCGCTGAAAATGGCCCAGCTTAATCTCACTCGTACGCAGATTCGCGCGCCGTTTAATGCCGTTGTACTTTCGCGCGATGTGAACATAGGCTCGCAGGCCTCCCCGCAAGGGCAACTCGCTCGTCTGGCGGGAACCGATAGCTATTGGATCAAGGTTTCCATACCGGTCGACCGTCTTCCGTGGTTGGATATTCCGGGTAGCGCCGTCAAAGTTCTTTCTTCCTCCGGTGCAGTGCGCGAAGGACGTGTGATCAAGTTGTTGGGCGATTTGGAGGAGATGGGGCGTATGGCACGCCTGCTGGTGGAAGTGAAGGATCCGCTCTGCCTCCAACCGGAAAACAAGGATCGGAAACCGCTACTGATTGGTGAATTTATCCGCACTGAAATCAGCGGCCGCGAATTGGAGGGGGTCTATAGCATTCCGCGCAATGCCTTGCATGATGATCGGTTTGTTTGGATTGCTCAGGCCGGCAAACTCGATATTCGCGAGGTCAAGGTGCTCTGGCGCGATGCTCGCCGGATGCTGATCCGCGAAGGCCTTTCCGATGGCGACGAACTGATTGTCTCCGGCATGACGACCCCGATCCAAGGGGTGGATATCAACACTGAATAAGAAAGATGAAAACCACAAAATACACGAAAATTGAAAATAAAATCCATCTCACCTGAACAGGACTAGTTTTCGTGATTAATGATTTTAGAGGAATAGGTTGATGAATATGGAATTTGAACCCAAGCGCGGGCCGATTGCCTGGATGGCGAAAAATTCGGTGCCGGCCAATATTCTGATGATCATTCTGATCGGCGGGGGCTTCTTTGCTGCCTCGAAGGTGAAACAGGAATTCCTGCCCGAGGCGCAACTGGACATGGTCACCGTCGGGGTTTCTTATCCCGGTGCCAGTCCGGACGAGGTTGAACAAGGAATTCTGCTGGTGCTGGAAGAGGCTATGCGCGGTATTGATGGTGTGAAGAAGGTTACGGCCACGGCCAATGAGGGCCATGGCGCAGTGCTTGTTGAAGTTTTGCCGAGCCACGAAGTCAACTCCGTTACCGATGATATTCGAACCGAGGTCGATCGTATCCGGACGTTCCCGCTCGATGCCGAAGAGCCGACGATCCGTGCGCTTCGGATTAAAAAATCGGTGCTGGATGTGATCGTTGCGGCGAATGCCTCCGAGGAGGTTCTTCGGGAGATAACCGAACAGGTGCGCGATCGATTGTTAAGTGCCGAAGGGATCACCCAGATCGAAATTTCAAATGTCCGGCGGCACGAGGTTTCCATTGAAATCCAGCAGAATAAACTGCGGGAGCTGAATCTTTCATTAAAGGAGGTTTCGGATATTATTGCCCGTAGTTCCGTGGATCTTCCCGGCGGTGGAATGAAGACCAGCGGCGGAGAAATCCTTGTTCGTGTGAAGGATCGCCGGAATCTGGGCCGTGAGTTTGCCCAAATCCCCATCGTCACTTCACAGGATGGAACCCGGCTACTGCTCGAAGATATCGCGCAGATCCACGACGGATTCGACGAGTCTGACCGATACGCTTTCTACAATGGAAAACCTTCCATGAGACTCACGGTCTATCGCGTGGGCAAAGAAACTCCACTATCGGTCGAAGAGGTTGTGCTTAAGGTGCTCGATGAGTTGCGTAGCACCATGCCCGAAGGTCTTGAGTTCACCATTTGGAATAATAGCGCCGAGCACTTCCGCGGACGCATGGGTCTGTTGCTTAAAAACGGGGTACTTGGTCTGGTACTGGTCTTTGTGATGCTGGGTCTTTTTTTGGAGATGCGACTGGCTTTCTGGGTGATGCTAGGAATTCCAATCTCCTTTCTGGGGACCTTCTTGTTCATGGGTAGTATGGGGGTGAGCCTGAATATGATCACCATGTTCGCCTTTCTCATTGCCCTAGGCATTGTGGTGGACGATGCCATTGTGGTGGGTGAAAATGTCTACCACCTCCATCAAGACGGTATGCCGTTTCTACAAGCGGCCATTGTGGGTACGCGGCAGATTGCTGTGCCAGTCACGTTCAGTATTCTCACCAATATCGTGGCGTTCATGCCGCTCTATTTTGTACCCGGGGTGATGGGCAAGTTTTTCCGAGTGATTCCGCTGGTGGTCTGTACCACCTTCATCATCTCGTTGGTTGAGGCGCTCTATATCCTTCCGGCCCACCTGGCCCACCAAAAGGACAAGGAACATCGGGGAAGGCTTCACCGTCTTCAACAACGATTTAGTCTGCGGTTCAGCCGTTTCGTGAGAGAGGTCTACGGGCCGTTGCTCGAGCGTGCCCTGCGGTTGCGCTACATCACCCTTAGCATCGGCCTCGTGATTTTGATTATAACACTCGGCTATGTGAAGAGCGGACGTATGGGCTTTGAGATGTTCCCCAGCGTAGAGTCCGATATCGCTTCATGTCGCTACACCCTTCCATTCGGTGCGCCTGTTGAAAAAAATAAAGAGATACACGACCGCTTGATTGCTGCCGGCGACCAAATCCTCGCAGAGATTGAAGTGGAGAGTGGAAAGCCGTTCGCTAAAGGAGTCCGTTCTTCGATCAATGCACACAGAGGGAAGATCGATTATGAACTGCTCGATCCTAATCATCGTCCCGTTTCCACTCAGGAGTTTATTGACCGCTGGCGGGAGGCGGCCGGGGAAATAAGCGGATTGGAAAACCTGACATTTCGCAATAGCCAAGGCGGCCCGGGCGGCGCTTCCAGTGCCTTGACCGTCGAGCTCTCCCACCGCAATCTAGATGTGCTTGAGCAGGCGAGTGAAGATCTCGCCGAATCCCTGCGTAGCTTTCCGATGGTACGGGATATCGACAATGGATTTAGCAACGGTAAGCCGCAAATCGATTTTTCAATCACTCCGGCCGGACGAAGTCTCGGCCTGACCTCCAGCGAAATTGCACGGCAGGTTCGTAACTCCTACTATGGCTCCGAGGCCATCCGTCAGCAGCGTGGACGCAATGAAATCCGGGTGATGGTTCGCTTGCCGAAGGCCGAGCGCGACACCGAATTCAGTCTTGAAGAGATGATTGTTCGTACGCCTTCCGGTACCGAGGTTCCGTTGCGGGAGGTTGTTGAAACCAAGCGAGGTCGTGCCTTCACCTCCATCACGCGTCGCGACGGCCGCCGGGTGATCTCCGTTTCCGCCGGCATCAATCCGCGCGAGCAGACCCCGCAAATTCTCGCAGTGCTTAAAGCCGACCTCATGCCGGCACTGCTTCAAAAGTATGGCGGTCTGTCCTATTCCTTCGAAGGGAAGCAGGCCGACGAACGAGAAAGCGTTGAGGGACTGATTAGCGGGCTTTTGGTTGCCCTATTGCTCATCTATGTCCTGCTGGCCATTCCGTTCAAGAGCTATACTCAGCCACTCATCATCATGATCAGTGTTCCGTTCGGAGTGATCGGTGCGGTGATCGGGCATCTGTTGCTCGGCTATAGCCTCAGCCTGCTGAGCCTGTTCGGTATTGTGGCGCTTACAGGTGTGGTCGTGAATGACTCGCTGGTCTTCATCGACTTTGCCAATCAGCGCCGCCGCGCCGGAGCCAAGATGCACGATGCTGTCGTGGCCGCTGGCATTCAACGTTTCCGTCCGATCATCCTCACCACGTTAACCACCTTCTTTGGGCTAATGCCGATGATCACAGAAACCTCGCTTCAAGCTCGGTTCCTTATTCCAATGGCGATCTCGCTCGGCTTTGGCATTCTCTTCGCCACGGGCATCACGTTACTGTTGATTCCAGCGCTGATCATGATCCTCGAGGATTTCGGCATGCTTTGGCGGCGGTTTGTTCTTCGCTCCGAGTAATGTTTATTTGGAATAGGGAAGACGGTTTGGGATCACGCTAATATCTGTGGTTAGCACATGGGTCTTTCCATGCTCGGCATCAAAAGTCAGCTCAACAAAAAAGGCAACCCATCCTTTGGTCGGTGTATCCACACTCGCGACATACTCGCCCGCTTCGTTGGCATCCAGTGGGGTAGAGCGCCAGGCGGGGCCGATGGTTTCGAGTCGAAAATCCCGAGCCGTTCTGTTTTTCGCCACCCACAGCTTGACCTCCACCGGGGGCGTCGTGGGTTTAACTTTAATGTGGCCGTCGGTGGGGGAGATGCTCCAGGAAAACTTCGGCATCGGCTTCGAATCCAGAACAGAGCGGTAGAACGCCTCCAGTGAACCAAGGGCGCTCCCGTTCAAGCCGTGGCCAGCGTTGGGAATGTATCGCAGCGAATTTTGTCCCACCAGATCGTGGAAATAAAGCCGCGAGGCGTCCGGCATAAAAAACTGATCGCCCGACCCGTTAATCACTAATTTAGGCATGTCGAGGCGATCAATGTAGCTGTAGGGATCCACGATGGCGGACAGTTTTTTTCCTCTCG